>NZ_SPPK01000002.1:361712-723425 GCF_004569505.1 Dysgonomonas mossii
ATATATTTTTTTTAATTCTAAAAATAGACAGTGAACCCAATAAATGCTTCTGAAAACAGATGAGGTTGGCTTTCTCCAAATACAAAAGTATTAAGAAATCAGCTAATCACCAAATAAAGCTTAAGCTTCATCATCAAATTCGGCACGTAAAATATTGAGTACTTCGTCTACAGTGTTTTCTTCAAGGTCGGCTTCCTGTATGAGTTTGTCTCTGTCGGTAGCCAACACGTTTTTAGCTGTAACACAACCAATTTTTTTCAACTGATCGATAACCCATCCGTCGATTTCGTCGCGGAACTCGTCTAAGTAGATATCCTCTTCGTCGAAGTCGTCGATGTCGCGATATACGTCTATCGTGTATCCTGTAAGCATACTGGCCAGCTTGATGTTGAAACCGCCCTTACCGATAGCAAGCGATACTTCTTCGGGACGCAACAATACTTCTGCACGTTTTTCTTCTTCGTTGATCTTCACCGAAGTTATTTTGGCAGGGCTAAGAGCACGTTGTATATACAGGTTCATATTCGACGTATAGTTGATAATGTCGATATTTTCGTTGCGCAACTCTCTCACGATTCCATGTATACGCGATCCTTTCATACCCACGCAGGCACCCACAGGGTCGATGCGCTCGTCGTACGATTCTACGGCTACTTTGGCTCTTTCTCCCGGTATGCGGGCTATGTTTTTTATTGTGATCAGTCCGTCGTTTATTTCAGGAACTTCGAGCTCGAGCAATCTTTCGAGGAATGTCGGTGAAGTTCTTGATAAAATAATCTTCGGATTGTTGTTCTTATTGTCAACTCTTTCTACTACTGCACGAACATGCTCGCCTTTGCGGAAAAAGTCGCTAGGGATCTGCTCTGTTTTAGGTAAAAGAAGTTCTTCTTTTTCGTCATCAAGCAGCAGGATTTCTTTTTTCCATATCTGGTAAACTTCACCCGATACGATTTCGCCTATCTTCTCTTTGTAACGGTTATATAAGCTTTCTTTTTGCAGCTCAAGTATTTTGGATGTCAACGTTTGGCGAAGGTTGAGGATGGCACGACGTCCGAAGTCTTCGAAAAACACCTCGTCTGTCACTTCTTCTCCTACCTCAAAGTCTTCGTCTATCTTTTTGGCTTCCGAAAGTGCAATTTCTGTATTATCATCCTCTAATTGATCGTCTTCTACGATGACACGGTTGCGCCATATCTCAAGGTCTCCTTTGTCGGGGTTGATGATTACGTCATAATTATCATTCGACCCAAACAGTTTTGCTATTACATTGCGGAAAGAGTCTTCGAGCACACTGATCATAGTCATTCTGTCTATGCTCTTCAGTTCTTTAAATTCTGAAAATGTATCAATTAGATTGATAGTTTCTTTCTTAGCCATGGTTGTTATTTAAATCTTATTAAATATTTTGTATGTTTTACGTCTTGATAAACAAAAGAGAAATCTTCATCTACAGCAACTTTCTTTTTCCCTCCATCGGGTTTCACCATCTTGGTAACGGTAATTACAAAAGAATTATCGTCGCACGATTTGAGTACACCCGAAAGTTTTTGTCCTTTCTTCGTCAGCACTTCCACTTCGTTACCAATATTTTTCTTGTACTGGCGTGGTATTTTCAGAGGAGAAGTAATACCTGCCGATCCTACTTCGAGCTCAAAATCTTCCGCATCCCTGTCCAGATGCGATTCTATATTGCGGCTCAATGCAATGCAGTCGTCAATGCTTACTCCTTCGTCGCTGTCTACTTCTACAACAATAGCATTGCCGGGCTTTACCACTACATCTACAAGAAACATTGTTATTCCTTCCAGATATTTCTCTGTGATATCTTTAATGAGTTCTTTTTCTATCATCTTTTTACCAAGTAATAAAAAAAGGAAGCCATAGCCTCCTTCTCTCCCTTTTGTATTTCGGATACAAAATTAGGGAATTTTATTTTTTTTTCCAAATTTTGGAAGCGAATATCTTGATCTTAAGATTTTTTATTTATACAGGTTGAGTATATTCCCCACCGATTTGCTTCCTGTTAACGGCTTTTACTCCCTTTATTTTGGCTAAGCGAGCGCATAATGCCTGCAAGTCGTTCACATCGTGAACGTTTACCACGATTCGCCCTTCAAATACACCGTCGTTGGATTCTATGCTCATATTCTTGATATTCAGCGATCCGGCAGTAATTACTTTCGTGATGTCGTTGAGCATTCCTATGCGGTCGATACCGTTTATGGTGATTGCCGAAATGAACGGAAATTGTGTATAGCTACCCCATTCGAGGTTTACAATTCTGTTGCCGTGGCTGGCTTTTAGCTTGAGCGCTACGGGGCAGTTTATGCTGTGTACTTCTACTTCGTTGTTATCTGTAATATATCCGATCACCTTGTCGCCCGGAATGGGGTTGCAGCAGGTTGGCATTATAAAATTCTTGTTGAAAGAATCTTCTTCGAGGATATATGTTTTTTTAGGATCAATCGGTTCGTTCTCCGATATTTTTGTTTCTGCTTTCCCTATCTTTTTGCCTACATGCAATGCTTGTTTCATGTAGCTGAATATGCCATTGTTAGGGTTTTGCCTTTTTAGGGTCAGCAGTTTTTCTATTTTCTGAGGCAGTGCTATTTCTTGGTTGCCGATAGCATAGAAAAGGTCTTCTTTATTCGTTTTCTGATAATAGTCCATCATTTTGTCGAGGATGGGCTGCGTAATTTCTATCGTTGAGCCTTCGGTGCTTTTGTAAAGCATTTCCTCTCCTTGCTTGGCGATGTCCCTTTTCAGTTTTCGCAGAGCATATTCTACCTTTGTGCGGGCTTTGGCAGTAGTAACGATGCTCAGCCATTCCAGTTTTGGTATCTGCGATTTCGATGTAAGTATTTCTACCTGATCTCCGCTTTTTAGCTTTTCACTCAGCGGAACGAGCTTATGATTTACTTTGGCTCCGATGCAATGGTCTCCGATATCGGAGTGCAGATCGTAAGCAAAGTCTAAAGCTGTGGCTCCCTGCGCCAATGTCCTGATTTCACCTTTTGGGGTGAATACGAATATTTCTTGCGAAAAAAGATTAAGCTTTATTGTATCCAGAAAATCCAATGCATTCGGGCTTGGGCTTTCCAGTATTTCCTGAATGGTTTTGAGCCATTTGTCTAGCTCGGTATCTTCTTCTATTTTGCCTTCTTTGTATTTCCAATGTGCCGCAAATCCTTTTTCGGCTACATCGTCCATGCGACGGCTGCGTATTTGTATTTCTACCCACTGTCCGTCGGGTCCCATTACGGTGAGGTGCAGTGCTTGATAACCGTTGGCTTTAGGGCGGCTTACCCAGTCTCGGATACGATCGGGGCGAAGCTTATAAATATCTGTTATGACGGAATATATATCCCAACATCGCTTTTTCTCGTCTACACCGAGTTCGTTTTCGAAAATGATGCGGACAGCGAATATATCGTATATCTCCTCGAATGGCACACCTTTGGCTTGCATCTTATTCCAGATAGAATATACTGATTTGTCTCGAGCCCTGATTTCGTATTTGAATCCAAGCTCATTCAGTTTTTCTATAACCGGTTGTGCAAAATGCTCGTAGAGGTCTTTTCTGGAGAGGTGTGTTTCTTGAAGTTTGGATGATATTTCCTGATATATTTGTGGGTTTTCCCATTTGAAGCTGAGTTCTTCAAGTTCTGTTTTTATGGCAAATAGTCCTAAGCGATGGGCGAGGGGTGCATAGATAAACATGGTTTCTCCGGCTATCTTGTATTGCTTGGCCGGCGCCATAGACCCCAATGTGCGCATATTATGCAAGCGGTCGGCTATCTTGACCAGAATAACACGGATGTCGTCCGACATGGTAAGCAGCAGCTTTCTGAAGTTCTCGGCCTGTGCCGAAACATTTTCACCAAACATACCACTCGATATCTTTGTAAGCCCGTCTACAATCTGAGCTATTTTCTCACCAAAGAGAACTTTTATATCTTCTACTGTATATTCGGTATCTTCTACCACGTCGTGCAGCAATGCCGCACAGATGGATGTGGAACCAAGCCCTATCTCGCCGCAAACAATGCGTGCGACGGCTATCGGGTGCATAATATATGGCTCTCCCGAACGGCGACGGGCTCCTTTGTGAGCCTCCTTTGCCAAAAGGAAAGCTTTGGTTATAATTTCTACCTTGCGCCTGTGGTTCGTCTTAAGATAATCATCGATCAGACCGTTAAATTCCGACTCGATGGCTAAATCATCATTCGTATGTGTATCCTCTTTACCCATAAATATTCAGTAAGGATACAAAAATAATAAATTCAACGATAATTAACAGCAAGAGTGTTGTAATAAAGTGGTTTTAACAATAATGTTTTATTTCCTTATTAGTTGCCGGCTGTAAGCGTTTCGTCTTTCGTTGGCTGTTGGGCTTTGATATTAGATGCACCTTCGGTTCTACTGTCGGGAAGAATGATTAATAATCGTTGTCCAACCTTTGCTACATTCGATGACAGCTTATTCCAAGTTATGATCTCCTTTTTTGTTACATTATAGCGTGAAGCTATCTGTGTAATGGTTTCTCCAATTCTTACTTTGTGGTATATAATTTTGGATTCGCCTGCCGAGCGGGTTTCTTTAGCAGTGGAGTTGTCATCTTCATCGTCTTCATCGTCTGAAGCTATGCGTACACGAGGAAGCTGAGATTCGTCTCGTTCTGTTCCTACTTTTTTCAGGTAGGTATCGAAGAGTGATGCTGTAAAGGCTGTATCTATTTCTACTGTTGGCAATATTGGCTCACTCAGTTTGTTTTGCACAGCTACTTCTTCTTCTACCTCAATATATTTCGTTTTCTGAATCTTTAGTTGCTTACCGGCTATCAGGCTATTGCTTTTTATATTGTTCCATTTCTTTAGCTGAGCCACTGTTGTTCCGTTTTTCTTTGCTATCCCTGCCCAAGTATCACCTCTGCGAACTTTGTAGTATGAGGTTACTGTTTTGGCTTCGGTTTTTTTGACGGTATTTACCGACTTATTGCTAGTGTTGTCCGAGCTTTGGGTATTGGATGCCAATACTGCTTCGCCTGATTGTTGCTCTGCCTTTTGCGGAACTTCACGATATATTTTCAGGCGTCTGCCTACTGTCAGTTTGTTAGAAGACAGGCTATTCCATTGTTTTATCTGATTGGATGTTACTCCGTATTTGCTTGCCAGCTTAGATAGTGTGTCTCCTCTTTTTACCCGATAAGTAATTGTTTTGGAGCCGGATGTGCCTCCGCCAACTACGTCTAATCCTGCAACTTTGCGGTGCGGCATCAGTTCTTCAAACTTATGAGCGTATATTGTATCCTTGTTCTCGATAAATGCAGATACCTTTTGTATTGGCAGATTCAGTGCATATCCTTTGTATTCGCCGGGTATTATGTCGCTCTTAAACTGAGGGTTGAACTGGCGCAAGTCGTCAACAGATACATTTATTATATCGGCAATTTGCTGGAAGTGCACGTTTTTATTAATCATCAACGAGTCCATCGATGCCGGATTGCTGCATTCTATAGGGCAGATATTATGATCGTTGTAATAATTCATTATATATGTAGCAGCAATAAATGCAGGTACATATCCTCTGGTTTCGCGGGGCAGATAAGGGTAGATGGCCCAATAGTCGGTTTGTCCGCCACTGCGTCGTATGGCTTTGTTTACATTCCCGGGTCCGCAGTTGTATGCAGCGATTACAAGATTCCAGTCGCCATAGATAGAGTATAAATCTTTTAGGTATTTGGCAGCGGCATTTGTCGACTTCATCGGGTCGCGGCGTTCGTCTACCAAACTGTTTATCTCCAGATCGTACATCTTTCCGGTACTTGCCATGAATTGCCAAAGTCCTGTTGCTCCTACTCTTGAGCGGGCAATAGGATTGAGTGCTGATTCTATAACGGGCAGATATTTTAGTTCGAGAGGTAATCCTTCACGGTCGAGAGCTTCTTCGAATAGAGGGAAATAAAACTTTCCTTCACCCAGCATGTAGCTTACCTGATTTTTTCTACGTCCTGCATACATTTCTATATAGCTTCTGACTACGGGATTGAATACCATTTCCATCTTGGTGGGCAGGCTATACAAGCGGCGTATGTAGATTGAATCGTCAAAAACGATTGGCAGGTCGCTTAGCGATTTGCAATCGTCTCCATATTTAACATTCTTACTCCATGTAGACAACAACTGGTCGTAATTTTGCTCCATGTCTGCAGGGAAAACAATCGAATTGTCTGTGATTGTGTCGCGTAATGCGAGAGATTTGCGATTACTTTGCCCGACGACTGCGAGTGAGCAGCCAATAAGAAATCCGGTAAATATAATTTTTCTCAGCATAAGTGTTTTTTTATGATACATAGCAAGGGATAGGAACCCTGCTTAGTTTAAAAATTTATAATACATTGAAGCCCGAAAGCGGCTTTAGAATAGGGTGTCGGTATCCAGATCATGGGTTCAATCCGCATGGATAGATCCGGAGACATATCAAAATCATATAATTGAGCATCGACATACGCGTCGATCATACATAGTGCATATACTCCAACCGAAGCAATAATAGCCAAGTCGCGATTTCTCCTGAAAAAGTCTTTCTGACGCTTAAATCTATCGATCCAAACTTGCTTATTTGCTTGTACATCTTTGTTACTGATAAAGTTCAGATAGCTCGTTCCTGTGCCCAATACAAGGTCTTTATAAGCCTGCGAATACTCGTTGTACCGTGCTCCATTCCATGTTATGGCATAGGTAAGTCCTAATGCGCCTCCATAGATAATGGGTAGTTTCCAGTATTTGCGGTTATAAATTTGCCCTGCTCCGGGAAAGATAGCCGAGTATAAGACTGCCTTTTTAGAGTCAGGCTTAAACTCAGGTTTGCCAATCGTAATTATAGAATCGGCTAATACCACTACAGGTTTTTCGCTTATCAGCGGAGATACGGTATCACTCTTGATAGCGTTTTCTTTTGCTTCCCGCCGTGCATTTTTGAGAATGGTAGAATCATTTGGAAGTGCCTCCTGAGCATTGCTACTCAGACAAAAGTTCCCTAAAACGCAACACAAACCAATTATTAACCCCTTCCTCATATAGATATTACGGAGAATACTTCGTTTTATTTTTTTAATTGGTCAAAAATAGCTATAATTTTTTCCAGATCTTCTTCCGACTTGAAAGGGATGCTTATTTTCCCTTTTCCTTTTTCGTTGCAAGTCAGTTGAACCTTTGTAGAAAAGAATTTTGATAAATGGTCTTTCAACAATTCAAATTCTTCGGGAGTCGCCTTTTTTATCCCCGCTTTTTTTACGGTTTCTACTGCTTTCTCTTCTTTAAGCAGATCTTCAAGCTTTTCTCCCTTGCTGATAGCTCTTACGTATTCTTCTACTTTGCGCACCGACAGTCCTTCTTCAAGTATCAGTTCGTATACTTCGAGCTGAGCCGCAGGGTCTTCGAGAGTGACAAGTGTACGGGCGTGTGCCATATCTATCTTCTTGTCTCTGATGCCCATTTGTATTTCAGCCGGAAGCTTCAACAAGCGCAGGTAGTTGGCTATTGTTGTCCTTTTCTTTCCTACACGTTCGCTCAGTCGTTCCTGTGTAAGATCATATGTTTCTATCAGATTCTGATATGCCAAAGCTATTTCTATCGAGTTGAGGTCTTCACGCTGGATATTTTCCACAAGGGCCATCTCCATCACATTTTCGTCCTCTGCCGTTTTTATATATGCAGGGATTGTAGTCAGGGAGGCCATGAGTGAAGCTCTGTAGCGACGCTCTCCGGCTATGATCTGATATGAGTCTTCGTTTATTTTTCGTAAAGTAATTGGCTGTATAACACCTATCTGCCGAATAGAAGATGCAAGCTCTTGTAATGCTTCGTCATCAAAAATACGTCTTGGCTGATCGGGATTAGCCTGTATCTTCGATAATTCTATTTCGTTGATAGAGGAAGAGCCTTCGGTCTTTACTTCGTCAATGGCAATCAGTGCATCGAGTCCTCTTCCTAAAACCATTTTTTTAGCCATAATTGTTAGTTATATATTCTACAGAAAAACAAAGTTAAGAATTTTTCTCAATAAGCTCTTGCGCCAGCTGCATATGATTGATCGCTCCTTTGGATGCTGCATCATATACCAATACCGGCTGAGCGAAACTTTGCGATTCGCTGAGCTTGATATTTCGCTGTATAACGGTAGTAAATACCAAGTCTTGGAAGTGGTTTTTCACCTCTTCATATATTTGGTTTGCCAAGCGCAAACGGGCATCGTACATCGTGAGAAGGAATCCTTCTATTTCCAATGCCGGGTTTAGCTTGTTCTTTATTATCTTTATTGTATTCAGTAATTTGCTGATTCCTTCGAGGGCGAAATATTCGCACTGCACGGGTATGATGATAGAGTCTGCCGCTGTAAGCGCATTTACTGTAATCAGCCCCAATGACGGAGAGCAGTCGATGAGTATAAAATCATAATCGGCCTTCATGGGAACTAACACTGCCGCTAGTTGTTTTTCCCTATTTTCTATATTCAGCATTTCCAGTTCGGCACCTACCAGATTGATGTGCGAAGGCAGTACATCAAGGCGTTCTATGTCGGTCTTTACGATTGCATCTTTGGGCAATGCTGTACCGATAAGGCATTCATAGATCGTTTTGTTTACTTTCTTTATGTCTACCCCAAGTCCGGAAGATGCATTTGCTTGAGGGTCGGCGTCTACTACCAGTACCTTTTTTTCGAGTGCTGCCAACGATGCCGCCAAGTTGATTGTGGTGGTGGTTTTTCCTACGCCACCCTTTTGATTAGCTAATGCTATAATTTTACCCATAGAGAAAGTTAATAATAAAATTTCCGAGGACAAATTAAATAAATAAAAATAGGATTTAGAAGTTAAATATGTGTAACAAGATATTTTTTGTTGAAAAGTCAGGCAGATTGTTAATAAAAGCCGAGCGCATTTATCTGCTTGTACACCAAAAGCTATGAATTAACAGCCAATAGTTTTTCCACGCTTTTCAGCCAGCCCTGATAGTCGAATCGGGCAACAGCCTTGTGGAGGTCTGCACTGTATTTAACGGATAGGGTAGGGTTGTCCAAAACCATCTTCATGCCCTGATAAACCCCTTTGGTACTATTGTCTACAAGGATGCCGTATTTGCCTCCGTCTACAATGTTGCCGGGGCCTCCGCAGTTGGTCGTTATCACAGGTGTTTTTAGTGCCATCGATTCGAGTAAGGCGAGTGAAAAGCTTTCTCTCTCTGATACACATAGCGACCATTTGCACTGTAATATATAAGGAAAAGGATTGTCTATTCGTCCTTTCAGCGTGATAATATCCTGCAGGTGTGATATTGCAATGGAATCTTGCATCGATTGGCTATCCATGCCTTCGCCTATTATATATATATGGAAATCATACCCTTCTTCTTTTAACCTCCTTGCTGCGCTAATCAGTCTGTCGGTACGCTTTTCGGGAGAAGTGCGTGTCAGTAATATGAAGTTGGTTTGTCCTTGCGGCAGGGTTTCTATCGTTTGTTTCGATTTTTCTATCGCTTTTGTAAGGTCTATAGCGTTGTATAATACCCGTATGTCCTGATTGGGGCTTGTTTCGTTGTGCAATACAGAGAGGTATGCATTTTTGGCTGCATCCGACACACATACTATTTTATCGAAATGGTTGTATGACGCTTGTACAAGCTTTAATTGCTTCTTGTTGAGCCATGCCGAGAATTTATCTCGCAAAGAATCTGTTTCGTATGTGCGTTTATATAAAATATTGTGTATCCATAAAATTTTGGATAAACGCATCTTGCTGAATATACGAGCAAAGAATGTTTCTTTGAAACAAACGATCTGGTCGTAGTCAGATTCTTTTATGCCTTTCCATTTCGCAAACAAGCGGGGAAAGAATACCATAAAATTCTCTCCCAACTTTTTTTTCAGGTGCGATGTATTCTCTTTGTATATATACTTTATAGTAATGGATTGTGATATTTCTTCGATCAATATATTCTTGTCCGAAGGCATTGGCAAAAGAAGCGTGATCACACACTTTTTACCTGCCAGATGATTGAGCAGGCTCACCAATAGCTTTTCGGTTCCGCCTGTTTCCATGCCATCGTTGAAGAATAAAATACGTTTCATCTAAGAAATTATTTTAGCTACAGCTTCTACCCAATGCGGCTCACTGTTGAGGCAAGGGATATATGTAAGGTCTGTACCTCCTTGTTTTAGGAACAGTTCTTTTGTTCTTATATCTATATCGTATAATGTTTCCAGATTGTCGGCAGCAAAGCCCGGAGCAACCACCAGCAGTTTCTTCTGACCTTCTTCTGCCAGTTCTTTTACTATTTCATCCAAGTCGGGGCCCAGCCATTTCTTGCCCATCGCCGAGTGGTAGGTTTGGCGGGTTTTCTTGGTGTCGATACCCAGCTCCTTGATCACAAGCCTCACCGTTTCTTTGGTTTGGTATACGTAGTCGAATTCTTTTCCTTTCTTCCAGCCTTCTTCTACATGGTCGAGCGGAAGGCTATGGAAACTGAAAATAATTTTGTCGTATTCTTTTTCGATATATGGTCGTATACTTTCGGCTAAAGCAGAAATATAGGCAGGATGATTGAAGTACGGCTCTATAAATTTTAGTCTGAAAGGGTACGGACGTTTAAAAAACTCTTTGCCAACCTGATCTACCGCTGTCTTGTACGATGATTCTGCATACTGTGGAAACAGTGGGAACACAACCACCTCGTGCAATCGGTTATTCTTGCTCATCAGGTAATCGAGTGCGGCAGTTGTATCGGGTTGTCCGTATCTCATGGCGGGTTCGGTGGGTAGGCCAGTGAGCTCTTCCAGCTTTTCGGACAATTGTTTTGCCTGATGTATCAATGGCGAGTCGTCGAGCGAATTGTCCCAAATGAGTTCGTAATGCGCTGTAGAGCTGAACTGACGGAGCGGAATAATAATTCCGTTGACCAAGATAGGTCGAAACCAATCGGGAACGGTCATCACATAGGGGTCTGAAAGCATCGATCGGATAAAGAATTTTACATCTTTTCGTTCACATGTCTTCGGACTGCCTGTATTTACTATTAATACTCCTCTCATTTTTCTTCTAAAAAAGACACCATACACTCCCGAAAAGGAAAATATGGTGTCGCGTTATTATATAAATATCTTATAAACTAACTATACATATGTTTCCAAAAGTAGGACATTGCCTTCGGGGCTGATGCTTACGCTTTGTGTGTCGGCAGGGATAAGGATTGTTTCGCCTTGCTTCACACTCAGGTCGTTGCCTTTATTGTCTCGTATATTGCAAGCACCTCCCATACAAATATAAGCAACAAATGAGTCATTGTCACTATAGTCTCTTGTAATATCTTTGGTAAGCTCAAGCAGATTGGTTGTGAAGTATCTGCACGATTCCAATTCTACCGGTTGATTTTCCTTGCGTGTGTATGCTGTTTGGTAGCTGTCGTACAATTTATAATCGATAGCATCTTTTGCCAATTCGGTATGCAGTTCGCGTCCGTTACCGTTGGCATCTTTACGGTTGTAGTCGTAGATGCGGTATGTGATGTTCGATGTTTGTTGTATTTCGGCGATGAATGTTCCGGCGCCGATTGCATGAACACGTCCGGCAGGCAAGAAGAATACATCTCCTTTTTTAACGTCATGTTTTGCAAGGTAATCTACAAATGTATTGTCTTCAATGCTTTTTACATATCCATCGGGAGTTATTTCTTTTTCGAATCCCGAATATAGGAATGCGCCCGGAGCAGCATTGATAACATACCACATTTCGGTTTTCCCGAAAGAGTTGTGTCTTTTCTTTGCCAGTTCATCGTCAGGATGTACCTGTATCGACAGATTGTCACGTGCATCTATAAACTTGATAAGCAAAGGAAATGTAGTGCCGAACGTTTCGAAATTCTTCTTCCCGAGCAACTGCTCTTTGTATGTAGAAATAATTTCGTCGAGGCTTTTGTTTTCCAACGCACCGTTGGCCACTACCGAAACGTTGCCTTCCACGCTTGATATTTCCCAGCTTTCGCCGATCCCTTCCTGAAGCGGGCTTACGTTTTTAAACTTACATATTTCGTCTCCCCCCCAGATGATGGATTTGAGGATAGGTTTAAATTTTAATGGGTATAAACTCATTTGGTTGAAAATTTATTTTTGTGATTACACGGAATATCCGTGATTGCGATTAATCTATTTTCGTGATTTCCGATCAGTATACTTACGTTTATTGTATGCTTTTCAAGAAATCAGAACAAAAATAGTCAATCTTTTTATTATTATCCGTTATTATTTAATTTACCTAAATAAGTGCAATCTTTATTTATAAAAATTTAATATATTCGTAGAAACTTACTAAGCACACAAACTTACAGTTACACGATAATAGAGTATGCTATGAATTTTATTTTTGGAACAAGGGGAACGTCTGCTTCTCCTATTCACACAGGACAGTCATGCCCTGCATGTGGTAAGGAAGATTCTATTCTGATGATGCCATATCAGCGTTATTTTCATCTGCTTCAGATTCCTTTATTTCCCACAACTAAACACTTCATTCCTGTTTGTTGTTCATGCGAAACATCGTTTACTATTCAACAATTTCCCGTGACGGACGAAATTCGCAATCGGTTCAGAACTCCTCGGTGGATATTCATTATGCCATCTGTGCTCGCACTACTAGTCATCTTTATTTTTGTATGGGTTGTAGTAAACGCTATATCCGGCGAGATTGATATAAAAGACAAGGTAGAGAATCCACAGGTAGGTGACGTTTACTATGTGAGGTACGACAAAAATGAATATAGCCTGATGAAGGTTGCGTCATTTACGGTCGATTCTATTTATTTTTATTTATCTCCCGGTAGAGCCGAAGATAGAGGGCTGGATATGCTGCCCGGAGTTGATGTTTATGATACAATCTTAAAGAAGGGTTTTTCGAAGAATGAACTGAAATATAATTCGGTGAAAGAAGTGGTAATATTGAAGATTGAAAGATGAAAATTGCCTTAAAGATAGACTCCTTCTACCTTTAAGGCAACTTGTTTTATCTGATAGCTAGTCTATTTTTCTCAGTACAAAAGCTGTACGCGCAGGTATATACAACTTGAGCCAGCCTTTTCCGTCTTTGTGGTATAGCTCGTCATGTAAAGTGAAGTGTTCTATACTGTCGTCCGTCAGGCCATTACCTCCAAAAGCGAGAGAGTCGGTATCGAGCACCACCTGATATTTTCCTTCGGGAGCAAGAAATCCATAGTCATAGAACGATTGGCTCGGGTTGAAACTGAAAACAAATATCAGATTGCCACGCATGTAGGCGAGCACCTGATCTTCGTCCTTATCCCACAGCCTTATAATAGGTGTTTGCTCAAATTTCTTTTCCGATTTTAGAAGCGAAAGCATGGCTTTATCAAAGTCGCCCAAATAATGATAGCGCAGGTCTTTGTTGTCGGCCAGCCACCATTGTCTGCGGGCATATTTGTGCGACCATCCATTGCCTTCGCGAGGGAAGTCAACCCATTCGGGATGCCCGAATTCGTTACCCATAAAGTTGAGGTAGCCGCCATTGATTGTTGAGGCAGTTGCAAGGCGTATCATTTTATGCAGCGCTATTCCTCTGTCGGTGGCATACGAGCTGCCGTAATGCTTCGACATATACCAATACATGTCAGAGTCTATAAGTCTGAATATTATTGTTTTGTCGCCTACCAATGCTTGGTCGTGGCTCTCGGCGTAAGAGATTGTTTTCTCTTCCTCACGGCGATTTGTCAGTTCCCAGAATATGCTTGTAGGATGCCAGTCTTCGTCTTTTCGCTCTTTGATGATTTTTATCCAGTAGTCGGGTATGTTCATCGCCATGCGGTAATCGAAGCCGTATCCGCCGTCTTTTATCTTCGTTGCCAGTCCCGGCATGCCGCTTACTTCTTCGGCTATGGTAATGGCATTAGGGCGTACTTCGTGGATTAGCTTGTTTGCCAATGTAAGGTAGCAAATGGCATCGTCGTCTTCGTTGCCGTTGTAGTAGTCCTCATAGCCGCTAAAGTTATCTCCCAGTCCGTGCGAGTAATAAAGCATAGAGGTGACACCATCGAAACGGAATCCGTCGAAGTTGTATTCCTCGAGCCAAAACTTACAATTGGAAAGCAGAAAGTGTATGACCTGACTTTTTCCATAGTCGAAAATCAATGAATCCCAAGCCGGATGCTCGCGCCTGCTGCCTCCATGAAAATATTGGGTGTAAGAGCCATCGAATCGTCCCAGTCCTTCTTTTTCATTTTTTACGGCATGCGAGTGTACGATATCCATAATCACGGCTATACCCATCGCATGCGCATCGTCTATCAGATGCTTTAGTTCGTCGGGTGTGCCAAAGCGTGAAGATGCCGCAAAAAAGCTGGAGACGTGATATCCGAACGACCCGTAATACGGATGCTCCTGTATAGCCATTATCTGAATGGCATTGTAGCCGTCTTCTTTGATACGGGGAAGTACATTTATTCTGAACTCTTCGTATGTACCCACTCTTTCGTCTTCTACAGCCATCCCTATATGGCACTCGTAAATCAAAAGGGGATTCGTGTTGGGCTTAAATTTTTTTGTGCGAAACTCATAAGGTAGCAACGGGTCCCACACCTGTGCGCTGAATATATGAGTATGATGGTCTTGTACTACCCTGGTTGTCCATGCGGGGATACGTTCGCCCTCGCCACCATTCCAACATACAATAAGTTTGTACAGGTCGTGGTGTTTTATTTTGTCCAGAGGCAGTTCTATTTGCCACTCACCGTTACCGTTTGGTTGCAGTCTGAATTCTTCAGTTTTTTGCCAGCCGTTGAAATCGCCTATCATATAGATCGCGGTTGCATTCGGGGCCCATTCTCTGAATATCCACGACGTTTCTGTTTTGTGAAGCCCAAAATACAGGTGTCCTGAGGCAAATTCAGAAAGAGTGATCTTTCCGTTGCAGGTAAGGTCGGCCTCTCTTTTCTGGATATATTCATAACGGCCTTCTATCGCTGCTGCATAAGGTTCTAACCAAGGGTCGTTTTTAATGAGTTTAAGCATGTCTGTCAATTGTTAATTACAGTTCGTCTCCCAAAGTGGGGGAGGAACTTATATTTTTATTTTTACCACTACTTTTCTTACCTGTCCTTCGCCTATACAAGGGGCATGCCCATCTTCTGGGAAGAATATAAGAAAGTTGCCGGGTAAGACTGTTATCTGTGTTTCAGTTTTGTCGTCAAAGAACTGAATGTCTTTTTCTTCATCAAAGTTGCCAATAGGATGCGTCAGGTCTTGGTGAGCTTTCCACCCGAAGGTTTCAGGCCTGCTTATTGGCAGTTGTATATCTATATATTTGTTGTGTGCCTCCGGCTTCGCATTGTCGGCGGCTCTCAGGTCGCTGTCGCTTATCATAACAAAAAGGTCTTTGCCTTTTAGCTCTGTTTTAGTCGGTTCAGCTTTCGAGAAATCAATCGATTTCAGATAGTCGAATGCCTGTTTAAACAGCGGGTGTAGATGTTCGTATTTTCCTGAGTTTTCTAATTTGTCTAATATCATTTTTTTATCTTCTTTTACTCCTGTTCGGGTACTCCTATATTGTCTATCATATCTTCTACACTTTCGTTGCCTTCGCCTTTGGGATTAAACCCATATTCATTTTCGCCATAATCACTTCCTGCAAAAAGCATCCAAAAAGCATAGAAAGGGACGAGCTGAAACCATCCGCTATTACCTCTGTCGTGACATCTTTTCGCTCCTTGTGCAATCAAAAACCAATAGGCTGGTATCAAAAGAAGGAAAATGATAAGAAAACTCCAGTTTACATCCTCAAGTATTCCAGACAAGGTAAGAATGAGGACAATCGTATAATAGTATGCTACATAAATAAGATAACTAAGTCCATATTCTAATCTGCGGATACGTCCTTTTGCAGAAAAGGGATTTTGAAACATGCGTTGTTTGTCTTCCATATTTTATTTTGTAATTCTTTTTATTGCTTATACTCCTGAGGTGTTATGATTGTAGAAAATATATACTTCCCATTTTGGTCGTTGTATATATACTTTACGGTAATACCGTTATCTCTGAATATTTTTAAGTCGGGATTTGTTTTCAATACCTCCAAAAGCTGCGGCTTCAATTGTGTTTTGAAAGTAGTGGTATCACTTATCACCACTTGTAGTATGGTAAGATGATACTCAAAATTACTACTACCTACAGCAACGCATTTATCTAGGCGAGTCCACTGATCCAATGTCTTAGGACAATCTTTGTTTGTCTCGGCAGCTATTGCCTGCAACTTGCTTTCTATACTGCCTGCACATCGGGTGAATGAAAAAATGCTAATTAGCAGAAATGTGCAAATAAGGTTTCGGCTACTTAGAAGTTTGTTCATGGATTCTTAAATTTTATAAACCATACAAGTTTAAGAAAATTAATCGGATTATCTGTTAATTCCGCTGTTTTTTATTGTGGAAGCCGATTAAATGTTTCTCCTTAACGTTATTTTTACTTACTTTTGTCATAAAATCTAATCATTCACACGATTAACTTATTTGTATGAAGAAAATTTTATTTATTTTTAGTATTCTAATTATGGTTTATTCTTGTAACACTACAAGCAATAAGGATGGGAAAGATAATCCTTTCTTTTCCGAATTCGACACTCCGGAAGGGGTTCCTCCTTTTGATAAAATAAAAGCAGAACATTTTATGCCTGCTTTCGAAGAAGCAATGAAGCGTCATAATGCCGAGATTGATTCTATCATCAATAACCCCGAAGCACCTACTTTCCAAAATACAGTAGTGGCTTTGGACGAGTCGGGCCGGATGCTTGATCGGGTAGGTTCTGTATTTTCTGTAATGACGGGTACAATGTCCGATTCTGTGTATCAGAACATAGAAAAAGAGATTACGCCTTTACGTACCGAGCACTATGATAATATCAACTTCAACGAAAAGCTTTTTGCACGTATCAAAACCGTGTACGACGATAGCCTGCAAGTAAAGACCCTGACAACAGAGCAAAAGATGTTGTTGGATAAAACATACAAAGGCTTTGTCCGTTCGGGTATCCTGCTCGATGGTTCGAAGCAAGCACGTTTGCGTGAGATCAACAAAGAATTGAGCAACGCATCGCTTAATTTTAATCAGAACCTGTTGAAAGAGACAGATAGCTACCAATTGGTAATAGACAAAAAAGAAGATCTCTCGGGACTTCCTGAGGATGTGATTGCCGCTGCAGCTAAAACAGCAAAAGACAAAGGGCTGGAAGGTAAATGGGTGTTTGGTCTGAGCAAACCAAGCTGGGAGCCGTTTTTGCAATATGCCGACAATCGCGCGCTTCGCGAAAAACTATATAAGGCGATGTATATGCGTTGTGATAACGGAAATGAATTCGACAACAAAGAAAACATCAAGAAGATAGTTAGCCTCAGACTCGAAAAAGCAAATATGCTAGGCTATAAATCACACGCCGACTATGTGCTCGAAGAAACAATGGCTAAGACTCCTGAAAATGTGATGGGGCTGCTAAACAATATATGGAAGTATGCTTTGCCGCAAGCTCAAAAAGAGGCTGCCGAACTTCAGGCTATTGCCAAGAAAGAAGGACATGATATCAAAATAGAATCATGGGACTGGTGGTACTATGCCGAAAAGCTTCGTAAAGAAAAATACGCATTGGATGAAGAGGCTTTGAAACCTTACTTCAAAGCGGATAATGTGCGTGAAGGTGTATTTGCTGTGGCAAACAAACTATATGGCATTACATTCAAGCCGAAAACAGATATACCTGTATATCAGCAAGACGTAAAAGCATATGAGGTAAGTGATGCTGACGGTTCATTTATCGGAATCATTTATTTCGACGATTTTGCACGTCAGGGTAAGCGTCCGGGAGCATGGATGAGCAGCTTCCGCAAACAGGAAGTATATAAAGGTGAGTTTGTTTATCCATTGATCTACAATGTGGGTAACTACAATCCTCCAACAGATGGCAAGCCGGCACTGTTGACTCTCGATCAGGTGGAAACGATGTTCCACGAATTCGGACATGGATTGCACGGATTGTTATCTAAATGTACTTACAACGGCGTGTCGGGTACATCGGTTGTTCGCGACTTTGTAGAGCTGCCTTCTCAGATCATGGAGCACTGGGCATTTGAACCGGAAGTGTTGAAGATGTATGCAAAGCATTATGAAACAGGTGAAACTATTCCTGCCGAGTTGATACAAAAGATTCAGAATGCGGGTTACTTCAATCAAGGATTTGCTACCACTGAACTTGTGGCTGCTGCAATTCTGGATATGAAATGGCATACCCTGACCGCTTCTTCTCCAAACTTTGACCCTAAACATGGCGAAGGTCTTGAAAAACTGAACGTAGATAAATTTGAGGCAGATGCAATGAAAGAAATCGGCTTGATCTCCGAAATAATACCTCGATACAGAAGCACGTATTTCCAACATGTATTCAGCGGAGGTTATTCTTCGGGATATTACAGCTACTTGTGGTCTGAAGTTTTGGACTCTGACGCATTCCAGGCTTTTGTAGAAAAAGGAAATATTTTTGATCAGGAAACTGCAAAATCGTTCCGTGAAAACGTATTGTCGAAAGGCGGATCGGAAGAGCCAATGGTATTGTACAAAAAGTTCAGGGGCGCAGAACCTAATCCGATTTATCTGTTGAAGAACAGGGGATTTGTAAAGTAATAAGTTCTAAGTTGTTTGTTAACTGATAACTGTTGGCTGATAAATGTAATTTATTATCTTTGCAACTCGAAAAAAATAATAACAATAAAATACAATCAATGGCAACTACTGCAGATATAAGAAACGGTATGTGCATCGATATCGATGGACAATATTATGTAATAATCGAATTCCTTCATGTGAAACCGGGTAAAGGTGCCGCATTTGTACGTACAAAAATGAGGAGTGTAACTACCGGACGCGTTCTTGAAAGAACATTCAATGCCGGAGTGAAGCTGGATGAAGTGCGTATCGAAAGACGTCCGTATCAATTCCTTTACCAGGACGATATGGGGTATAACTTTATGAATACCGAAACTTTCGAACAAATATCACTTGCAGGGGATATGATAGCCGGGGTGGCTTTTCTTAAAGAAGGAGATATGGTAGAGATACAGGTTCATGCCGAAACAGAAACTGTATTGACAGCCGAAATGCCTCAGAACGTTGTACTTTTGGTAACGTATACCGAACCCGGACTCAAAGGCGATACTGCAACCAATACGTTAAAGCCGGCTACTGTAGAAACAGGGGCTGAGGTGCGTGTTCCACTCTTTATAAACGAAGGAGACAAAATTAAAATTAATACAGCCGACGGCTCGTATGTAGAAAGAGTAAAAGCATAGTAATTATTAGTTTTATAGGGGATAAGGTCAGTTTTCAAAACTGACCTTATTTTTTTTATGAAAAATATTTTATATTCAAATTTTATGTATATTTTTGAAGTTGAATGGATCTAGGAGACAAATAACCTACATGAAACTTAATACGAAACTAAACATTAAGGATTGGGCTGAAGAAGACCGACCCCGCGAAAAGATGTTGTTAAAAGGGGTATCGGCACTTTCTGATGCTGAATTGCTAGGTATACTGATCGGTTCGGGCAATAAAAGCGAAACAGCGGTTGAGCTGTCCCAACGGATTTTACATAGCGTTTCCAATAACCTGAACACTCTGGGTAAATTGGAAATAAAAGACCTTATAAAGGATTTTAAAGGAATAGGAGAAGCGAAAGCAATAACAATAGTGGCGGCACTGGAATTGGGAAAAAGAAGGAAATTGTCTGAAGCCCTTGTCAGTCCGCAAATTACGTCCAGTAAAGATGTGTATGATATATTTCATCCGATATTAGCAGACCTAAAGCATGAAGAAGTATGGGTTTTGTTCCTTAACCGGGCTAATAAAGTGGTGAAAAATATACAGATAAGTAAAGGTGGTTTGACCGCAACAGTAGTGGATATCCGTCTGATAATGAAAGAAGGTATCCAATCCTTAGCCTCGGCTATGGTACTGTGTCATAATCATCCCTCGGGAAACACTCAACCGAGCGACGATGATGATCAGATTACAAAGCGGCTCAAAGAAGCAGGACATATTATGGATATCCGCCTGCTCGATCATATTATTGTTTGTGACAACTCATATTACAGCTATATGGATACTGGGAGATTATAGAAGAGCAAAATAAGTATAAAGATGAAAACCGCTATTACACAAAACTCAATTGTAGAGCAAAGTTGGCCTCGTATAGAGAGCTATTTATTGAAACGAGGCGTGAAACCTGATGCAGTATTACTACCCGGGGCAACGCAAGAACAGATAGGCTGGGCCGAGTCTGTGCTTGGTGTAAAGTTACCCATCGATTTTCTCGAATTTTATAAAATACATAACGGGCAGATACCCAATGCGTATGGTATCGTTAACGGTGAAGAGTTGATGAGTCTTGAACGTATTGTAGAAGAATGGGTAATCTGGCAACGTCTGGCTACTGTCGGAGCCTTTGATGATGCGATGGCAAATGCAGACGATGGCGTACAAGAAGTGTGGCATAGTCGCTCGTGGATACCTTTTACCGACGACGGTTTGGGCAATCACTTGTGTTTAGATATGGCTCCTGCAAACAGGGGATCGCGGGGTCAGATAATTCGTATATGGCACGATGATACCGGTCGATTCAGGCAAGCACCATCTTTTGGCTCTTGGGTTGCTAATTTTGCATACGACTTGAACCGGGCGATGTTCGTATAATCATCTTTTTTCATTATTTTTGTACCTCTAACAGAGGGTGATTGTAAACATTATATGCCAAAGAATGTTTATAACTCACATACAAAAAATGAATTATGAGTGATTTATTACAATTAGAAAGCAAAATAGTAAACATGTTGAAGACTGTTTACGACCCGGAAATACCAGTCAATGTTTACGATCTCGGACTAATCTACGAAGTGGATATAGACGATGATAAAAATGTAACCATCACAATGACGCTGACAGCTCCAAACTGTCCGGCAGCCGATTTTATACTCGAAGATGTAAGATATAAAGTGCAGTCGGTTGCGGGAGTCAATAATGTGATCGTAGATCTTACTTTCGAGCCCGAGTGGAACAAAGATATGCTTAGCGAAGAGGCAAAACTTGAGTTAGGATTTTTATAAAACACAGGCGGTGGGAAAGAAAGTTTATTTTTTATCCGATGCCCATTTGGGTTCAGCTTTTCATAAGAAAAAAATGGATAAGCAACAGATGATGACATTGCCATCTGTAAAAATCAAAGAAAGTTATTTCCCACAACATGAGGTGGAGCGCAAGCTGTGTCGTTGGCTTGATATGGTAAAGCAAGATGCACAGGCTGTTTATCTGTTGGGTGATATCTTCGACTACTGGTTCGAGTACCGGAATGTGGTTCCGCGTGGATTTGTCCGCTTCTTGGGCAAAGTAGCCGAGCTTACAGATATGGGGATAGAGGTGCATTTCTTTATCGGCAATCACGATATTTGGGTGACCGACTATTTACAGAAAGAGTGTGGTATGATTGTTCATGTTCAGCCTTTGGTGAAAGAAATATTCGGCAAAAAGTTTTTTCTGGCACATGGAGATGGCTTAGGAGATGATTCCGCATCATTTAAAATCCTGCGGTCTGTTTTCCATAGCAAAATATGCAGAAAAGCTTATGCCGCTATTCATCCCCGTTGGACAGTAGGCTTTGCGCAATGGTGGTCGAACCACAATCGTGAGAACGACGAGATGCCGGACTATTTTGGTGAAGATAAAGAACACTTGGTGGTCTATGCCAAAAATCATTTGAAACTGGCTCCGAATATCAACTTCTTCATCTTCGGACATCGGCATATAATGCTCGATCTGATGATCTCTGCTACCGGCAGGGTCGTGATATTGGGCGATTGGATTAAGTTTTTCTCTTATGGCGTATACGATGGGGAGAACTTTTCGTTAGAGATGTTTGAAGAGTAGAGGGTTAAATAATAGACAAAAAAAAGGGAGAATCTTTATTCTCCCTTTTTTATTATTTATAGATATTTAGAATCTGATTCCATAACCAAGCATGAAATACGCAGGGTCTTGATGTTCTACAAATGTATATTTAAACTCGAAGTTTAGATATCCATTATCTGTAATATCATATTGTCCACCCGCTCCAATATTGATACCGAAACTAGTATCACTAGCACTTACTCCACTAACTGAAATACGGTTATTCAACATTGCTCCACCCACAAAAGGATAAAGAGCTAGTCCCTGTACACCTTCTATAGGAAATACGTAATGCACATTGATGTCAACATCCAATCCTGTAATATTATTATTTGGAACAAGGAATGTTAACCCCGGAGCGATGCGGATATTGTTTGTTAGAAAATAACGACCTTCGACCCCTAAGCCTAGACGTTCAAATTCTGTTTGGTAACCTAACTTGGGCATAATAGCTTTCGACCCTTGTTGTGCTTGCACTCCGATTGCCAATAAGGCAAACATAAAAACGAATAATACTTTTTTCATATACAATTATTTAATAAATTATTATACAATAAAATATACTTTAAATATTTAAAATTAAGATTTGATTATTTTTTTCAGATTGTAATGTGCTACGGTTAAAAAATTTGTTCTGGTTTTAATTTTTTATTTAATGTTATTATTGTGTCCTTTTTAAATCCCTTTTAACAAACAAACGCACAAACATAATATAAAGTTCACAAATATTTGTGCTTTTAGGTTTGTTTTTTCTAAATAAAAGCGTTTTTGATAAATATTTACAGCCTTTGAAATGACTTTGAAATCTACATAGTTAAATAATACTTAGGGAGTTTACTCTGTCTGAAAAATTAAAGTAAGGTCTGATAGCTTATCAATAAAAAACATCTAACTTTGTACCCGAGTTAATTAGAAGGTTATCGTTATGAAAATGATAAAAGGTATCTTTATCATTCTCCTGTTTTATTTCTTGGGACAAGGAATCAGTTATCTTATTCAAGGATTCGTTCCCGGGAATATCATCGGAATGATTTTATTATTCCTCAGTCTTTACTTCAAGGCTATCTCTCCCGACAATGTAAAAGACGTAGCAAATGTGTTTACCCGCAACATGGCAATATTCTTTATTCCTGCCGGAGCAGGCTTATTGGGTGCGTATGGTGTGATCAGTAAATTCTGGATGTCTATACTCATCGTTTGTTCGGTGAGTACGGTATTGGTTATTGTGGTTGTCGCTATTGTTCAACAACAAATGGAACAAAGAAGAAAATGAGAGCACTATTTGAATCCACAGAATTTACGCTTCTCCTTGTTTTTGGCAGCTACCTGTTCGGACAATGGGTTTTTAAGAAGACACGCATCGCTTTGTTGCATCCTATGATTGTTGCCATTGCTATTATTATAGTATTCTTGAAGGTGACAGGTATCGATTACCGGACTTTTGAAGAGAGCAGTCGGTTTGTTAGCTTCATGCTCGGGCCTTCCGTTGTGGCGTTAGGCTATATCCTATACGAGCAGTTGGCGTACCTCAAGGGCAATGTAATATCCATCCTTACTTCTATCTTTATGGGTAGCATTGTGGGGATACTCAGTGTGGTACTATTAGCGAGAATAACAGGAGCCGATCAGATGCTTATCCATTCTCTCGAACCCAAATCGGTGACTACACCCATTGCGATGAGTATTGCCGAACAGTCGGGCGGTAATGTATCACTTACGGCGGTGATTGTGCTTTTCTGCGGTATATTCGGAAGTATTATCGGACCACCTATATTACGTTTGCTTGGTATCAAAAGCAGTGTTGCCAGAGGCTTGGCTATGGGAGCTTCTTCACACGGAGTAGGCACGGCCAAAGCAATGGAAATGGGGATGATAGAAGGCGCATTGAGCGGGCTTGCCATCGGTTTGATGGGGGTAATGACTGCATTGCTGATACCGATATTGCACCAGCTGTTTGCTTCATTATAGAAAAAGGCCGATAGGATGAAAAATCCTTATCAGCCTCCAAGCATAAATAGCTTATTGAATTCAGCAAAACTCTTATCTCAAAGATGATATGTCTATAACGTAACGGAATTGAACTTTTCCGGCCAGTACATTTTTGTATGCTTCATTTACTTGCTGTATCGGTATAATCTCTACCATCGGGTAAATGTTGTTAGCGACCGAGTAATCCATCATTTCCTGTGTCTCGCGTATGCCGCCGATCAACGTTCCATATATTTTCTTGCGTCCTTGCAGAGCCCACGTTTGAACAGATGGCATGTCTTTGATAGCCGGAACACCAATCAGAACCATTGTACCATCAACTTTTAGCATCGACAGATACGATTCTACGCTGAACGAAGCAGGGATCGTACTCAAAATGAGATCGAATGTACCTTCCAGACCTTTCGATTCGTCTGCATTTTTTGTGTTTACATATCTTACCGCACCCAGTTTGGCGGCAGCCTCACGTTTATCTTCGGTAATGTCGAAAACAGTAACTTCGGCTCCCATCTTAATGGCATATTGCACAGCCATATGTCCCAATCCTCCAAAGCCCGCAACAGCAACCTTATCGCCCGCCTTCACCTTATTATATTTCAAAGGCGAATAGGTAGTAATACCTGCACATAGAAGAGGAGCTATTTTTTCGAGAGGAGCTCCTTTCGGTATGGTTATCGCAAAAGCTTCTCTGACAACGATGTTGTTTGAGTATCCGCCTTGCGTATATCCGTCACCTTCCTTGCTGCTGTAGGTATAAGTAGCCCCTTTGGTACAATATTGTTCTTCACCCGCTTTGCAATAGTAACATTCTCCGCACGAGTTGACCATACAACCCACACCTGCATAATCTCCGACTTTGAACTTAGTAACATTCTTGCCTGCTTTCACTACCTTGCCCACAATCTCATGTCCCGGAACAAGCGGATAGGCTACTTGCCCCCAGTCGCCTTTAACGGTATGTATATCTGAGTGGCAGATACCCGAATACAGTATCTCTATCAGAATATCATCATCGTTGAGGTTTCTGCGTTCAAATTCGTAAGGGGTAAGAGGAGCGGAGGGATCTGTTGCAGCATAAGCTTTTGTACAGATATGCCCATCATGTTGGTGATCGCATTGAGCATTCAGGTGAATGACTCCGAAAATAAACATAGCGACGAAGCTGCTAAGAAATTGTGTCTTCATGATGATTGTCGATACTTTAAAGTGATAGACTAAAATGACCGTATACATAATATGATCGTTGAGAAAAGAAAAACCCTAAAGGAAAAATCACTTTTTTTATACCGGAGATTTGAAAATATTCTTGTCTTATTTTACTTGTTAAAGACAAAAGATACTCCCTATCGTCAGTATGACTGAGTGGAGGTGATCTGCGGTGATAATGTTTTAGGTTACTTATAATATCAGGCAGTTCTTTTTTTGGTTACCTTTGCGATGATTAGAAATACAATCTCGGTTAAAAAAAATAGTTTTCAATTTATAACTCAAAATATATATGGCTTCTTTCCTGCAAGTTGAAGGACTTACAAAAAGCTTTGGTGATCTGGTTTTGTTTCGTGATATATCATTCGGTATAGCCGAAGGCGAACGCATCGGGCTGATCGCAAAAAATGGGTCGGGCAAGACCACCTTGTTGAATATCCTCACAGGAAAAGAACCTTACGATAGCGGAGCCGTTGTTTTTCGCCGCGACTTGCGTGTTGCCTATCTTGAACAAGATCCTACCTATCCCGAGAATCTGACGGTGCTAGAAGCGTGTTTCCATTCGGGGAATGATGTTACAGACCTCATTGCCGAATACGAAAGGGTAATCAACTCGAAAGATCATTCGGGGCTTGATGCTATCTTGCAAAAGATGGATATTTTGCAGGCATGGGACTACGAGCATCGTGCAAAGCAGATTTTGGGACAACTGAAAATTACCGATTTCGAACAAAAAATATCTCAGCTGTCGGGAGGACAGCTCAAGCGTGTGGCACTCGCCAATGTGCTGATTACGGAACCCGATCTTATTATTCTCGATGAGCCTACCAACCACCTCGACCTCGATATGGTGGAGTGGCTCGAAGAATACCTTCAACGTTCACGTTTGAGTCTGTTGATGGTAACGCACGACCGCTATTTTCTCGATCGTGTATGTAACGAAATCATAGAGATAGATCAACAACAGTTGTATCAGTATAAAGGAAATTTTTCGTACTATCTCGAAAAGCGAGACGAGCGTATTTCTGCTCAGAATGCCGAGTTGGATCGTGCAAACAATATTTTGCGTAAAGAGCTGGAGTGGATGCGTCGTCAACCGCAAGCCCGGGCTACGAAGGCAAAGTCGAGGATCGATGCATTCTACGACTTGGAAAAGAAAGCCCAGCAGGTGCGTGATGCCGGAAATGTGCAATTACAGATGAAAGGTACATATATCGGCAATAAGATTTTCGAAGCACAGCATGTTTACAAATCCTTTGGAGATATTAAGATACTCGAAGATTTTAATTATGTGTTTGCCCGATACGAAAAACTGGGTATTGTAGGAAATAACGGTACGGGGAAATCTACATTCATCAAAATGCTGATGGGGGAGGTTGCTCCCGACAAAGGAGGGTTCGATATTGGCGAAACTGTAAAATTCGGTTACTACAGTCAGGACGGACTGAAGTTTGACGAACAGATGAAGGTTATTGACGTGGTTCAGAATATAGCTGAGGTGATAGATTTGGGCAATGGCAGCAGGCTGACAGCATCACAATTTCTACAACATTTTCTCTTTCCACCCGAAAAACAGCACAATTTTGTCTATAAACTTTCGGGAGGAGAAAAACGTCGTCTGTATCTCTGTACAGTCTTGATAACCAACCCTAACTTCTTGGTATTGGATGAGCCTACCAACGATTTGGATATCGTTACGCTCAATATTCTCGAAGAATACCTTCAACAGTTCAAAGGTTGTGTGATTGTGGTATCGCACGACCGTTATTTTATGGATAAAGTGGTAGATCACTTGCTTGCTTTTCAGGGAAGCGCACGTATAAAGGATTTCCCAGGCAACTATACTCAGTACCGTGAGTGGAAAGAGGTGCAGGAGCTTCTTGAAAAAGAAAAGGAACAAGCTGCGAAGCCTAAAGAAGAAAAGGTGCAACAGGCGCAGCCTAAGAATGACGAAAAGAAAAAGCTTTCGTTCAAAGAAAAGCGTGAGTTTGAAGAACTCGATGCGCTGATACCGCAACTAGAAGAAGAGAAAGCGAACCTTGAAAATGAATTATCCAGCGGTACATTATCCACTGATGAATTATTGCAGAAATCGAATCGTATCAGTCAACTGATGGAGGAGATAGAAGAGAAAACAATGCGTTGGCTGGAGTTGAGCGAGTTGGCATAGTATTAGAATAGGTGATTGCAAATCCCTCATGACTTAATCTTTCGGATTGCAAATCCTTATAGTAGAACGCAGGTGATTACAAATCCCCTGCAACGAAAGTATTAATTACATTCGATAAAGATAGAAATATAATGAAAAATTTGAATGTTAAAATAATAGAGTTAAACGAACGAAAATTAGTAGGATTATCTTTAGAAATGTCTTATGCTAATAACTTGACCGCAAATTTGTGGAGAAGTTTTATGCCTCGAAAGCATGAAATTAAACGTATAATAAATTCTGATTTAATCTCTATGCAAATTTATCCAGTTTCTTTTGATTTTTCTCCAAATATAAATTTTAGAAAGTGGGCTGCTGTAGAGGTTTCACTGGTTGAAGATATTCCTCAGAATATGGAAAGTTATACTATACAAGGAGGACTTTATGCCCTGATTCATTATAAGGGGTTGAGTACAGATACACGTGTCTTTGGATATATTTTTAATGAGTGGCTACCCCAATCTGAATATCTCTTAGATAATAACAGACCTCATTTTGAAGTGTTGGGTGAGAAATATAAAAATAATGATCCTGAATCTGAAGAGGATATCTATATCCCGATAAAGATTAAAAAGTAAAGAGAAGATTTGTTCCTCTCCAATTTTACCGTCCGATCGTCCTTTCGGATTTGCAATCCGAAAGTATATATTAGCAGGATTTGCAATCCGCAATAGAATCATGATAAATATACAAAACCGAATAGCACAAGATATATATTTTACAACAACTACAGTTGTCGATTGGGTTGATATCTTTACTCGTCCACGATATAAACATATCATAATAGAGTCATTGCAATATTGCCAACAAAACAAGGGTTTATTAATATATGCCTGGGTATTAATGAGTAATCATTTGCATATGAGTGTAAGTGCAGAAGGGGAAAATACGATGAGTGACATTCTGCGCGATTTTAAGAAACATACAAATAAGGAAATTATTAGTTCGTTAGAAAGCGACATTCAGGAGTCGCGTCGCGAATGGATGTTAAACCGTTTTGAGTACGCTGCACGAAACGATAAGAAGATTAAGAATTATCATTTTTGGCAAGATGGAAACGATATGCAACCTATTTATATGTATGATTATTTAGTACAAAAATTGAATTATATTCACCAAAATCCGGTGATAGCCGAAATTGTTGATAAGCCGGAGGAGTATAAGTATAGTTCAGCTATAGATTATGCAGGCGGGAAGGGTCTGCTAAATGTTATTATTGTTTAGTTTTTTTTCGGATTGCAAATCCTTATAATAA
This sequence comes from Dysgonomonas mossii, assembly GCF_004569505.1. Lineage (NCBI taxonomy): Bacteria > Pseudomonadati > Bacteroidota > Bacteroidia > Bacteroidales > Dysgonomonadaceae > Dysgonomonas > Dysgonomonas mossii. The sequence goes on from NZ_SPPK01000002.1 coordinate 390,407, forward strand.
AAGGCAGGTGATTACAAATCCTCTGTAACGAAGGGTGAAAATAATTATTTTTTCCTGATTTTATAACTAGATATGTTATCTCTTTCGTCCTTTCGGATTTGTAATCCGAAAGTATACGATCGTCCTTTCGGATTTGCAATCCGAAAGTATATATTAGTAGGATTTGTAATCCGCAAATAGAATCATGATAAATATACTACCATCCTTCCGGATTATAAATCCGAAAGAAAGATAGAGGAATGATACAACTCCCGATTTAATTTTTAATATCAAGATTAATCAAATAACTTCAATATTGTATTTATCTTTGCAGAAACAAAAAGATGATGCTTAAACCCGGACCTATTGGTGTATTTGATTCAGGATATGGAGGTCTCACGATACTATCGGAGATACAAGCTCTTATGCCCGAATACGATTATTGCTATCTTGGCGATAATTCACGTGCACCTTATGGCGCTCGATCGTTTGAGGTAGTCTATGAGTTTACCAAGCAGGCTGTAACGGCATTGTTCGATATGGGGTGTAACCTTGTTATCCTTGCCTGTAATACAGCATCGGCAAAAGCTTTGCGTACCATTCAGCAAAAAGATCTGCCAAATATGAATCCCGATAAGAGGGTGTTGGGTATTATACGCCCTACAGCCGAGATCATTGGACAGATAACACGCAGCAGGCATGTAGGAGTATTGGGTACAGTGGGCACTATACAATCGCAGTCGTACCCGATAGAGATAAACAAACTGTTTCCCGATATAAAAGTAACCGGTGAGGCTTGCCCTATGTGGGTTCCTTTGGTAGAAAATAACGAATACGAAAGTGAAGGAGCAGACTACTTTGTGAAAAAAAATCTCGATAATATTTTAGCTAAAGATCCCGATATAGATACACTTATTCTCGGTTGCACGCATTACCCGTTGTTGCTGAATAAGATAAAGAAAATCCTACCTGAGGAGGTAACCGCCTTGCCTCAGGGAGAATACATTGCCCATAGCCTCAAAGATTATCTGCGACGGCATCCCGAGATGGATGAGGCATGTACCAAAAACGGAGAGACGCATTATTTTACAACCGAATCTTCCGAAAAGTTTTCAGGTGCGGCAACTATTTTTCTGAACAAAGAGATAGAAGTAAAGCACATTACACTCGATTAAAAATCCCTTATTTTTCGGTCTGCTAAAAAACAATTATATTTGTTTTTATTAATTGGCATGGATTTTACAAAAAGGAAATAGAAAAGTAAAAACCCCCTATTGTATATTATATAAATATACATCATTTAGAGCATTTCAATAAAAATAAACAAACAGGATGAGCTACCTTTCGAAAGAATATCAGGAACAGTGGAATTTCTCAAAATATCCTCCAAGTGCTTATCGCATCTTTGGATTTGTGTTTAGTAAGCAACCCGGAAGTTTTAACTACAATAAAAATATTGTCCAGATATTTACATTAAAACCGGATGATTTACCCGAACAAATTAGAATTGATAATTTCAAGAAATTGTGTCAAAGCTTGTTCAGAGAGGTGAATGTAAAAGAAGACTTAGATGTAAAAACAGAAACTGACGATGAAAGTAAAGAGACTACAATCACTTTCTCTTCCAACAATATTTGCAACTGCTTGCAGTCTTTAAAATATGAAGATGAGAAGATACTCTTCAATACGCTTTACAAACCATCATTGGGAACATATCCCTTGAGCCTCAATCAGCGTGTCGAGTTTATTTTGGGAGTTTATTTAAATCATTCTCATCACAAAACAAAAATGCTGTTTCGTGACAATTATCCTAAAATGGCATTGACTCATAGTTTTATGGCTGATCTGGCGGGAGAGGATGATGAATTCATTTTAACTTCACGTTTCGACAAGTCGCATAGCCACGTTATTGAGATTAACGAAAATGGGCAACTGTGGAAAAAAATAGAAACATTGCTTCTAGAATATGGGTATCAGTAATAAGTGATGATTCTTTTTTCGCTTCTTGAACCAGCAATTTTCTATCTTTCAGTAAGTGTAACATTAGATGTAAGGAAAGTAATATAAAAGTAACAGCCTGAGGTGTGTTACTTTTGTTTTATCATTCAATTTATTTTTATTAATTTTAGAGTATTGTTTTAACCCAAACACCTGATATTCCATGATAGATTTAAAGAGGTTTACTTTAGTAATTATTCCTGCGTCAATACTCAGCCCATATAGTTATAGCCAAAATAAACAGAGTGATGCACCTCAATCCCGTCCCAATATTATTCATATAATGACGGACGATCATTCGTTTCAGACAATCAGTGCATACGGGCATCCTATCTCCAAGTTGGCTCCTACACCCAATATAGACCGATTAGCGAACGAAGGCATGCTGTTTCAGCAAGCTTTTGTCGAAAACTCATTGTCTACCCCTAGCCGGGCATGTCTTATGACAGGCTTGTATAGCCATCAGAATGGGCAACGTCAGCTCGGTGCAGGTATAGATACAACCAAAATCTTTTTTTCTGAATTACTTACGCAGGCAGGATATCAAACAGGAGTTGTAGGTAAATGGCATATGCAATGCGAACCAAAAGGATTTGATTATTATTGCGTGCTCAACGATCAGGGAGATTATTATAATCCGAGCTTCAAAACGAAAGACTCTCACGGCAAATACATACGCGAAGAGGGGTATGCAACCAACCTGATTACAACTCATTCGATAGACTTTCTTAAAAACAGAGATAAGAGCAAACCTTTTGCCCTGTTGGTACATCATAAAGCTCCACACAGAAACTGGATGCCCGAAGCGAAGTATTATGACTTGTACGAAGATGTGGAATTCCCTAAACCTGAAACATTCTATGACGATTACGAAAGCCGTTGCTCTGCTGCCCGCACTCAGGATATGACTATCGATAAGACGATGACATTTATTTATGATTTGAAACTAAATGAATTGAAGAATACACCACCCTATAATAAGGAATGGAGTGACGGTGGATTGCAACAAGCGATGGATCAAATGACTCCCGCTCAGCGTGAAGCTTGGGAGAAGGCCTATCATCCTAAGAATATGGAATTCATTAACAGTAACCTGTCCGGCGATGCGCTGCTCGATTGGAAATTTCAACGTTATATGAGAGACTATCTTCGCTGTATAAAATCGATTGACGATGAAGTCGGACGCTTGATTGATTACCTCGAAAAAGAGGGTTTGATGGATAATACAATTATTGTGTACACCTCCGATCAAGGTTTTTATATGGGAGAACATGGGTGGTTTGATAAGCGTTTTATGTACGAAGAATCGTTCAGAACACCGCTGATAATACGTTATCCCAAAGCCATAATGTCAGGGACGAAAACCGATGCTTTGGTGCAGAATATAGACTTTGCTCCTACTTACTTGTCATTAGCCGGAATAGAGAAACCCACAGAAATGAGCGGAGTTTCTCTTGAAGGATTGTTTGACGGCAAGACTCCTAAAAATTGGAGAAAAGACTTATATTATCACTATTATGACTATCCTGCGATTCACAATGTACGCCGTCATGATGGTGTGAGGACAGAAAGGTATAAGCTGATTCATTTTTACGGTAAAGGCGAAATAGGCAATGATGAAGATATTAATTGTAACGAGTTGTTTGACTTGCAAAATGATCCGACTGAATTACATAATCTCTACGGAAAAGAAGGGTATGAAGAAATAACGAAGGAGTTACAGACTACTCTCGATAATTATAGAAAGAAACTCAAGGTAGATGAATTTTAAGTGAGTGAAAAACTCTTTCCGTCCGTCTATTATCAACTAGAAATAATATCACAATCTAAAACCAGACCGGATGTCTTCGAAAACGTATGCTCCTTTTGCAAAGCCACTGTATGTGATGCTCAAGCCAATAGGAGCTGTTTGTAATCTAGGGTGCACTTATTGCTATTATCTGGAGAAGAAGGAGCTGTATCCCGACAAGGATAATAAGACAATAATGAGTGACGATCTTCTGGAACGGTTTGTCTCTCAATACATCGAGGCACAAACCATGCAGCCGATACTTTTTACATGGCATGGGGGCGAACCTTTGATGCGTGACATCTCGTTTTATAAGAAAGCACTGGAGTTGCAACGTAAATATGCTAAAGGGAAACAGATATCGAATACTCTGCAAACGAACGGCACGCTGTTGAACGATGAATGGTGTGAATTTTTTAGAGAAAAAAACTTCCTGATCGGCATTTCCATTGATGGGGCTAAGCCCTTCCATGACAAATACAGAACAACAAAAGATAGGCGTCCGACATTCGATCGTGTTGTGGGGGGGATCAATCTTCTAAAGAAGCATGGAGTGGAATACAATATAATGGGAGTTGTAAATGACTTTAATATCAACCATCCGCTACAGTTTTATCAGTTTTTTAAAGATATCGATTCTCATTACATCCAATTCTCTCCTGCTGTGGAAAGAGACAGCAAGGGGAATGTGACTCAATGGAGTGTTACGCCCGAAAAATGGGGCGATTTTCTTATTGCTATATTCAACGAGTGGGTAAGGAAAGATGTCGGAATCTATTTTGTTCAATACTTCGATTCTGCACTGGCCAATTGGGTTGGTGTCGACCCCGGAATTTGTATCTTTGCTAAGAATTGCGGACATGCCGGAGTTATGGAATTTAATGGTGATGTGTATTCTTGCGATCACTTTGTATATCCTCAATATAAGTTGGGTAATATAAACGACAAGACATTGATAGAGATGATGTATTCGACGCAACAAACCGAATTTGGGTTAGCAAAGTCGGCTTCCTTGTCATCTCAGTGTAAGCAATGTAAGTATTTGTTTGCTTGTCGTGGCGAATGCCCTAAAAACCGAATTTCAAAAACTCAATCGGGCGAAGAAATAAATTATCTATGTAATGGCTATTACAAGTTCTTCGAACATATAGCCCCCTATATGGACTTCATGAAAAAAGAGCTGGAAGCACAACGTCCTCCCGGTAATATTATGAAAGTCTTAAAATAATTATTGCAATAAGATTTTTATGTACACTTTTGTTACTTTTTAGTTGGAGTAAGAAAGAATATGCGAAAAATAATCCACATAGATATGGATGCTTTCTATGCATCTATCGAGCAACGCGACTATCCCGAATACAGGGGTAAGCCTCTTGCTGTGGGTTATGCGGGGCCTCGGGGAGTAGTGGCGGCAGCCAGTTACGAGGCTCGTCGCTACGGAGTGCGTTCGGCTATGGCTTCCAAAACGGCTTTGCGTAAATGTCCGCATCTGATATTTGTTCCCGCACGCTTCGATGTCTATAAGTCTGTTTCGAAACAAATAATGGAGATATTCCACGAATATACCGATTTGGTAGAGCCTCTCTCGCTGGACGAGGCGTTCCTCGATGTTACCGAGAATAATATGAATATAGCTTCAGCCACTCAGATAGCACAGGAGATAAAGCAAAAAATACGAGATGCGACAAACCTAACGGCTTCGGCGGGAGTTTCGTTCAATAAGTTTTTAGCAAAGATTGCCTCCGATCAGAATAAACCAAACGGGCTGTTTGTTGTAAAGCCTAAAGTAGCTGAGCAGTTTGTGGAGTCACTAGCTATTGAGCAATTCTTTGGGGTAGGGAAGGTTACAGCCAAAGTAATGCATCAAATGGGTATCAAGACGGGGTGGGACTTGAAGCAACGTTCGGAGAATGAACTTGTATCTGTTTTTGGTAAAGCAGGACATATTTATTATCAGAATGCACGAGCCATCGATTATCGTCCTGTAGAGTCGCAACGCATCAGAAAGTCCATCAGCTCCGAAACAACCTTCGACAGGGATATCGACTCGCTTGACGAATTGGCTGTGGAGTTGGATGTCGTGGCACGTGATACGTTCGATTACTTACAGAAGAAGAAGTTTAAGGGACGAACCGTAACCCTGAAAATCAAATATGCTGACTTTAAGATAATAACCCGAAGCCGTACATTCGCCGATGCTGTGGAAGACTACGAATCGTTTTACAAAGCAGGATTTGAGTTGCTTAAGCTCGTTGATTTATCTCCTAAAGTTCGCCTTATAGGTTTGGGTGTAAAGAATAGCGATGATGAGATGGGTTGGTATGATGCTGTTCAGTTGCGCATCAATTTTGAAGAAGATGAGGCTAAAGGTTAGGCTAAATGTATATTCTTCTCAAAATCCTTTCAGATATTCAGATAAGTACTTACTTTTGCAGCAATGAAACCAAAGAAGAAAGGGGCACATAGTAACCGCACGAAACATTTGCTTTTCTCGCTCAACGAAGAAGAGTATGCCCTTATATCTTCGTACATCAAGAAATACAAGATAGCAAACCGTTCGCGATGGTGCAGGGAAACAATTATTACCCATGTGCTTAAAAGCCTTGAGCAGGATTATCCTACGCTCTTTGGCGAAAACGAAATGCGCCGATGACAACCAATATTCTCAACGACGAGTACTATATGCGTCAGGCTCTTAACGAAGCCCGTCAGGCATTCGACAAGGGTGAAGTTCCTATAGGTGCGATAGTTGTTTGCAAGGGGCGTATCATTGCACGTGGACATAATCTCACCGAAACGCTCAACGATGTCACAGCCCATGCAGAGATGCAGGCGATTACGGCAGCCGCCAATGTGCTTGGTGGTAAATATCTTACCGATTGTATTCTGTATGTTACCATAGAGCCATGCCCGATGTGTGCCGGAGGTATACTCTGGTCTCAAATATCTAAAATTGTATATGGGGCAAAAGATGAAAAAAAAGGCTACTCTGTATTTTCCCCATCCATATTACACCCCAAAACTGAAGTTGTTTCCGGTGTCATGGAAGACGAATGCGCTTCTTTGATGAAAGAATTTTTCAAACAGAAGAGGTAGTTAACTTTCTGCATTATAGACAATAACTAATTGTTTAACATTAATTTATATTTTCTCATGCAGCATGAGGGACGAAATATTGTCTATTATATTGTAAGGCAAAAGTATTTTAAACTATAGATTAAAAAATTAAAGAGTTATGAAGAAAACTGTAAAACTATTTTTAGCATCAATTCTCGGCTTTGTTTTAACAGCAGGATTTTCTTCTTGTTCGGACGATGATGGTTACTCACTCGATAAATACTGGGTGTCTATGGTAACCGTAAACAAAGTGGGAGAAAATACGTATGATTTTACGCTCGACAATGGAAAAAAACTGTGGATTGCAGCTCCTGTTGGGTTAAATCTGAAACCAAAATATAACAGAGCTATTATAAACTACACAATTTTATCCGACCAATATCAGGGATATGATCATGCTATCAAACTCAACGGCTACAAAGAAGTGTTGACAAAGGGCGTAGTATACATTCCGTCCGACGATCAGGCAAAGCAAGACAGCATCGGTCACAATCCTATTAAGGTTCATTCTGCATGGGCAAGCGGAGGCTATCTGAATATCTATTTTGGATATAACAGTGGCGGAACCACAGCCCACATGCTCAATCTTGTGTCAGCACAGCCCGACTTGTCGGTGTCAGGTGATGTGGTGAAGCTGGAATTCAGACACAACCAACGACAAGATCCGGAGCATTATCCTGTGAGTGGCTATGTATCTTTCGATCTAGCGCCATATTTGATAGCAGGACGAGATAAAGTAACATTTGAAATAACATGGATGGACTTTGGTGGGAAAACCAAGACAGATACGATTGAATACAAGTATGGTGCGGTTGAGGCTCAATCTAAAGACATACCAAGCGACGACAGTAAAACAACTAACCTGAATATTTATTAATATTCTTTTTGATTTCCTTTCGAAAAAGAGAGCTCGTGAGAGTTCTCTTTTTCTTTTTTCTGCTATAAAGTCTTTGAGATACTGATTTTTATGAACACTTTCTTTTTTTTCTGAGGTTATACCACTGTTTATTCTTTAAAAAGATGTATTTTTGTTCAGATCAGATTTTTTTAAATGGATAACATTAAACTAAAAGACCAAGTTAAGAACGAATTCACAGATTATCTGAATTTAAACAAGCATCGTAAAACTCCCGAAAGATACGCAATACTGGATCACATCTATTCTACTAAAGGGCATTTCGATATGGATTCCCTTTACAATTCTATGAAGCAGTCGTGTTTTAGAGTTAGCCGAGCCACATTGTACAATACTATAGAGCTGTTGCTGGATTGTAATCTGGTAGTCAAGCATCAGTTTGGAGCAAATGTGTCTCAGTACGAACGTGCTTATGGAAATGAGAACCATGACCATCTGATCTGTCTTAGTTGCGGCGAGGTGAAAGAGCACAAAAATGGCAACCTGTTCACTCCTGCGCAACAGAAAAAACTACAACGCTTCAAGGTTAGCTATTACAGCATGTATATTTATGGTATATGCAACAAATGTATACGGGCTAAGAAGACGGAAGAAAAAAAGAATAAAGTAACAGAAAGTAAGAATACTCGTATTAATAAGAAAAAATGAAAGTAGATGTATTGCTCGGCCTGCAATGGGGCGACGAAGGTAAAGGAAAGATAGTAGATGTTCTAACGCCTGATTATGAAATCGTAGCCCGTTTTCAAGGTGGTCCAAATGCAGGGCATACACTTGAATTTGAAGGCAAAAAGTATGTTCTCCGTTCAGTACCATCCGGTATATTTCAGGGAAATAAACTGAATGTTATCGGCAACGGAGTTGTGCTCGATCCTGCTTTATTCAAAGGAGAAATAGAAGCATTGGAAAAATCGGGACATGATCTCAAATCGAGACTATATATCTCAAAGAAGGCTCACCTTATCCTTCCTACACACCGTTTGCTCGACGCATGCTACGAAGCATCGAAGGGAGACTCTAAGATAGGAACTACAGGTAAGGGTATTGGACCTACATATACCGACAAGGTTAGCCGCAACGGCTTGCGTGTGGGCGATATTCTTCACAACTTTGAAGAAAAGTACAATGCTGCCAAAGCAAAACATCTGAGGATTCTCAATCAATATAATTACGATACAAATGCGCTGGCTGATATCGAAAAAGAGTGGTTTGAAGGAGTGAAGAAACTCAAAGAATTTACTTTTATCGACAGCGAGCACTTTATAAATAATGCTACCAAGTCGGGCAAAAAAATATTGGCAGAAGGTGCACAAGGTACAATGTTGGATATCGACTTCGGGTCGTATCCGTTTGTTACTTCTTCCAATACGATTACAGCCGGAGCTTCTACAGGTCTGGGTGTTGCCCCTCGAAACATCGGTGAGGTGTATGGTATCTTCAAGGCATATTGTACACGCGTGGGTAGTGGGCCGTTTCCTACCGAGCTGCATGATGCTACGGGAGATAAGTTGCGTGAATTCGGATTTGAGTTTGGCTCGGTAACAGGTCGTCCGCGTCGTTGCGGATGGATCGATCTGGTTGCTTTGCGCTATGCTATAATGATAGATGGTGTGAGCCAGCTGATAATGATGAAGAGCGACGTGCTCGATACATTCGAAACTATAAAAGCCTGTGTGGCTTATGAAGTAAACGGAGAGAGAGTAACCGAATTTCCTTTCGAGATAGATGATAGTATCAAACCTATATATCAGGAAATGAAGGGTTGGAAAACCGATATGACAAAAATGCAGAAGGAAGACCAGTTCCCGAAAGAATTCAGCGATTATGTTGCATTCCTCGAAAAAGAACTGGGTGTGCCTATCCGTATTGTTTCGCTCGGACCGGACAGAGCGCAGACCATTATTCGTAAATAATTTCTGATAAGAAATATATCGACCTCTTTGTCATGCTGAATGAGAGTAAGGCGTCTTCAAGATAGAAAAAGACGGTTTTATTTCATTCTGCATGACATTAGGTTTTTAATAGAGACGGCTGAAACGAAAAATAAGTCAAATTTAATTAAGAAATGTGATTGTCATTCAAATACATTATATGACAAAAACTCAGGTGGCACATTTTTTGTTTAGTTACTAACAAGTAAATTAGTAGAAAAAATCATTTTAAAAAGAAATAGACTATGCCTATAGGTTGGATATTATTTGGACTAATAGCAATAGCCAGTTTTGCAGTTCAGCAGATGCTGAAAAGCAAGTTTAATAAGTACTCTAAAGTTCCGTTGAGCAGCGGAATGACAGGTCGTGATGTAGCCGAAAAGATGCTTCATGACAATGGAATTTATGATGTGAAAGTTGTATCTACAAGCGGTATGCTTTCGGATCACTACAACCCTGCCAATAAGACAGTCAATCTGAGCGAAGGTGTATATGCCAGCAATAGTGTGGCTGCTGCTGCTGTAGCTGCTCACGAATGTGGTCATGCGGTACAGCATGCTCACGAGTATGGACCGTTGAAGATGCGTTCGGCTCTTGTACCTGTTGTAAGCTTTTCATCAAGCATTGTGATGTGGGTTATTCTTGCCGGAATATTTACGATTAATATATTTCCTGCCTTGATATGGATTGGTATTGCTCTTTTTGCAATGACAACAATATTCAGTTTTGTTACACTCCCTGTAGAGGTGAATGCCAGTAGCCGCGCTTTGGCATGGCTTAATACTGCCGGAGTGACAAATGTAAACAATCATGATATGGCAAAGGATGCTCTCAAATGGGCAGCTTATACCTATGTGATAGCAGCTATCGGCTCATTGGCTACGCTTATATATTACATCATGATAGCCATGAGTGGCAGACGTAGCTAATCGTTTATACGATAGAAAGATATTCGAAAGAGTGGTCATTGGCGACTGCTCTTTTTTCACATAAACCGAAAGGTTAATAGCCCGTACTCTTTACCTATGCATCTTTTGCATCTGTATATACATACACACAATAAACGTATAAATGAAATCGATGTTTTTTATTATAGTATTCACAGTATACCTCTTAGCTAATTTTTATGTATTCAGGCACTTTTGGATTGCGATGCCTCCGAGTAATGTGGGGCGTATAGCACTTTTGTCGTTTGCGGTTATAGCGGTTACTTCATTTTTCATATCCTTCTTGATCGGGGACTCCTTGCCGGTAGGGCTTACTTCGTTGCTATACAAAGTGGGTACAGCATGGTTTTTCATCCTTCTTTATTTCCTAATGATAATTGCTGCAAAGGATTTGCTGGGGCTTAGTAATAAGTTGCTGCACTTTATGCCGAGCGATTCCATCACCCGTTATACGAGAGACAACTGGGTTGGTCTGGGGCTGATGGTAGGCTTTGTTGCACTGCTGATGACCTGCGGCTATCTTAAATATCAGTGGAAAGTGAGGGTCGATCTTCCTGTTCAGATATATAAAACCTTTGGTGATACTATTTCGCCACGCTCGTTACGCATTGTTGCCATTACCGACCTGCATTTGGGGTATGGCATCGGTGAAAAAGAGTTTGAAAAATGGGTAGACCTAATAAATGCCGAAAATCCTGACATTGTACTCATTGCCGGAGATATTATCGACAATAGCGTGCGTCCGCTCAAAGAAGGGCATTTTGCAGAAGTCTTTCATAAGATAAAGGCACCGATGGGCATTTATGCTTGCCCCGGAAATCACGAGTATATAAGCGGAGCAAAAGAGAGCTTCGATTTTATTACAAAAGCAGGGGTACATCTCTTGCGTGATTCCGTAGCCGAGGTAGATAGTTGTTTTTACGTGGTTGGGAGAGACGATAAGTCTAACCCGAATCGCAAATCATTGGAGGAGCTTGTCGCGGGGCTCGATCATACCAAGCCAATCATAATGCTCGATCATCAGCCTTATCACCTCGAAGAGGCAGAAGCCAACGGTATTGATATACAGATTTCGGGACATACCCACCAAGGGCAGGTGTGGCCTATATCAATGATTACCAAAAAAATATATGAGAGAGATCATGGTTTTGTAAAAAAAGGGAATGCAAATATATACGTAAGTTCGGGGATTGGTCTTTGGGGAGGGAAATTCCGTATAGGTACACAATCCGAGTATGTTGTAATAGATGTGAATAAAAAGAAATGAGAGTCTTTTTCAATGCCATAATGATTCAGATATTCTTCAGTGCATACATCTACTGGAGAGGATGGCAGGCATTGCCCGATAAGAAGTATATTAAGATTCCCTACACTGCCATATATGTTGCAGAGCTGATAATATACTTTATCGGATTCTTTACCTCAAAACACTTATCGTTCGATGCGCTTCATACATTCGCCTGGACGGGTACAACGTGGATGTTGTTTACTATCTATATGACGTCATTGCTCTTATTGTATGATTTAGTGAAATATATAAATAAAAAGAAAAAAATATTTTCGCTCGATTTTGCAGCAAAAAAGCCCCGACTTGTTTATTTTTGTACAGCATTGCTTTTGGTCGTGGCTGTGATGTGGAATGGGAACTACCGATTCTGGCATCCTGTGATAACGGAGAAGAACCTCACGATAGAGAAGCATTCGCCCAATGTGAAAAACTTGCGCATCGTGGTGGCTACAGATATACATGCGGGATATCTGATCGACAAGAAAATTATTTCCATGTATGTGGATAAGATAATGGAGCAGAAACCCGACCTGATATTGTTGGTGGGTGATATTGTCGATTATGATGCCAAATCGCTATACGAGCAGCAAATGGAAACAGAGTTTCATCGGCTCAAAGCTCCTTATGGGGTGTATGCGTCTACAGGAAATCATGAGTATATAGAGCTGGACGAGCCTAAGGACGAAAAAATCTTGTGGTTGAGCCAAAAGGCCGGAATAAATGTTTTGCGTGATACTACTGTTATGATCGCAGATTCTTTCTATCTTGTAGGCAGAGAAGATGATATGTGTAAAAACCGTAAACAATTACCCGAAATAATGCAGGGTGTAGACCGGCAATATCCTGTCATTGTGATGAATCACGAGCCGCATCGCTTGCAGGAAGAGGTTGAAGCTGGTGCAGATATCGCTCTGTATGGTCATACGCACAACGGTCAGTTTTTTCCAAACAATGTGATTATGGCTGTTTCGTCCATGATATACAACTCGGGGATATTGCCCGAGAGTATTTCTTCCAAAATGAGGTTTATGTATGAGATTCCCTACGGATATAAGAAAAAAGGAGATACGCATGTATATGTGTCCTCCGGACTTGGGTTGGCGGGACCTCAATACAGGATTGGCACAGTGTCGGAGATTGTAGTTCTCAATGTCAACTTTAGTAAATGATATATTAGCCATGCTAAGATCGCTATACATAAAAAATTATGCCTTGATAGATAGTCTTGAAATTGACTTCGAGCCTGGCTTTTCTGTTATTACCGGAGAAACAGGAGCCGGAAAATCTATTATTCTGGGAGCACTGTCTCTTATACTTGGGCAGCGTGCCGATATCAAGGCTATCAAGCAGGGGGAGAGTAAATGTGTTATCGAAGGATCGTTCGATGTTTCGGCATACGATCTCAGAGCTTTCTGCGAAGAGAAAGGTATAGAGTACGATTCCGATAGTTATATCCTGCGCAGGGAGATACTCTCTACAGGAAAATCAAGAGCATTTATCAACGATTCGCCTGTTTCGCTCACTGATCTGAAAGAATTGGGTAGTCAGTTGATCGATATACACTCGCAGCATCAGAACTTGTTGCTATCCGACACCCGTTTCCAAATGCAGGTGGTAGATGCTTTGGCGGGCAACAAAGAGTTGCTGAGCAGATACCAACAAGCTTTCCATCAATACAAGCAATCGGAAAAGGCATTGGCAGAGCTGCGTGAAGCGGTGAGGAAAAGTAAAGAGGAAGAAGATTATCTTCGTTTTCAGATCGAATCCTTGACAGAAGCCGCTCTTCAGGAAGGAGAGCAGGAAGAATTGGAAAACGAACTGGAGACACTTACTCACGCCGAAGATATAAAGTCGGCATTATTCAAGATACACTCCTTGTTGTCTGACGATGATAAGGGAATCGTGCTGGGTCTCAAAGAAGGACTCAATACGTCTCAACAGTTAGCAAAGGTATATGCCCGTTCGGAAGAAATATCCGAGCGTTTGCAAACAGCGTATATCGATCTTAAAGACCTTGCCTCCGAAATGGATAAGCTCGCAAACGACGTGGAATTCAACCCTGAGCGTTTGGCTTTTATCGAATCACGGCTCGATCTGATCTACACATTGCAGAAGAAATATCATGTAAATGCTGTATCCGAGTTGTTGGCTTTGTATGAAGAATTTAAGCAAAAGATAGAAAATATAGAATCATCCGATCAGCAAGTGGAAGCTCTTGAAAAGGAAGTCCACGAAAAGTCGGAAAAGGTATTCGCTCTAGCTAAGCAGTTGACCGATAGTCGTACGTCGATAACCGATAGTTTCGAGAAAGATCTGACCGATCGGGTTGCTTATCTGGGTATGCCTAACATTCGTTTCAGAAGTGAAATTATAACAGAGAAACATCCCAATATATATGGGTTAGACAGAGTGCTGTTTCAGTTCTCTGCAAACAAAAATGTACCTCTACAGCCTGTTGCGGAGATAGCTTCGGGTGGTGAAATTTCCCGTCTGATGCTCTGCCTCAAATCCATGATTGCAGGTGCAACCGCATTGCCTACTATTATATTCGATGAAATAGATACAGGTGTTTCGGGCGAGATAGCAGACAAAATGGGAGAGGTGATGCGTGAGTTTGGCAAGAATATGCAAGTGCTGGCAATAACACACTTGCCTCAGATTGCCGCCAAAGGGAAAGCGCATTACAAGGTTTATAAATTGGATGACGAACATACCACAACTACAAACTTGGTGCGTTTGTCCGATGAAGAACGTTTAACGGAAATAGCCCGCATGCTGAGTGGTTCTACAGTAACAGAGGCGGCTATACAAAATGCGAAAGTAATGTTGGACAAAAAAGTCTAAACAGCATGAACGAAATTTTATTCCTTAACTTAAAACGAGAAAACGAACGCTATGCAACTGAACTGAAAGAAGCAACTGCTCGTATTATACACTCAGGCTGGTATATACGAGGAGCAGCGAATGAATCCTTCCAGTCTCAATTTGCTTCTTACTGTGGTGTCTCTCACTGTGTGGGTGTGGGCAACGGTCTTGATGCCCTGCGTCTCATTCTGATGGGATATATGGTGATGGGGCGTATAAAGGAGGGTGATGAGGTAATTCTTCCTGCAAATACATTTATCGCTACTGTCTTAGCTGTTACGCAATGCGGGCTTGTCCCTGTTTTGGCAGATTGCGACCTTGTGACATACAATATCGACCCTGCTTCAGCAGAAGAAAAGATAACAAACAAAAGCCGTGCTATAATTGCGGTTCATCTATATGGGCAAGTCGCAGATATGTATAAGCTCAAGCAATTAGCTCTCAAATATAACCTTCAGCTTATCGAAGATGCTGCACAAGCACAAGGTGCAGTCTATAAAGGCAGAAAAACGGGCAGTATTGGCGATGCGGCAGCATTTAGCTTTTATCCTGTGAAAAATCTTGGCTCGTTGGGCGATGCAGGAGCAGTAACAACGGACGATACACAATTGGCAGAGGTGGTGAATAGTTTATCGAATTATGGTTCAGATGAAAAATATATACACAACTACAAGGGACTAAACTCCCGCCTTGATGAAATACAAGCTGCAATCCTCTCAGTTAAATTAAAATATTTGGATGCGGATAATTCACGCCGTCGGGAGATTGCAAAGTTTTACTTGGATAACATAAAAAATGACAGGTTCATTTTGCCTGAAATAAGAGATTGGGATAGCCATGTGTTTCATTTGTTTGTGTTGCGTTGCAAAGATCGTGAAGAACTCCAGCAGTACTTATCGCAAAACTCCATCCAGACTCAAATACATTACCCTTATGCTATACACAAACAGCCGGCTTATGCTGAACTAAATCATTTGCATCTGCCTGTTTCTGAACTGCTGCAAGATGAGGTATTAAGTCTTCCGCTTTATTCGTCTTTGCGAGAAGATGAATTGGTAAAGATAATTAAGACTTTAAATAGTTTTTAATTCTTTGATTATTAGTTTTTTTATCTTCTGTGTGTGGTGTTCGCTTCTCTCGTGTTTTAAAGAAAATTGTAAACGCAAATAGAGAAATTCGAAGTGAATTTTTTATTTCCGAAGAAATGCGGTACAATGTTTTTATAAATGCTCTTCAGGTAAAGAACTTCAAGGCTGTTTTGTTTTGTCTTAAAAAGATAAAAAAAACGATGATTTACAGTCTATAAAAACCTTTTAGAACTATATTTTGTTGTATATTTGTAGTTCAAAGTAAGTAGTGATATTGAAAGAGAGATTTTTTAAGAAAAGACTAATTAAAAACACATAAGTACTTATAACATAAAATGAGACTAACTCCCTTAACTGCCATTTCGCCAATAGATGGTCGTTATCGCAATAAGACAGAGAAACTAGCCGATTATTTTTCAGAGTATGCCCTTGTTAAGTATCGCGTGCGAGTAGAAGTAGAATACTTTATAGCTCTATGCGAATTGCCGCTACCTCAATTGAAAAATATAGATAAAGAAGTTTTTCCTAAACTGCAGTCTATCGTTGATAATTTTTCGGAAGAAGATGCTTCACGTGTAAAAGAGACTGAAAAAGTAACAAATCATGATGTAAAAGCTGTCGAATATTTTATAAAAGAAAAATTCGATGAGCTTGGGCTTGAACAATACAAAGAGTTTATTCACTTTGGACTTACCTCACAGGATATAAATAATACATCTGTACCATTATCTTTAAAAGATGCTTTGACAGACGTGTATTATCCTTTGCTCGATGAGTTGATCGTGAAGCTCACATCTCAGGCTGAGGCTTGGGCTGACGTAGCTATGCTGGCTAAAACGCACGGACAACCGGCATCGCCAACACGCTTGGGTAAGGAGATTATGGTTTTTGCCAGCCGCCTTCAGGCTCAGTTGCAATTGCTCCGATCGGTGCCTTTGTCGGCTAAATTTGGAGGAGCTACAGGAAATTATAACGCACACACGGTAGCCTATCCCGAATATGACTGGAAAGCTTTTGGAAACAAGTTTGTATCCGAAAAGTTGGGCTTGGTGAGAGAAGAGTGGACAACACAGATATCCAATTATGACAACTTGGCAGCGGTGTTTGATGCTTTGAAACGCATCGATACGATAATGATAGACCTCAACAGAGATTTTTGGCAATATATTTCGATGGAGTATTTTAAGCAAAAGATCAAAGAAGGAGAAATAGGATCATCGGCAATGCCGCACAAAGTAAACCCTATCGATTTTGAAAATGCAGAAGGTAACCTGGGTATAGCAAATGCAATATTGGAACACTTGGCTGGTAAACTGCCTGTTTCGCGCTTGCAAAGAGACTTGACAGACTCTACTGTATTGCGTAATATAGGTATACCAATGGGGCATATCGTGATTGCTATTCAAAGTACATTGAAAGGGTTGGATAAATTATTATTGAATAAAGAAGCATTATATAGAGATCTGGACAATTGCTGGGCAGTTGTAGCAGAAGGAATTCAAACGATTCTTCGTCGTGAAGGATATCCGAAACCTTATGAAGCACTGAAGGCTCTTACTCGTACGAACAATGCAATTACAGCAGAATCAATTGCAGAATTCATCGATGAGCTGAATGTCAGTGATGCTGTGAAAGATGAACTGAGAAAAATTACACCTCATACTTACACTGGTGTATAAATTTTTACGTTGTATAATAACCGTGAGGTTGTTTTGAAAAAAATGAATGTAATATAATTAAACAAGAAAAAAATCAAATGGTGACAGAAAATGGAAATGATAGAGACGGCCGGGATGGTTACTCTTCATCAGAAAACAAATCAAATGGAAATGATCCTGTAAAGAAGAAGCGAGCTCGTGTAGGCGATCTACGCAAACAATCTTACGATAGCCCTGACCGTGGAAAAGAAAGAAATCCGTATAAGGCTGGTGGCGACAGACAAGGCTCTTCTTACGATAGAGGAAACGAAGAACGTCGATCATATAGCGGTGGCGGTTATTCCGATAATAGAGACAGAGACGGCGGTGGCTATTCAGGCAGTCGTGGCGGTAACTACGATTCTGGTAATCGCGGAGGTAATTACAATAGCGGTAACCGTAGCGGTGGTAACTATAGCAGCGGTGGCAACCGTGGCGGTAACTACGACTCGGGCAATCGTGGCGGTAATTATAATAGTGGTAACCGTAGCGGTGGCAACTACAGCAGTGGTGGCGGTAGCTATGGCGGTGGTAATCGCACCGGAGGTAGCAGCTATGGTGGCGGTAATCGTACCGGAGGCAGCAGTTATGGCGGCGGCAATCGTACCGGAGGTGGTAGCTATGGCGGTGGCAATCGTGGCGGTGGCGGTAGCTATGGCGGCGGTAATCGCAGCGGCGGTAGCAGTTATGGTGGTGCTAACCGTGGTGGCAGTGGCTATAATAAAGCAGCCGAAGGAGTTAAAAGACTTGTTAAGCCTGTAAAGTACAAAGAAAATATAGATCCAAGTACACCTTTACGTTTGAACAAATATCTGGCTAATGCCGGAGTATGTTCTCGTCGCGAAGCTGATGCGTTTATCACATCGGGTGTAGTGAAGGTAAACGGTGAGGTAGTAGATCAGTTGGGAGCAAAAGTTACACGTGGTGACTTGGTTACATTCCACGATCAACCGGTACGCTTGGAAAGTAAAGTATATGTATTGCTCAACAAACCGAAAAATTGTGTAACAACATCAGATGATCCGCAAAACCGTCTTACTGTGATGGACTTGGTGAAAAATGCCTGCCCGGAACGTATCTATCCGGTTGGTCGTCTCGATAGAAACACAACAGGTGTTTTATTGTTGACAAACGACGGAGACCTTGCGTCTAAACTGATGCATCCTAAGTTTAAGAAAAAGAAAATCTATCAGGTTACTCTCGACCGTGACGTAGCTATTGAAGATATGCAGGCTATAGCCGACGGAGTAGAACTGGATGATGGAGAGATACATGCCGACTCAATAGCATATCAGGCAGAAGATGTACTGAATGTAGTGGGTATTGAAATACACTCGGGACGCAACCGAATTGTTCGTCGTATATTCGAAAAATTAGGTTATCAGGTGGTGAAACTCGACCGTGTATACTTTGCCGGATTGACAAAGAAAAACATACCGAGAAGCAAATGGCGTTATCTGACCGAAAAAGAAGTGAACATGCTTCGTATGGGAGCTTTTGAATAAAATAATTATATTAAATGAAGACTTGGCATAACCTGAAAAAGGCATTATGCCAAGTTTGTTCAAAATAGACAAATTGAAGATTTAATACACATTACAAAAATGGAAAGTATTCGTAGAACAAAAATTGTAGATCTGCTCCGAAAAGAGAAAGAATTTGGAGCTACAGTCGCCGTAAAAGGATGGGTAAGAACTATTCGTGGTAATAAATATGTGAATTTTATTCACCTGAACGATGGCTCTACAATTCATAATCTTCAGATCGTAGCCGATGTGGAAAAATTTGGAGAGACGTTCTTCAAACCTGTAACTACCGGAGCATGTATCCATGTTATCGGAAAGTTGGTAGAATCGCAGGGTAAGGGACAAACAATGGAAATTCAGGCAGATTCAGTAGAGATCTACGGAACAGCAGACCCTGAAACTTATCCCTTGCAAAAGAAAGGGCACTCACTCGAGTTTTTGAGAGAGATTGCTTATCTGCGCCCTCGTACAAATACTTTCGGTGCAATATTCCGTATACGTCACCATATGGCTTATGCCATTCATAAATATTTCAATGATAATGGATTTTTCTATTTCCATACTCCTATTGTAACTGCTTCGGATGCAGAAGGTGCAGGATCTATGTTTCAGGTAACTACACTCGACTTTAATAATGTTCCACGCAACGATAAAGGGCAGGTAGACTATGCCGAAGATTTCTTCGGACGCCAGACCAACCTTACCGTATCGGGACAGCTCGAAGGAGAGCTTGGAGCAATGGCTCTTGGTGCTATTTATACATTTGGTCCGACATTCCGTGCCGAGAATTCTAATACTCCACGACATCTTGCCGAATTTTGGATGATAGAGCCCGAAGTAGCGTTCTATGATATTCACGACAATATGGACTTGGCGGAAGACTTCCTAAAATATCTGATACGTTATGCATTGGAAAATTGTAAGGATGATCTTGAATTCCTGAGCGAGCATTTTGATAAAGAATTGATAGACCGTCTGAACTTTGTTACAGCTAACGACTTTGTACGCCTTACATATACCGAAGGGGTAGAAATATTGGAGAAGAGCGGACACAAGTTCGAATTCCCTGTTTATTGGGGAGCTGACTTGCAATCGGAACATGAACGCTATCTGGTAGAAAAGCACTTCAAACGTCCTGTTATCCTGACCGACTATCCAAAGGAGATCAAGTCTTTCTATATGAAACAGAACGAAGATGGTAAAACTGTTCGTGGAATGGATGTCCTTTTCCCAAAGATCGGAGAAATTATCGGAGGTTCGGAGCGTGAAGCTGATTATGAAAAACTTGTTACTCGTACTAAGGAGCTGGGAATGAATACAGACCCTATCTGGTGGTACCTCGAAACACGTAAGTTCGGAACAGCGCCTCATGCCGGTTTCGGATTAGGATTTGAACGTCTTATCCTCTTTATTACAGGTATGGCGAATATCCGTGATGTGATTCCTTTCCCTCGTACACCAAACAATGCCGAGTTTTAATTAGGTAATTAAGTATAAGAAAGAGCAGCAAAATATTTTGCTGCTCTTTTTATTTTGAAGAGTTAGTTCTTTGTATTACTCAAAAAATAATATATTTGTAGCCCCACACCCTACAAATACTGAATATGAGTATTAAAATAACATTTGCAGACGTAAAGAAGTCTCAGGAAATAAAAACATATATCAAGCAGGCCGACGCATCATTGGCTGTGATGGGATACACCGAACATAGCTTTGCCCATACAACCAAATGCGCCGAAGTTGCAGGACAATTACTAAAAGATCTGGGCTATGAAGATCGGGATATAGAATTGGCAAAGATAGCTGCTTATATGCACGATATAGGGAATGTAATAAATCGTGCCGACCATGCGCAAAGCGGAGCAGTGATGGCTTTTAGGTTATTAGAAAAAATGGGTATGCCAGCCGAAGATATTGCAACGATTATCACTGCTATAGGAAACCATGATGAAAAAACAGCCTTCCCTGTCAATGCTGTAGCGGCAGCACTCATTATTGCCGATAAGACAGATGTGCGTCGCAGCAGGGTACGTCGCAAAAGAACTATAAATACCGATATACATGATAGAGTAAACTATGCGGTAGAGAAAGCTGATTTAAAACTCGATACAGAGAATAAGACGATAACTCTTTGTCTTACAATTGATACGAAGATCAGTGCTGTGATGGAATATTTTGAGATCTTTATAGAGCGTATGCTCCTATGCCGTAAGGCGACAGACTATTTCGGGTTCAGCTTTAAATTGAATATAAATGGTAATGCGATAATGTAGACATTTAATGTATAAACAAATAAAGCAGAAAATCGTTAGACTTTCTGCTTTGTGTTTATGTTTACTTTTTCCTATTCTTTTATCTCTTCAAACTTTACATATTCGCCTTCGTTCTTCGAAAAGACTTTGCGCTGATCGTTTTTTGATGAGTGATTGTATTGCTCGTTATTATTCGATGAATAAGTATTATTTGCCCTGTGTCCCGAAAAAGGAGAAGACGATGGTCTTCCGAATATAAAAGACGCTACTCCCCTGATCAGAGAAAAGACAAACATTATCCCTAAAATAGCAATGGAAAATATCAGAAAGAATATAAGTGTCATTTGTTTTTTAGTTTTATAAATTATAACCAAAGCAAATATAATATTTGCCTTACTAAAGATAACACGTATATAAGCCTTTAGATGTAATAGTTTTATTTATTTAACAAGACTTTAGCATTGTAAACAATATCAGATAATAGCCAGCCCTTCGTGATGAAAAACTGTATGTTGCATAAGTATACTGCATCCGATAATGATGAGGATAATACCTCCTATAATATTTATTCTAAGATTGTAGCGTTGTCCTACTTTGCTTCCCGATATTACTCCAAACGAAGCTACAAGCATTGTGACTGCACCTATGACTATTGCCGGAAAGAATATATTTATATTGATTAGCGACATGGATAGCCCTACGGCTGTGGCATCGATACTGGTTGCAACGCCCAGACTAAACATGGTTTTGAAATTAAGCGGATTGAATGGTTTACTCTCTCCTTCGTTTTTGATACTCGAGTATATTACTCTTGTGCCTAAGAAGAAGAGAATGATAAATGCCAGCCAATGATCGTACTCGTCGATATATTCAGCAAATGTAGAGCCTATAAACCATCCGAAAACAGTGAGGCTCATTTGCATGAATGCCAGCATACCCGCTATTTTCAGAATGTTGATCGTGTCGTGATTTTTTATTATAGCCCCACTGGTAAGCGCTATAACGAGGCTGTCCATCGACAGGCCTATTGCTAATATAATAATCTGGATCATATCCATTTGGTAATCTCGTTCAGTCTCTTGCGGTTTTTGTTTGGGCTAATACTTTTTTCTTCGTCAATATATCCGAGGGGGAATATGGCTACGGCTTCCAGATGAGCCGGTATATCGAGAGCCTTACGCAGAATATGAGGGTCGAAGTTACAAACCCAGCACGTTCCTAAGCCTGTTTCAGCCGCTGCGAGGCATATATGCTCGGCAGCAATGGCTGCGTCTACATCACCAAAGTCTTTATTGTCAGTATTTTTTCTTTTCCACGATTGCTCAGAGTCTTTGCACACGATAATATGCATAGGTGCCGATTTGAACCACTCTCTGTTGTACGATTCCTGTATTTTTTCTATTGCATCCTTGTTGGTAACAACATAAAATACCCAAGGCTGGTAGTTACAAGCTGATGGTGCCAGGCGTGCACAATCAAGAATGTAATTCACTTTTTCCGCTTCTATAGGTTGAGGTATGTAAGCCCTAACCGAATAGCGGTTTTCGATAAGATTTTTTAGTCGCATTAGCTTTATGTAGTAGTCTTAACTGATATCCTTTTATTCTTAATGTAATGAAAAGGATACAGCTATAGGCTGATATTCAGACTTACTTATAATTCTTCTTCTACTTTATAATTGTTTCTTTCGCTCGAACTGCGTGAGATAATCTCTCCCAGAAATCCCGCAAGAAAAAGTTGGGTTCCCAGTATCATCATTGTCATAGCAATGAAGAAGTACGGCGAACTAGTCACCAACGGGTGCGCTATCCCTTTGCTCATAGCATACAATTTGCTGCAACCTAAAATAACAGCAGCTATGAATCCGATAAAGAACATGACAGTACCCCACAGTCCAAAAAAGTGCATTGGTTTTCGTCCAAATACCGATAAGAACCAAAGGGTTAGCAAATCGAGATAACCGTTTACAAAGCGGCTGAATCCGGCAAATTTACTTTTACCATATTTACGGGCTTGGTGGTGTACTTCTTTTTCTGTAATTTTTGTAAACCCTGCTATTTTAGCAAGGTATGGTATATAACGGTGCATATCGTTATATATCTCTATGCTTTTCACCACATCTTTGCGATAGGCTTTCAGCCCGCAGTTGAAGTCGTGGAGCTTCACTCCCGAAACTTTTCTGGCTGTGGCATTAAATAGCTTTGTAGGCAATGTTTTCGACAGTGGATCGTAACGTTTCTTTTTCCATCCCGAAACAAGATCATACTTGTCTTCCTTTATCATCTTGTAGAGTTCCGGTATTTCGTCCGGACTGTCTTGCAAATCGGCATCCATTGTGATCACAACATCGCCGGTTGTACGTCCGAAAGCGCAATGCAAGGCAGGAGATTTGCCATAGTTGCGTCTGAATCGGATTGCTTTTACATTTTCGTCCGATTTTTTCAAATCAGATATTATTTCCCACGAACGATCTTTGCTGCCATCGTCAACAAAAATGATCTCGTACGAGAAGCCGTTCTCATTCATAACCCTTTTTATCCACGCATGGAGCTCGCTTAGCGATTCTTCTTCATTATATAAAGGTATAACAACAGATATATCCATAGATGCCTTAGTTATTCTTTTTTATTTTGACTACAAAGTTGAGAACAAAGCTAAGGAAAAATCCTAAGAATATGTTCTTTATAAATTCCATTACGATATATGTCAGTTTGTTGGAAAATATTACTCTCATAATGTCTTTTGCCCGTTCGTAGTCGGCCTCAGGTACTTTTATTATAGGGGCAACTTCTATACTTTTCATCACCGGCTCTATCATGCGGCTAAAGAATGCCGGGTCGATAAACTGATAGTGAGCAAACATGATTACACCTTCGAGAAAAGAGGCGTAAAAGCACATCAATACCGTAAAGGCGATGCAATGCCATGCGCTTTGCGGATTGTCGGGGTCGGAAGTCTTAAACCTGTAATAGAAAATATACACTACCAGCAATGTGACAATGTTGAGCAGATAAAAGATGAATGCAAACCTGTCTGATACACCTATGCCTGCTACAATTAGAAATATGTATCTGATAACCCAGAATAATCCGAGCAACAGACCATAAAACATAGCATATCTGTTGATTATAGAGAAGCTTTCGCCTAAACGTTGATTTTTTGCCATAAGTGATACAAATGTAAGAAAATTATCAGATTCTATAAAGCAGACCCATAAACAATTACCAAGAAATAAGTAAGAGGGTAGTGTATTATAGAAAGAGGCTATCCAAAAAATTAGACAGCCTCTTTATGTATTCAGAAATTTCTTTACCTATTAGTTCCCTTTGTTCTCTTTTTCTTCTTTTATGGTTAAGTCTAAAGGGTGTTTCACCTTCTCTTTTAGCAAAGCTATATCGAGAACCTCCTTTATGTCATCTACATAGTGGAAAGTCAATCCTTTGAGATATAGAGGTTTGATTTCATCTATATTCTTTTTGTTTTCTTTACAAAGGATAATCTCTTTTATTCCGGCACGTTTTGCAGCCAGTATTTTCTCACGGATGCCACCCACAGGAAGAACTTTTCCACGCAGGGTTATTTCTCCGGTCATTGCCAGATTTGGTCTAACCTTGCGTTGGGTGAAAGCTGAAGCCAGCGATGTAACCATTGTTATACCTGCCGATGGGCCATCTTTCGGAATAGCCCCTTCGGGAACGTGTACATGTACATTCCAGTTGTCGAATACCTTTTCGTCGATACCGAGCAATTGCTGTCCATGCGACTGTAAGTATTGGAGTGCAAGTATGGCCGATTCTTTCATCACATCCCCCAGATTTCCTGTAAGGGTTAGTTTGCCACCCTTGCCTTTGTTTAGCGAAGTTTCTATAAACAGAATTTCTCCACCTACCGAAGTCCAAGCCAAGCCTGTAACGACTCCCGCATATTCGTTGCCCTGATATTGATCACGGGTATATTCTACTGCTCCCAGATACTCTTGCAAATCATCCGGATCGATCACTTTCTTGTATTCATCGTCAGAAGCTACCTTACGAGCCAGTTTACGCATAATCTTGGCAATCTTCTTATCCAGTTCACGCACTCCCGATTCGCGGGTATAGTTTTCTACAATTTTTTCTATTGTCTTTTTCGGAATATCGATAGTGTCTTTTGTCAATCCGTGATTTTCCAATTGTTTAGGTATCAGGTGACGGCGAGCTATTTCTATTTTCTCTTCTATAATGTATCCGCTTACGTCTATCAGTTCCATACGGTCGAGCAATGGCTGAGAGATGGTCGATAGGTTGTTTGCAGTAGCAAGGAACATTACTTTCGATAAATCGTAATCGATATTCAGGTAATTGTCATGGAATGTTGAATTTTGTTCAGGGTCAAGGACTTCTAATAGGGCAGAAGACGGATCACCTTTAAAATCACTACCTATTTTATCGATCTCATCCAGCACGAATACAGGATTTGAAGAACCGGCTTTCAGTATATTCTGAATAATACGCCCCGGCATCGCACCTATATATGTACGGCGGTGTCCTCGTATTTCCGACTCGTCGTGCAATCCTCCCAAAGACACTCTCACATAGTTACGGTTGAGTGCTTTTGCTACAGATTTGCCTAAGGATGTTTTCCCCACTCCCGGAGGGCCATACAGACAAATGATTGGCGATTTGAGGTCGCCTTTCAGTTTCAGTACGGCAAGATGCTCAATGATACGCTCTTTTACTTTCTCCAAACCAAAGTGATCTTGATCGAGCACCTTCTGAGCATTTTTCAGATTGAAATTGTCTTTCGTGTACTCACCCCAAGGCAAGTCAAGTATGGTTTCTATATATGTATATTGAGTAGAGTAGTCGGGTGACTGCGGATGCAGGCGTTCGAGCTTTGTTATTTCTTTTTCGAAAATAGCGGCTACATCTTTACCCCACTTCTTCTTTGCTGCTCTCTGTTTAAACTCTTCGAGGTCGGCTTGTTGTGGGCTTCCGCCCAATTCGTCCTGAATTGTTTTTATCTGTTGTTGAAGGAAGTATTCTTTCTGTTGTTGGTTGAGCTCTTCACGCGTTTTCATTTGGATGTTGAGCTTCATCTCCATCATCTGTGTTTCACGGTTGAGGATAACCAACAGGCGGTAAGCACGTTCTTTTTCGTCGTCTATTTCCAACAGAGCTTGCTTTTCAGATCCCGAAACAGGCAGATTTGCACAACAGTAATTTACCAATACCGAAGATACACTATCCGACTTTATTCGCTGTATGAATTCCTTCGGTGGTTCGCCATACATACGCAGCATGAGTATCATCTGGTCGCGAATAGAATCTAACAGTGCTTTGTATTCTGTGTCTGTCTTGAGAACAGGAACACTTTCCTTTATTTCGTATCTTCCTTTAAGGAACGGTTCGGTTTGTGTCAGTTCTGTCAGGCGAAAACGTTTTTTTCCTTGAAAGATGACAGTCACGTTCTCATCGTCTGGAAGCTCGATTACACGTATAATTTCGCCGATAACGCCTATCGAATACAGGTCGTTGATTTCGGGTTCTTCGTTGTCTGCGTCTTTTTGGCAGACAAGTCCCACGTATTTCCCTTTCAGACGGCTTACACTTTTTATCAGCTTCAACGATTTTTTTCGTGCAACGGATATCGGCATGCTCGTCCCCGGAAAAATAATCGTGTTTCTTAGCGGAAGAATCGCGATTTCTTCTTTCAGGTCGTTTTCATTTATATAGCAATCTCCATCATCGAAGTCATTAGCTATGATCGATATAACCGGTCCATTGTTTTCTTCGAGACTGAGAAAATCTTTCTTTTTACTAAACATATTTATAATCCTTGTTTTTGTTTTTATGCTCCTTTTTACAAGAAGCAGATAAAAATATGGAATAATAACTAACTTTGCTTACATATATAACAAAATTTATGCCATAAATGGTTATAGATTTTTTGAATGAGTGATAGTATAACACATGTAATAAGAAATTATACATTGATTTTACTATAAAAATGTTACTTATATAAATATGCCGAATCCTTATTTCAGGTTCAAAAAGTTTACAGTTTATCACGATCGTTGTGCCATGAAGGTAGGTACAGACGGTGTTTTGCTTGGTGCGTGGGTCAATGTTTCAGGCGATAATATTCTGGATATAGGTACAGGTACGGGACTCATTTCGTTGATGATGGCTCAGCGCAACGAAAAAGCAGTAATAGACGCAATAGACATTGATAGCGATGCTGTAAGTCAGGCAAAGGATAATATTGAAAATTCTCCATTTGGTAACCGTATCAATTCTTGGAATGCTTCGTTGCAAGAGTTTAGCTCAAAAGCTGAGAAACGATATGATGTGATTGTTTCCAACCCTCCTTTTTTTGTACAATCCTTAAAGTCGCCAAACAAAGAACGTTCTTTGGCAAGGCATACCGATAGTTTGCCTGTTGCAGATTTGATTGGCTTGTCTGCTTCACTTTTGTCTCAAGCGGGGCGGATATCTTTTATCTATCCTTTTGATTACAAAGAAGAGCTTATAAAGCTTGCAGAACAATATAAGCTGTCAGTGTCGCGTATTACCAATGTGTTTCCTACCCCGGATTCTGTACCAAAACGCATTCTGATAGAACTGTCGAAAGAAGAAGTCACACCAATCGAAAATGATTTGATTATAGAAAAAGCAAGACATGTATATTCAGATGGCTTTACTGCTTTATTGAAAGATTTTTATCTGAAAATGTAAATTGACTTTTCGGATTATACGTTTCGCTATAACTGTTTTCCTACACTACTTTATTTTGCCATCGGGCTCGTGTGAGATATATGATTGAGAATATTAATAGAGGTCCCCAATAAAAGTATTCTACAGTCCAACACCACGCTACAGACATTTCCTTATATATTACTATCCACGACATAGCCACAATGTATATTACCATTGTTATCATTTCCAATATAAGGGCAGCTTTGGTGTTTCCTGTTCCAGATATGGAGTTGAATACTACAATACTTAGTGCTGATATCGGTAGCGAGAAAAGTAATACGATGAGAGGTATCACCGTTTCTCCGATAAGCGTTTTCTGATCGATAGGAGCTATGATTGATATCCAAAACTCTGGAGAAATAAATGTTATTCCCATCATGAGAACGATTATTCCGAGGTTTAATAAGCATATTTTCTTCACAAGGGGGATAACTCCTTTTATATTCCCTGCGCCCATCGTATTGCCCACCAGTGTGTTGGCGGTGGTAGCCAAAGCATTCATCGGAATAAAGTAAACCATATAGAAACTTCGGACGAGGTTTGTTATTTTAAGCGCATCTTCGGAGTGCTGTTCTATGGCAACGAAGAAGATAAACCATGTAGACATGGAGATAAAATACTGCACCATCGTAAAGGATGATATATTCAGGATGCTTCGGATAATGGATAGCTTGAATTTCATCTTTGCAAAACCATATTTCTTGAAGTCGACGGTTGCAAATGTATATATGGTAAAAAATAGTACAGAGGCTATCTCTGACAATACCGCAGCGATGGCAGCACCTTCAATTCCCATCTCAGGGCAACCGAAGTTACCGAATATCAGGGCATAGTCGGCTATGATATTTACAACAGCCATTGTGATTGCATTGAATGTCAATACCTTTGTGCGGGCAATTCCTACATAGAATGCACGGAACATTACGTTGAATGCCGCAAAGAAAAATCCGTAGATGCGTATAGATAAATATCTGTCGATAGCGTCAAATACGTCGGGCGATTTGAGGAATGTAGACAGCACCTGATCGATCAGTAGCTGTGACATGAAAAACAGAATAAGAGCAAATACCTGTAAAAACATAAGCCCCTGTATCACGATAGTACCTATCTTATCGTAATTTTTTTCGCCATTGCGACGGCTGATCATAATCTGCCCACCGATACTGAAACCGAAGCAAAGCGTAAAAATGGCTACATAATATATTCCCGCAAGTCCCGAAGCACTTTGGTATATACCCGCCAAACCGGGGTGGTCGGGGTTGACAACATGTCCGAGGAAAAAAGTACCTGTGAGTTGTATAATATTCTGGGCAAGTAATCCTAACATAATAGGAATACTTACCTTCCATATATCTTTATATGTATATGAATGCATAAGTTTAGCTGTTTGCTATTTGCCAATAGCAGAGTTAATACAAATTCCTAAAAATAGGTCTTATTTGATAATCTTGTTAGTCTTAGTGTCAGGAAATACAACCCATGGCTTGAAAGACTTAGCTTCTTCAAACTCCATTTGGGCATAAGACATTATAATAACAATGTCTCCCGGTTGTACTTTGCGGGCGGCAGCTCCATTTAGGCAAATAGCACCCGATCCACGTTCACCTCTGATGACGTATGTTTCGAGGCGTTCGCCATTGTTGTTGTTGACGATCTGGACTTTTTCGCCTTCTATCAGGTTTGCCGCGTCCATCAAATCTTCATCTATCGTGATACTTCCGATATA
This sequence comes from Dysgonomonas mossii, assembly GCF_004569505.1. Lineage (NCBI taxonomy): Bacteria > Pseudomonadati > Bacteroidota > Bacteroidia > Bacteroidales > Dysgonomonadaceae > Dysgonomonas > Dysgonomonas mossii. The sequence goes on from NZ_SPPK01000002.1 coordinate 420,260, forward strand.
ATTCAAGTTGGCTTCGGTTACAGTAACACGGTGTAACTTCGATTTTACAACTTCTATGATCATTTTTTATCTTTATAATTAAGCTTTCGCTTTGTATACAATATTATCTATCAAACGTACATCGCCACAAAATACTGCGATGCATCCTACTATATAATCAGATTCTTGCCAGTTGTTTACCGACTGTAAAGAATCGCCGTCTACTATTTCATAGTATTCCACACTCAACTCTTCATGTGAATTGAGCTGATTGGTTACTTTGTCTATTACCTCTTTTACGGTCTGGGATTGCATCCATTCCTTACTTTCGAATAAGGTTTTAGATATATTTACAGCCACCTGTTTTTGAGCTGCGTTCAGTCTTTCGTTCCGACTGCTTAGTGCCAGTCCGCTGGGTTCCCGTACTATCGGCATTGGTACAATCTGTACCGGCAGCTCCAGTTGTTTGACCATAGCCCTGATTACAGCCAATTGTTGGAAATCTTTTTCGCCAAAATAAGCTTTGTCAGGTTTTACAATGTCGAACAAACGGCTTACAACTTGTGCTACACCGTTGAAGTGTCCGGGGCGATGCACGCCTTCCATCACTTTGTCAATCTGTCCAAAATCGAACTCTCTTGTATCCGGCTCGGGGTATATTTCTTTTTCGGAAGGAGCAAAGACGAAGTCTACGCCTGCTTTTTCCAGAAATAGGCAATCTTGTTCCAGGTTGCGCGGATATTTTACAAGATCTTCTTTGTTGTTAAACTGTGTCGGGTTTACAAATATGCTGACAATAGAGATGTCATTGTCTGCGATACATTGTTTTACAAGAGAAATATGACCGTTATGCAGTGCACCCATGGTGGGTACGAATCCTATTTTTTTGTCTTTCAGGCGCAATGGTGCAACAACATCTTGTACCTCTTTTACAGTATTTAATAATCTCATCTTTTTCAAAAATCAAAAGCGGATACAAAGCAACTAAATATTTGTGTAACGACGAAACAATCAGGCTTTTTTGTTTCAATTTTAACGAATAAATCTTCACCAAAACAAGGAAGAAAGACCTTAAATTAAAGGGTTGCAGGATTTTGTCTTGTAAAATTTGCAAAAAACAAGATTTTTTTTTATTATCTTTGTACTTTCAATTCAAGAAACAGAAGAGGATTATAATTAAATGGGTACTAAAAAGATTTTATACATCACGCAGGAGATCACTCCTTACTTGCCGGATTCACCAATAGCAACTAATTGTAGATACTTACCTCAAGCAATACAAGAAAAAGGACAGGAAATAAGAACGTTTATGCCGAAGTTCGGCAGTATAAACGAACGGCGTAATCAGTTGCATGAAGTTATACGCCTATCGGGAATGAATCTTATAATAGATGATACAGACCATCCTCTGATAATAAAAGTGGCATCGATACAGGCTGCTCGCATGCAGATCTACTTTATAGATAATGATGATTACTTCAAACGTAAATATACTGTGGCGGATGATCACGGAGTGGAGTTTGACGACAATGACGAACGAAGCATATTCTATGTGAGGGGTGTATTGGAAACAATAAAAAAACTTCGTTGGATACCTGATGTAATCGATTGTCATGGTTGGATGACAGCACTTACAGGTCTTTATATTAAGACAGCATATGCTGACGACCCTTGTTTCAAAAATTCAAAGGTTGTTTACTCTCTCTATAATGATGACTTTAAGAAGCCGTTCAGCAATAAGTTTATCGACAAATTAAAGTTCGACGGAATAAAAGATAAGGAAATCACAGACCTAAAAGGTGTTGTTGATTTCGAAACTCTGGCTAAATTTGCGATTAAAAATGCAGACGGAGTAATACAAAGTGAAGATTTGATCAATAAAGATGTACTCGATTACGCAAGTAAATCAGGTAAAAACTTCCTTCCTTATCAGGGAGATCTGGAAAATTCTGTTGATGCAATCAATAATTTTTACGAGAATCTTTAAAGTATCTAAAATAAAAATAGAAAAATGCTGTTTTATTTCATGAGAACAGCATTTTTTTGGATATTTGAAACCAATTTAATTTAACCCTTAATTTTGAATGAAGAGTAAAGCTTTACTGAGTCTGATAATTACAATCCTGATGGTTGTTTTTATTTCTTGTGATGACGATTTGAACAAGATAGGAAATTCTATACTGCCCGAAGGAGACGATATATTTGTATATGTTGATACTGTTGCCATAACAGCAAGAACCGTATCGCTCGAAGATTCGGTATATGCCAAATCTCAAATGGGGTTATTAGGGAATTATGTGGATCCTGTATTCGGGAACATAAAGTCTGACTATTTATCAGAACTATATTGTCCTGAAAATACTGAATTTCCACCAAAGACGCTTTCTATCGATTCGACTTTTCTTGAGGTGATTTCAGATCAGTATTTGGGAGATAGTATCGCTCCGTTTGGTATAGCTGCATACAAAGCAACACAGCCTCTTACCGCTAATTTCTTTACGAATATAGATCCGAAGAAATATTGTGATATGTCGCAACCTCTAGGACAAGGTATATTTACAGTGACTTCTGCTCCGAACAATAGCGGTCAAAGGACGTATTCACTTCGTCTCAAAAAATCGATGGGGCAAGAGTTTTATGATGAATGGGTGAACTCGAAAGGTGCAACATTCAAAAATTCTGATTCTTTCCGTAAATTCTTTAAAGGTATGTATCTTACATCTACCTTTGGTTCGGGAACAATGATTAGCGCGAGTACTACAATATTTAAGGTATATCTTAAATATAATGGCAGAAATCTAGCTGATACCCAAGACTCTGTTCGAGTAGGGATATTTAGAATGGCATTTACGCCCGAAGTGATACAGTTGAACCACATTCAGAACAAAAATCCGGACTACTTGTTTACTAACAATGATACACGTACATACATGAAAAGCCCGGCGGGAGTATGTACCGAATTGACAATACCTTTGGCCGAAATAATGAAAAAAGCCGAAGAGACGGGCAAGAAAAATAATAAATTGAACGCTGCTAACTTTAAGATTAAAGGATTCACCGAGGAGGAAGAAAAAACCAACTTGGGAAGACCATCAACTCTTTTGTTTATAAATAAAGATTCTTTGACTAATTTCTTCTCAGATAGAAATAAGAATAGACCGGATGCCAAAACCAGCTTTGTGATGGAGCGGTCGTCGACTAATATTTATAATTTTGTCTATGGAAATATATCAAAGAGTACTGTGAATAATATAGCTAACCTGATTAATCACTATATGGATTATTATAAGGGAAAAGACAATATTCCTGATCTTAAATATTTGGTTATACCTGTTTCTACTAAGACTCAGTCGTCTACAACGTCTTCAGGGTCTAGTGTTACTATGTACACAAATGTTTATAACTTAATGACTCCTGCATCAGCTATATTCAGAACAGATGCTAATAATATGAAGATGGGGCTTATATTCAGTAACTATAATAGCAGCTCGAAATGATTAGCTAAAAAGATATAGTGTCGATAAATAAAATAAGATACACAGCCAGAGTATTATTCCTATTGTATATAGGATATCTGGGCTGTGTATCTTATTTTGTACATAGCCACGTCTACAATGGAGTGGTGTATGTACATTCACATCCATACAAAAAACTGGCAAAAGGTGGCGACGATAACAGGCAACTGCCATTCGAAACTCATCATCATACCTCAGCCGGTTTCTTTACCTTCAATCAGGTATCCAATCTAGCTTCTTTTGAGGCTATATCTTCCCATATCGGGGATATATACATTCCCGAGATAATCTTTACATACAAGCAGGTAATACTAAAGGATGTAATTCCTCCTGTTCTGTATTCTGCCAACTATAGAGCACCCCCTTCGTTTCTATCCTGAGACGATATAAAGTCTAATTATGAGGAATTGATTTCCTCCTTATGATTGAAGTGTTCATGCTTCAATCTTTATTCAGTTAACTTATTCCCAAAAAAGTGTAATGCAAATTTCTTGGACGAGATTTGTGTTGCCAATACATCATACAAAATGGTGCATTACTGCATTGTTATTATACCATTACTATATATTTAATCAATATGAAAAAGATTATACTTTTATCATTCTATATACTATATGCTATAAGTTCTATAGCGCAATCGAAACCTTCATCAATCAAAGGGCATGTCCTCGATGGGCAAACTGAAGAGCACCTTCCGGGTGTAACTGTTTATATCGATAAAACCAAGCATGCTGCCGTAACAGACGAAACAGGGCATTTCTCTATCGATAAATTGCCCGCAGGGACATATATTCTGGTAACTCAGTATATCGGATATGCTCCCATAAGGCAAGAGGTAACTATAGGGCAGGGTGTTACCCGAAATGTAACCATGTACATAGAACCTGAGAATCAGCAACTCGGCGAAATTGCAGTAACTGCATCTTTGAGGGCGCTCAATCGGAAGGTTTCGCCTGTGGTGGTGAACGAGCTTACAACAAAAACATTTGAGGCTACAAACTCTGTATCGCTCTCGCAAGGCTTGAATTATATGCCGGGCTTGCGTGTAGAAACCAATTGCCAGAATTGCGGTACACAAGAAGTCCGCATCAATGGCTTGGAGGGTCAGTACTCGCAAATGCTTATTGACGGACAAGCCGTATTTACATCCCTATCTAAAATGTATGGATTAGAACAGATGCCGACTAATATGATAGAACAAGTCGAAGTAATCAGAGGTGGTGGCTCTGTTCTATATGGCGCAAATGCAATTGGTGGAGTTATTAATGTGATAACAAAAGAGCCGGAGAAGAATTCTTATCAGGCAAAATACAATATGTCTTTGATAGATGGAAAATCGGCGGATAATATTCTATCTCTCAATTCTTCATTTGTAGACAGGACGAAGACTTCGGGTATTTCATTATTTGCTAATATGCGCCATCGTAATGCATGGGATGCCAATGATGATGGTTTCTCCGAAATTGGAAAAAATAAGGCGACATCTATTGGTTTCCGCAGTTTTACAAAGCCTACTTTAAATGATAAGCTCACGCTCGAATATCACTATATCTCCGAGTACAGAAGAGGAGGAGATAATCTCAATCGCCCACCCCATGAAGCGGAGATAGCCGAGACTACAGATTATAGTATACATGCCGGGAGCGTAGGGTATATACATTCGAGTGACGATAACAAACGTAAGTTGACGGTGAATGGCTCTATTCAAAAAACAGGTAGAGATAGTTACTATGGCGGCGGTCGTGATCTGAATGGGTACGGTAATACATCCGAACTGGCAGCTACAGGTACTGTTCGCTACGAGGTGAATACCGATAAACTGCTGTTTATGCCTGCTAAATTTACTGTAGGTTTTACACAAGAGTATACAAACCTTCATGATACGATTCATAGCCGGAATATAAAGCAAATAGTCAATGTAACTAGCCTCTATGCGCAGAATGAGTGGCGTGACGACAAGCTGACTTTCATTGTAGGAATAAGAGGTGACAAGCATAATAAGCTGAGTAATGTAAATATCATTCCCCGGTCAAGCATCAGATACAGAGTGGGGGAGAAAGTGAATTTACGTGCGGCATATTCGATGGGCTACAGGGCTCCCGAAATAATTGCTTCTGATCTGGACGTACCTGTTATCGGAGGAAAGGCAACAATTACTGTTCTTGGTGAAAACCTGAAACGTGAATATTCGAATGCTATCAATGGAGGATTTGATTATACTTTGTTTAATAATAAGTTTTATTCCTATTTTCTTGTCGAAGGATTTTACAATAAGATAAACAGGGTGTTTATAGTAGAAGAAACAGGAACCGACGCTATGGGTAATATTATAATGACCCGCAAGAATGGAGATGGTGCATACGTATACGGGTTGAATCTGGAAACAACAATACAGCCTATCGACTGGCTTGAGCTGCAAGGTGGATTTACTTGGCAGAGAAGCCGCTATACAGAGCCTGTAAGCTGGTCGTCAGAGTCGTATGTAGAACCTGTGAAGAAGATGCTCCGATCACCTGATACGTACGGATTCTTTTCGGCAACCGCTACGCCTAAGAAAAGCTATGCCGTTTCCTTGTCGGGTGTGTATACAGGCTCTATGTTGGCTCCCCACTTTGCCGGTGCAGAGGGTGTTGATAAAGATGTGACTGTAAAAACACGCAGCTTTGTGGATATGACCGTGAAGTTGTCTTATTTTTTCAATCTGAATGCTACTAACAAAGTGGAGATTAATGGCGGGATACAGAACATGTTCAACCAGATACAGAAAGATTACGACAAAGGCCCTAACCGGGATTCTGAATACATTTACGGACCATCATTGCCTCGTACATTCTTTATCGGTCTTAAAATAAGTTCTATATAAATATAAAGGTGTCTCAAGAATGCCGCAAGACTCTTGGGGCACCTTCTTCAAATTTCCTTTTATTCTCCACTTTTCAATTTTTTATTTAACAAGATAAAAGAAAATATAAATTGATATTTTTAAACCACCGATGATGATTCGATTAGATTAAAAATCCTTAATCTCAAACTCGGTTTTACCGCATTTGTGTCATATTCTAAGATTTTGATACTATCTTTGTGAAGCTGAGAGGGACTCTTAACTATAAAAAAATAAAACCTTATAGTTTTTCCCTGTTGACAGACAGGGTGTTCCACTAATATATAGTTAATGGTATATATCATTATAAAAGGATTATTTATTGGTTTTTTATCTTCTGCTCCTATGGGACCTGTTGGTATGCTGTGTATTCAGCGTACTCTGAATGAAGGAAAGAAGCAAGGGTTGATAACCGGACTCGGAGCCGCTGTGGGTGATATGCTGATAGCATTGCTTGCTATTATTGCAGCTTTAGGTCTAGGGTTCAGCACCGAATTTATTCAACAACACGAAGGCCCTCTTAAGATTGTGGGTAGTGTCGTCCTCATTGCTTTCGGGTATGTAGTTTTTAATAAAAACCCGTCGAAAAGCCTTACTAAACTAAAAGAAAATGCCATGTCTTTCTGGAAGGTCTTTGCATCTTCGCTAGGACTTACCGTTTCCAATATCGCTACGTTATTTCTTTATATAGCCCTGTTTGCTCGCTTCAATGTGATTGATGCGGATAAGCCTTTCGGATACGATCTTCTTACCATATCTTTTATTGGTATCGGAGCTATGCTGTGGTGGTTGCTGGTTACTTACTTTGTTAATAAACTGCGATCCCGCTTCAATCCCAGAGGGCTTCAGATATTTAATAAGATCATAGGGGTACTATTGGTAGGTCTCGGTGTAGCCGGTATTATTACAGGTACACTGATGGGAATAGATATCTTCTAGCTTAATCCCGTTTCAATCTTTTAATTTGATCCTTATCCCATAATAGCGAGACATTAGCTCCTCTGAATATGGGTCTTCTCCGTGTATGTACGAACTTCCGTTGTATCGTGTAAATTCACAATAATCTAAACCTTTTTCTTTCGCTTGTTTTATAGCAACTTCCCGTTGTGCTACTATCTTGCTGTATGAATTAATTTCTTTCCAGCCCAGATAAAAGGTAAATAAAAAGGCTATCAGTGATACTGATACTACGATAAGTCTTATTTGCCTCAAAAATACGTTTTTATAATCCAGGTTATAAAAGCAGATGCCTATGGCAATAATAAGGAACGTGACAACGCCGAAAAGTGCTCTGCGGGGGAATGTAGGTGAAGCCAGCATGGCATATACTGCTGCAATAGCAGCTACTGCATATATAAGCACAAGCTTCATTTTGTCTTTTTTATCTCCTCTCGAGAAACGACTGAAAGTGATAATGGAAATGAGAGTAATAAGAAAAAGAGGTCCGCTATAATAAAAGAATGTAAGCGTCCACATAAATAGGCGGTAACTTAAGTTGTATAGGCTGAATGATGTAGATTCTCCCGCTCTTACGAAGTTTCCCGGAGCAGCTATCATGATGATAAAGCCTATAATAGCTCCGGCAAATCCAGCAATAGCCCAAACAGGAATAGACCACTTGTGTGAACGGTAATATATGAAAAAGCCTATAACAATCACTAACATTGCAGCCGCTGTGTTTTCGTTTGTCCATCCGGCTAGTATTCCCAGTGTGAAAATACACATAGAGTAAAAAGCTTGTAGTATAGGCGTTGATACTCTTCCTATGTACAGCCTGAAGGGCAAAAGGAATAGTAAAATCAGCCATGTTCCCCAAAGGTAGTTGGCAGAGCCCGTTAGCCAAAAGATGGTATCGCCAATTACGGGTTGTGAAAACCATACTCCAAGATTGACGGTTAAGAATAAGAAAATACTATTTTTTGTTCTTCCTTTGATGTGCAGGTAGATTAAGAAGATATAGCTTAAATAAACTAGTGTATTTAGTAGATCTGCTACATCGGTAGGGAGCATTAGCAGTATTTGTGCGATAAAATGAACAACGGAGCGTCCTCCCCACATGTAGTAATGGTTGACTTGAGAATGTATAATGTCCTTGATCGAAGTGATACGACCTTCTTCTCCGTAGATAAAGAGATATGCAAAGTCATCGGATATAATAGGAGTCAATCTGTTTAGTGAATATAGAGCTGTGAAACAGATTAGTATCACAACTATCCAACACGCCCTTATCTTTGTTTTGGTGTTGCTGATAGAATATAAGAGTCTCTCCGTCTTGCTATATATTTTTCGAAAAAGAGATACTCCATGGTCGAAACTGTTGTTCTGGGCGTACATGAAGTTATTGTAAGTTTGCTACAAAAATACAATAAAAAACAAAAGCAGCAAGATAAATTGTCTTGCTGCTTTGTTATTATTATTGAAAAATGCTTTATCCGCATTTCGATGCACCACAGTTTGTACATTTCATACAACCTTCTTGATATACCAATGTTTCTAATCCACAGACAGGACATTTTTGACCTTTGGCTTCTGTTTCGTTCGGTAGGTATTTCTTCAGTGCACGTTCAACACCATTCTTCCATGTGTTGATTGTTTCGCTATTGAGTTCAAGTCCCTGAACAAGTTTTACAACCTGATCGATAGGCATTCCGTAACGCAACACTCCTGATATTAGTTTGGCGTAGTTCCAGAACTCCGGGTTGAACTTGCCGTTCAGTCCTTCGATTGTTGTTTTATAACCTCTCTTATTCTTAAACTGGAAGTCGTATGAACGTTGACCTTCGTCATTCATTGTTTTGATAATCACACCTTGATTGATGTTCTTCGGAAGCACAAGGCCTTCATCGTCGTCCGACAATCCGGTAAAGATCTCGTAAGGGCGTCCGTCTAATAAGCCGATGAAAGCAATCCATTTTTCCTTGTTGTTTTGGAATTTGATGACATCCGCAGCCAGTTCGCGAGGGCGTTCCATTACTATCTGAGGGCGTTCGTAGCAGTCTCCGCAGTCTTCTTCTTCCTTTTTGCTGTCGTTGGCAATAAGAACTCCGGCGCGCGATCCGTCACGGTATACAGTACATCCTTTACATCCGCTTTTCCAAGCTTCTATATAAAGTTGGTTCACGAGGTCTTCCGAAACATCAGATGGCAGGTTGATGGTTACGCTGATAGAGTGGTCTACCCACTTTTGGATGCGTCCCTGCATTTTTACTTTCTGTAGCCAGTCTACATCGTTTGAAGTAGCCTTGTAGTAAGGCGATTCGGCAACCATCTTGTCTATTTCTTCATTTGTATATCGTTTGGCAGCAGGATATCCTTTACTTTCCATCCATGTTACAAACTTATGGTGGAATACGACATATTCTTCCCAAGAGTCTCCGTTTTCGTCAACAAAGTCTACACGGACTTCTTTGTCGTTTGGATTCACTTTGCGGCGACGTTTGTATACCGGGAGGAATACCGGCTCGATACCTGATGTCGACTGTGTCATCAAGCTTGTTGTTCCTGTAGGTGCTACTGTAAGACATGCTATGTTGCGACGTCCGTATTTTTCCATGTCTTTGTATAGTTTCGGATCAACTTCAGCCAAACGATTGATGAAAGGATTGTTTCTTTCACGTTCGATGTCGAATATTTCGAATGCTCCACGTTCCTTCGCCAGTTCCACAGAAGCACGGTATGCAGCAATAGCCAGTGTGCGGTGTACTTCTTCGGCAAAAGTTGTAGCCTCTTCTGTTCCGTAGCGCAAGCCCATAGCGGCAATCATGTCGCCCTCGGCTGTGATACCTACTCCTGTACGGCGGCCTTGTAGTGTTTTCTTACGGATTTTTTCCCATAGATGCCTTTCAGGCCATTTTACTTCTTCGTTTTCAGGGTCAATTTCTATCTTGTTCAGGATCTTATCTATCTTCTCGGTTTCAAGATCGATAATATCGTCCATGATTCGTTGTGCCAGTCCCACGTGTTTTTTGAATAGTTCGAAGTCGAAATATGCATCTTCTTTGAATGGATTCACTACGTATGAATATAAATTGATAGCCAATAGACGGCAGCTGTCATAAGGACAAAGAGGAATCTCGCCACATGGATTTGTGGATATAGTCTTGAATCCAAGGTCTGCATAGCAGTCCGGCACAGATTCTCTGATGATGGTATCCCAAAACAATACTCCCGGTTCGGCCGATTTCCATGCATTGTGAACTATCTTTTTCCACAGGTCGGTAGCGTTAGTGTCTCTTACTGTAGTCGGGGTGTTCGAGTCTATCGGGTATTGCTGTGTATACGGTGTTCCGTCTACTACTGCTTGCATAAAGGCATCGTCTATTCTCACCGAAACATTGGCGCCCGTAACCTTCCCTTCTATCATTTTTGCATCAATGAACGATTCCGAGTCAGGGTGCTTGATAGATACGCTAAGCATAAGGGCTCCACGACGTCCATCTTGAGCGACTTCACGTGTAGAGTTGGAATATCTTTCCATAAAAGGGACAAGTCCGGTAGATGTAAGAGCTGAGTTCTTTACCGGAGATCCTTTAGGACGTATGTGTGATAAATCGTGTCCAACACCTCCACGGCGTTTCATTAGTTGTACTTGTTCTTCGTCGACGCGGATAATAGCCCCGTACGAATCCGATGATCCATCCATGCCGATAACAAAACAGTTCGACAATGATGCTATTTGATAGTCATTGCCTATTCCTGTCATTGGGCTTCCTTGTGGCACAATATATTTAAATTGGTCAAACAAGTCGTATAGCTCTTGGGTAGTGAGTCCATTTTTATATTTTGATTCTATACGGCCTATTTCGTTCGCCAATCTCCAATGCATATCTTCGGGCGATTGTTCGTAGATATTGCCTGTCGCATCTTTTAGGGCATATTTGTTAACCCATACTTTAGCGGCTAGCTCATCACCGTTAAAGTAATCAAGTGCGGCTTTATACGCCTCGTCAAAAGTGTAAACCTTCTGTGCCATTTGTTTATGTTTTTTATATAAATTATTTTGTCTGTTTCTCTTGATTTTTTTTTGTTAATGCAATATTACAGATTATGTGATGATGAAACAAATTTTGTAATATATATTTATTAACAAAGTAAAAAGTTTTCCGTTTTAAAATTTAATTATCTGAAAATTAGATGTGTAAAAATTATATATTGGAGAAAAGTTTTCCATTTTGTTTTTCACTGTATAGTAAATAGAACAAGATGTGGAAGATAATGTTTAAGAAAAAAGCAAAAAAAATAATCAGAAAGATCTTTTTAACCTTTCCGATTATTTGTAAAATATGTTATTTTCTGATAAGTTACTCTGCTGCTATTAGTTCCGGATCAATCATGATACGACCACAATATTCGCAAACGATAATTTTCTTGCCGATTTTGATATCCATTTGTTTTTGTGGTGGAATTTTGTTGAAGCAACCCCCGCAAGCACCACGCTCTATACATACAACAGCCAAACCGTTGCGTGCACTTTTGCGAATTCTCTTGAAGGCTTGTAATAAACGAGGTTCTACTTCGGCCTCGATATCTTTCACTTCGTCGCGAAGTTGTTCTTCTTGTTGTTTTGTTTCAGATACAATGCCATCCAGTTCTTCTTTCTTTTGAGCAAGGTCGGCAGCACGTTCGCTAAGAAAAGCTTTACTCTTTTCTATTTGCTCAGCAAGGCTTTTAGAATCCTGGCTAAATTCGCGGATACGTTTTTCTGAAAGTTCAATTTCCAATGTTTCGAACTCTATCTCTTTGCTGAGGTGATCAAACTCACGATTGTTGCGAACATTATCAAGCTGTTCTTTATATTTTGCAATTTTGAGCTCGCTGTCTTTTGCTTTTTGCTTTTGATGCGAAATTGCAGTATCAGCTTCTTTTAATTCAGCCTCGTGTTTTTTGATACGAGTTTCCAATCCGATGATTTCATCTTCAAGGTCGGCTACTTCAAGAGGAAGTTCTCCACGTAGGATTTTGATATTATCTATTTCAGATAGTTTCAGCTGTAGATGATAAAGCGTATGTAGCTTTTCTTCTACCGTTACTTCTTTTTCTGTAGATTTTTTTGCCATAAGATATTTTTGTTTATTGAATTTCTATCATAAAAAAATGCAGTAATCGAATAGTTTCAACTATCTTCTTACTACATCATCCGTAATAAGCGGGAGTAGGTCACCGCCTGATTACAAATATTTTACAGGATTTACGTCAAACCCTGACATATATACTGCAAAGGTAGGATATTTTTTTGAAATAATATCGAAAAAAATATTCTTTGTGAAAATTTCAGACTCGTAATGTCCTATCACTGCAAGCAATATTTTGTCTTCTACGTCATAGAAGTCGTTATACTTAGCCTCTCCCGTGATGAAAATATCAGCACTGTAAGAAACTGCTTTCGGAATAAGAAATGCCCCGCTGCCGCTGCATATAGCCACGTCGCGTATAGGTGTGCCACGCAAAGGCGAGTGCTGCAGCATATTGAGGTGGAATGTGTCTTTGAGCAAGTATAAGAAATCTTCTTCGTCCATCTCTTCGGGCAGCGTACCCACGATACCGCTTCCGGCTTTACTCCACTCGTTTTGTAAAGCGTAGAAATCGTATGCGGGTTCTTCGTAGGGATGTACGGAGATGAGTGCGCGCAAAACTTCCGACCGCTTGTATACAGGCAATACCATTTCGATGCGTGTCTCGGGTTCGGTGTGCAATTCACCTATTTCGCCACAGTAGGGCTTGGCTTCATCACCTGCTCTGAATGTTCCTTCTCCTGTAATATTGTAGCTGCACGAGTCGTAGTTGCCTATCGATCCGGCTCCTGCATTGAACAATGTATTGCGCAAAAGCTCGGCATGTGAATGTGGAACAATGGTTACAAGCTTAAGTAGTTTGTCCTTTTGCGGATCAAGAATCCTTACATGTTGCAGGTTGAGCATATCAGCCAAATACTGATTAATTCCTTCCGAAGCATTATCCAGATTGGTATGGGCTGCATATACAACGATGTCGTGCTTGCATGCCTTTATCATGCAGCGTTCGATATAATTTTTGCCTGTGAGAGATTTGAAGCTGCGGAACGCCAGAGGATGGTGCGATATGATCAGATTGCAGCCTAAGGCTATCGCTTCGTCCATTACGGCCTCGGTGACGTCTATACAAACAATTGCGCCTTTGGCTTCCTGATGTATATCTCCTATTTGCACTCCACTATTATCAAATCCTTCCTGCAAAGGAATAGGGGCAATCTGTTCTATGACATGCAGAATATCTTTAATCTTCATCGCTCGCTGTATTTGTATAAACATTAGGTTATAACAAAGATATAATAGAAAATGAAATATTACATCATTTATATAGGTCAGGAGAAATAAAAAAGCAACTCTCCCTTATAGAAGGAAGAATTGCTTTTTATTTATCTAAATAATATTGAGATTAATCGAACATTTTTCTGAAATGAGTGAATATTTTCTCTTTTACCGATTTGCTAGGCTGAAAGTTAGGAGAGTTTTCCAATCCTGTGAGGGTCTCTTTCTCGCTGTCGCTCAGGTTTTCGGGAATATAGACACTGATGTTTATCAACAAGTCTCCCGTGCCGTATCTGTTGATGCTTGGCAGACCTTTATTTTTGAGTCGCAAAACCTTACCCGGTTGTGTTCCCGGTTCTATCGTTACCTTTACCTTTCCGTCTATAGTAGGTACAACGACATTACCACCTAGTGCGGCTGTAGAAACACTTAACAGTAGGTTGTAAACTATATCATTGTCGTCTCTGAACAGCTCAGGATGCGGTTCTTCTTCTACCAAGATAAGCAAGTCGCCATTTATACCACCATGACGGGCTGCATTTCCCTTACCACTCATCGATAGTTGCATGCCTTCTGCTACTCCGGCAGGAATGTTGATGGTTATCACTTCTTCTTCGCGGGTGATACCTTCTCCGGCACAGTGAGCACATTTTTTTGTAATGGTCTTTCCTTCACCGTTACATGTCGGGCAAGTAGACTGTGTCTGCATTTGCCCCAAAATGGTGTTCATCACACGAGTAACAACACCCGAGCCTTTACAGGTCGAACAAGTTTCGTAGGCTGTGCCTTTGTCTGCTCCTGTACCTTTACAGTGCGTACAAGAAACAAATTTGTTTACTTTTATTTTTTTCTCTACACCCGATGCGATATCTTTCAGAGATAATTTGACTTTTACACGAAGGTCTGAACCTCTGTTTGTTCTAGGGCCACGTTGCCCGCCAAATCCGCCAAATCCTCCTCCAAAGTGCCCGCCGAATATATCGCCAAACTGAGAGAATATGTCATCCATCGAGAATCCTCCTGCACCGCCAAATCCGCCCGGAGCTTCGTGTCCGTATCTGTCATATTTGGCACGTTTCTGCTCGTCGCTCAGTATTTCGTAGGCTTCGGCAGCTTCCTTAAATTTTTCTTCTGCCTCACTGTTTCCCGGGTTTTTGTCGGGGTGATACTGAATTGCTTTTTTGCGATATGCTTTTTTTATTTCCTCAGATGTTGCGGTCTTGGTTACCTCCAGCACTTCGTAGTAGTCTCTCTTTGTTGCCATCGAAATATTCTTGTTTTATTTTGCAACAATTACTTTAGGATATCTGATGATTTTATCATCGAGTGTATATCCTTTCTGTATACTGTCTATGATTTTGTCTTTGTCTTCTTCGCTCTGAGCCGGAATAGTAGTCACCGCCTCATGCTTATCGGTGTCGAATGCATGACCGATGGTTTCTATCTCTTTTACTCCGTGCTTGGTGAGGAAGTTTGAAAACTTGCTGTATATAAGATCTATACCTTCTTTTACAGCATCTATGTCTTCCGTTTTTGAGATGTTGTCTAATGCTCTCTCAAAGTCATCGACTACCGCTATGATGTCAAGCAACACTCTTTCGCTACCTGATTTAAGCAGCTCGGCTTTTTCTTTCAATGTACGTTTGCGATAGTTGTCGAATTCAGCATTAAGGCGCAGGTAAGAGTTATTGAGCTCATTGTATTTTGCTTCCCAATCGGTCACATTGTCACTTGCTTCGTCTCCTGCATTTTCTTCTGTCTGATTATTTGTCAGATTGTCTGTTTCTACAAATTCATCTCTTTCAAGATCTTTATCAGAAATATCCTCTTTCATATTTTATATTTATTTTATTTTCAGCTAATAACAAAGATATTGTCAATAAATTAACAAGCGTAATTTATTGTATCCAAATTGATGTTGATAAGTATATAGCAAAAGGCTTGCCAAAATTCTGATGGAGTCTCAATTCTCAAATAAAATATAGATTGTACTGCAAAGGAATATATAGAGTATCTTTGTTGTGCTGAACGGATTGATATATCCTTAAATTGTCAAGTTTTATTTTTTTGAGATATATAAAAAGTAAATGCAACGAAAAAGACTCGTATTGCATCATAATATTATAGGAGATGAACTTGCTTATTTCTATTCAGAAAGTGTTGCTAAAATAAAAAGATCTAGTTTGAAAAAATAATATATTGCTAATAAATAACCCCAAAGTGTATAGACGATGAAACATAAAATGCTACTAATACTATTGTTCGTTGGTTTTGCTTTTACATCTTGTGATAAAGGCGATTTTGAATATGAAGATAAATTCAAGGATAGTCAGGAAGTTTGGAATCGTTTTAAGAAACAAACCAATAATACATACGAATATACAACAACCGGAGCTACATGGGTTGGTTATTCGTGGCAAACGACTATCACTGTTTATAATGGCAAGGTAAATCAGCGAAGCTTTAAATATACCGGCTATCCGAGTGAAGTAAGTCCTAATCTTGAATTGGAGTGGACTGAAACAGGATTGCAACTAGGTAGTCATAAAGATACGCCTGCATCGGATGTTTTAACTCTTGATGAAGTTTATCAAAGGGCGGAACAAGACTGGTTGAAAAAAAGGAAAGGCACAGAAACTTACTTTGAAACAAAAAATGATGGAATGATTTCCTTGTGTGGTTATAATGAGAAGGGTTGCCAAGATGATTGTTTTACAGGGATAAGTATCAGAAGTATTATCGGAGGTATTATTGATTAAAAGTATATTTTTGACATTCGTGTAACATTTAAAAAATATTAGCGTATAACATAATGTGTGAACATTCTTGTTTTTGTAGTGTTTTAGAGTATAATTTATAAAAAGATATTCCTTTTTCACATATAAGTATCTTTGTACACAGAAGCGTGTTTGTATGTTGTTGTTTTCTGAACAGAACGGAGTCTTGCTTGTAGACTGTTAAGCCTTAGGCGCTTCATTCTGTTCGGAGACAACTAAATTCCTCTCCTTAGCAAGCCGTAAGAGAATCCTTCGTATAATATCCCTTTTTCTATAAAAAGACTTCGTACTCAACGAAAGTGAAAAAATACAAACAATTCTTATCTTTTTATTGTTGTTGTTAGAAACAAGTAGCTGGATGAATCAGTATTTTTTATCTTTGCATTGTTTACAAACTGGAAAGGAATTATAAACAATTACGCAAATGGAACTTTCGTCTTTACTATCTCCTATCAATATAACATTAGCAACTTTGTTGGTCGCTTCTTTTTTCTTCATGCGGGGAAAGGTTCGCTCAGACCTTGTGGCTGTATGTGCTTTGCTCATATTGGCATTAACCGGAGTGTTGACTCCTACCGAAGCATTAGCCGGTTTTTCCAATTCGGTTGTAATTATGATGATTGGTCTCTTTGTTGTAGGAGCAGGTATTTTCCGCACAGGTTTGGCAAAGATGATTAGTAGTAAAATACTTCAGACTGCAGGACAGAATGAGAATAAACTCTTTATTCTGGTAATGTTGGTTACGGCCTCTATCGGGGCTTTTGTGAGTAATACGGGCACTGTGGCCGTGATGATGCCTATTATTGTGAGTATGGCTGCGAGTGCCAATATAAGTCCACGTCGTTACCTTATGCCTTTGGCTTTTGCCAGTAGTATGGGTATGTTTACGTTGATTAGTACACCTCCCAATCTTGTGATTCAGAATGCGCTTGTCGATGCCGGATATGAGGCCTTATCGTTTTTCTCGTTTGCGCCTATCGGTTTCATTGCGTTGGGTATTGGTGTTGTCGTTCTCTTCTTCTTGAGCAAGCTGCTTGTTTCAAAGAGTGATTCATCATCGGGCAAGAAGAAAGAAGGAAAATCTTTGGTTGAATTGGCTCAGGAATACCAACTGCAACAACAATCGTACAAGGTAGAGGTAAAGTCTGATTCGCCTTTGTTGAACAAAACGCTTGCCGAACTAAAGATTGCTTCAACCTACGATATCAGTATCAGTAAAATTATACGCAAGAATGGTAATTCGAGATTCAGAAAAAAGTTTGTAGAGGAGGTTGCAGGCCCCAAATCGGTAATATTGAAAGATGATGTATTATATTGCCTCGGAGATATAGAAAATATAGAAAGATTTGTTTCTGATAATGATCTCCATTTGGAGAAAAAAACCGATGAAACTCCATTCGCAGGATTTCAGGAGTCGGGTATTGCAGAGATATTTATTATGCCTAATTCCAGATTGATAAATCGTACGATTTCTGAAATTAGTTTCAGGGAAGAGTACAACGTAAATGTGTTGGGTATTCAGCGTCAGAATGAATATAAGATGCGGGACATTAAAGATACTAAGCTGCATTCGGGGGATGCTCTTCTGATACAGGGTACTTGGAAAGATTTAGCAAACTTAGACAATAGGCAGGATGATCTGGTGCTTGTAGGTCAACCACTGAAAGAGGCAGCTAAAGTAACATTGGATCAGAATGCTCCTATTGCAGCCGGTATAATGATATTGATGGTATTGGCAATGGTGTTAGAGATTCTACCTTCGGTGATTGCTATTATGTTAGCTGCTGTGCTGATGGTGGTAACGGGCTGTCTTCGTAATATGGAAGAAGCGTATAATAGCATAAACTGGGAAAGTGTAGTACTGATTGGTGCAATGTTGCCGATGGCTACTGCTTTTCAGAATACAGGAGTAGACACTCTTATCTCAGGTTCTTTGGTTAATCATTTGGGAGATATGGGTCCTTATGCGTTGCTTGCGGGGATTTACTTTTGTACGTCTTTGCTCACTATGTTTATAAGTAATACTGCCACAGCGGTGCTGTTTACGCCTATAGCCTTAAAGGCTGCTGAGGGGATGGGCATAAGTCCTTATCCGTTCTTGTTTGCCGTAGCAGTTGCGGCCAGTATGTGTTTTGCTTCTCCGTTTTCTACACCGCCCAATGCATTGGTGATGACTGCAGGACGTTATACCTTTATGGATTATATGAAGGTCGGCTTACCTTTGCAAGTGATTATGGGAATAATTATGATACTGGCTCTTCCTTTATTGTTTCCTTTCTAAAAGGGTTTAATTGATTTTATCTTCAAGCAGCTTCACTATCTGCTCGAGGTAGAGAGCGTCCGTTTTGTCGAAATGATTCAGGTATTCACTATCTACATCTAAAACAGCGATTACGTCGTTATGGTTGAATAGAGGCACTACAATTTCGGACAGCGAAGCGGCATCACAAGCTATATGTCCGGGGAATTCGTTAACATTCTCTACTATAACTGTTCGCTTTTCTTTCCATGCTGTGCCGCAAACGCCTTTACCGTATTTGATACGGGTGCAGGCTATTGTTCCTTGGAACGGGCCGAGCACGAGCTCTTCTCTTTTTACTATATAGAATCCTACCCAGAAAAATCCAAACGTCATTTTCAAGGCAGCAGATATATTTGCCATATTGGCAATAGTGTCTGTCTCCCCTTCAAGCAAGCCTTTTAGCTGAGGTAGGAGAGTGAGGTATTTTTCTTCTTTGGAAGAAGTGGATATGTGGAGAGAGTGTGACATGATTAGTATGAAAAAAAAATAATATTAAGAGTTTCCTTTAATCAAGTTTATAATTTTTTCTGACAATGACATTGCTGCGCCTATTGCAGTATCCATATTATAATATTCCCATTCTGCAAAACGTCCTAGCAAAAAGAATTGTTGCGATTCTAATTTTCTTTTAAAAGAATCAATTACTTTTCTTGTGTCTACAGATTGAATAGGATAAGTGTATTCTGTATACCTGTGTGTTATATATTGAGGTGAAAAAGGGAGCAATTTTAAATTATCTACAATTTTATTCTTATCTACATGATCAGTAAATTCAACAGTAGCTGTAGTTATCCCCTGGCTATTATTTGTTGCTGAAAAATTTCCAGTGCATATTATTCTGTGAGCATCACAGTTTTTATTTGGCAGATATATCCAACTATAAGGATTTGGGTCAATTTTGCATAAAACAGAAGTTGTACCATGAAACTCCAAATCACTGATAGCGTTAAAAATATTCTTTAAGTTCAATTGAGTATCTATTTTCGTTTTCAGATCTTTGATATTACCCGTATAAATAACAAAATCAAACTTCTCATTATCAATAATCCAGCTTCTTGTATCTGCTATATATCTAATAGAAGAAATAGGAGTATTATATTTTATATTTAGCTCTTTTGATAATCTGTCAGCTATGAATTGAGATCCATTGATCTTGGGATAAAAAAAACTACTATGAACCATTTCTTTTTCTTCTTTCCTAAAAATATTGTTTAATAAGATCTCTTCAACAGTAGGCATTGGTAGTTTACCTTCCAACCAAGATAGGGGTATTTTATTTAAGTCCTGTTTCCATATTTTTTCATTATATGGTTTGAAATATAGTTCATATAATGTTTTTCCAAATCGTTTTAATAAAAACTCTTCAAAATTTTCAAAAGTTTCGCTGGGTATTTTGCTAATGGATAATAAATCTTTAAGAATATTTTTGACTTGATCTTCAGATAATTGGTAAATATTATTCTCTATAGGGTATTTTACGAAATTCAGTAAATTGATAACAGTATTTCTTATAGTTGAAGTAAAATCCTGCTCTTTATTAAAAAAAGACCAAAACCAATCTAATACTTTTTTATTTTTTGAATTAAATACGTGTCCACCTACTATGTGATACAAATTATCCTCAACTCTAATACATTTAATTAGACCTCCAGATTGACTATCCTTTTCAAAAATAGTTATATCCGCATGTTCACTTAGGAGCTGAGCTGCAGATAATCCTGATATTCCAGCTCCGATAATCGCTATCTTGTCCATTCTTTAATTGTAATTTTTTAGTATGTTTTTAAGTAAGTTAACTCGGCAGGATGTATAATGTTTTTCCAAATAGGATTCATATTTGTCTGCATCAATAGGATGATTTAGAGCATAATCCATCTCCCTTTTAAACATTTCATAAGAATTAATATGAGGAGAAAATTCTGAAATATGGAAAAAATCTGTATCAGGGTTATCCTTATATCGTGCTAATACATGACATCCTGCAGCAAGAAATTCTAAAAATTTAGGCGTAACCTGATTAAAACCTTTAGTCCGGGATTCACCTCCATCAATTCCTGGTGTAGAATAAAGGCTTACGCGACTTTGGCGTAATAAAGAGATATAACTTTTTCTATCTTTAAATTCGCCTAAGATCTCTCCTTTATTTGTGCAATAGGTGAATTTCCCATCTTCTAGCTTTTCATATACATAGACAAAATTGGGATTCTCTTTAATATATTGATCCAGATATTCTTTCAAAATAGGATTCTGTCTTCCGGCCAATAATAAGTCATATTTTTTATCAGATAGCATATCTTTTTTAAATTGATAAAAATCTGGTAATGAGAGAGGAAAATGATAATATTTAAGAGGAACCTCACGTTCATCCAAAAACTTCATTACCTCTGCACTTGATATAAGCACAAAAGGATTATTTTTATAAGCGTTGATAAATCCTGTTAAATCGCTTTCTGATATATGGAAGTCAACAATCACAGGCAATATATTTTCACGATTGTAAGTATCTGAGCTGTTTCTTGCAGATATTTCAAAGCGCAGCATATTAGAATATTTTTTATTAATCAATGGAATAGATCCATTATATGGTACTCTTCGAATGATAGAATTAAACATACCATATAGTTTAGATTCATAAAATAACGGAATGTTGAATGTATTGGAAATAATATCTTCCCATTCATAAATCAGATGGAAGCTTGGCCAAGCTTTATATTTCCGAGTAGTAATTATCTTAGATAACATCATATTAGTTAGTAATTATAATTTCAGGGAGTATTTATCAATCAAATATTTTGTTTGTTGAATATGATTACGTGAAGAAGATCCGAACAGAATAGATTCAATACGAGGGAAACGGCACACGTATTTTATGGCTTCTTCGGGCTTTAATGCGCCCGGAGCTAACACTTGCATTGCCATCGGACGAAATTCTTTTTCCTCCAGATATTTTTCTTCTTTGGAAGAAGAGTATATGTGGAGGTGTTCAGCCATTATTGTTGCATTTTGAGTGACTTGATAAAATTTCCAGAAAATATTTTTCATGGTCATCAATCAGCTTTTCCCAAGAATATTCTTCTCTAATACATTCTAAGTTATTATTGATGAATATATTTTTGTATTGGTTCAAATTGCTATCAATATTATTTACTATTGTGGTGATATCCTCTTTATTCGCAAAGTATAATGCATTATTATTCAATACGGCTTTGTTAAATATGTTATCATTCGCTATAATAAAGCAGCTAGAGGCCATTGCTTCTAGTAAAGAAGGATTGGTCCCTCCCACACTATGACCGTGAAAATATGCTGTAGAAAAATAGCGAACTGAATTTATCTTTTTAAAATCGTATATTCCTCCAACAAAACGAACTGATTTATAGCCTTTATATTTTTCAATTAATTCTTTTCCGTGGGGAGTATTTGTTTTGCCTACAACAATTAACGTTCTGTCTACATGATTAGATTCTATATATCCCTGTATAATCATTTCTATATTATTTTCTGGTTCCATTCGAGCTATTAGCAAGAAATAGTTATCAGGGCTTAAGCCGTATTCATGGAGATGCTCTTTGTTATAGTCTTCATGTATATCAGCTCCATAAGCAAGAAACTTACTATCTTTATTGTATTTCTCTTTATAATAATCTTTAATGCCGAGATTGTCTGCAATAAGATAGTGGCTGTGCTTTACAGCCATACGTTCTTCCCAAAACAGGAATTTCTGAACTTTTTTACTGAATTTTGTTCGTTTATACTCCAGTCCATCCATATTGGTAACAACTATCGGGTATTTAATATCTTTTATATTATACCAAATATATGCGGGTATGATGCTTGTATATCCGGCATCATAGATTATATCAAATTTTTCTTTCTTTAAAGCATCCTTTAATGAGCTAAAGTCATAGAAGAAACTACCTACAGAACCGCCCATCCACAATTCAGGACTATATATATGCTTTATACGTACTCCTTTATATGTTGATTCTTTATATGGATGAAAGCGAGGAGAATATACTACGACCTCATGTCCTCGTTGTACTAATCCAACCGAAATGTATTCGGCGAATTGTTCGAATCCTCCGTAATTGTTAGGGATTCCACGGGTGGAGATGAATGCTATTTTCATTGAATATAAATTAAATACTAAGTTTTTTATTCCTTTGTACAATATATTTTGAAACTATAATTGTAATAATTACTCCCAGTATTAAACTAATAATAACATATAGACTATATGGAATAAAATTTATATATGTAAAATTATTATACACTACTCGTAAAGGTTCTTATTAAATTAATTCATTAGAGAACTTGAGTTCCTTGCTATGGTTCTTTCATCAAAAAAACTATCTTCGGTAACCATTTTATACCTGTTTTTTATTAATGATGATGTCGTAAAAAGTCCCTTTTTTCTTTAACAGTTCTTCCTCGAATTTATAGCTAAGTTTATGGAAACAGGTCATGTGTTTAATAGCTTCAAATTTATCTTCATCAAAGGGTTCAAATAGATCTAGTTGAAGAATATGTGGGATGGAATTACAAAATTTAGTAATTTTTTGTTCTTCCTCTGGATATTTTTCACAGATTATCCCGACAAACATATGAAAAATATAATAATCGGATACAGAATTATTTTTTATCCAATACTCATGTAGGAGTTCTTTTAGAATTAGAATAATCTTATTATTAGTTGAGGATGAGATAAACCAATTGGATATATTAAGGCAATGACCATCTCTACCGGGTTTTAATAGTTGATAAAAAAATAAATTGGAGTTGAGAATATAATTTGGAATATTAGAACCGGTGCAAAGGACAGTAGAATCTATCCACGTTCCTCCATAACGAATTAATAGTTCTACACGTATTAGGTCTGAGAAATGGGCATTTGATATAATCCCTTTTTCCCATTTATCCATAATAAATAGGGGGAGGGTTATGTATTCTTGTATATTATTAGATGTAAGTAATATAATTTCTTTGTCTTTTAAATATTTATGTAGTGAAGCATGACATTTTTGCACAACTAAGGGTGCATTCTCCATTCCTTGCAACCAGCACACCCATACTTTATTAGATTGTTCCTTCGGAAGAGAATCATAATCAATTTTATCGCACCTATCCAACACATATTGGTATTTTTTCTTTAGCTTTGCTTGTGTTTTATACTGGACAGAAAGCCTTAAAATCTCCAACCCTTTTTTAGAAAATCCTAACAATAAAGCCTCAATAATGGCAAAACCAAGTACACCTGTTTTCCAGTATTGTTTGATTAAGCTTTTCCCTCCGGCTTTTTTAAATATTTTACTCAATTTTTCCATTCACAGCTCTCATTTCTTTTCATAAAGATAATATACTTTTTATATCAAAAACTGATATTTCTTATTAGATTACTAAAAGTAAAATTCTCTATCTCGGTTACTACTGCCAGCTCCAAGTCTGAAAAACTTCATTTTTCCTTCTGACGGCTTTATCGCTACAATATCAACAAGCATTTGCTTATTGTAGTCAAAGGGGGTCGTGATAGCTCCTTGCGGCTTTTGGGATTCAGATATAGTCCCATATCCCTGTGTTATTATATAGTTTACTCCATTGTCTTTTACTTGGGTGTCAAAATGAGAATCACCACATAAATAACCAACTAACTTACCCTTGGCTTTAGTAAAATCCCATGATAAGTTTATATTTTCAGATATGTCTGCTACACCATTTTTTTTCGACGCATATGACTCTAGAATCTTCATAAACGTTTTATGATTAATCTTCTGACTTGTTGAATTATTCCAGTAGCCGATTGGATGCGGACACCAGTGGCCAAGAAAGACCACACACCAATCATTATTCGGAATTGTTGATAGATTATCAATCACATATTGGAGTTGTTTTTTTCTAATACAATAAGAGATACTATCAGAGGTATTAAGAAAGAAAATTCTAGTTTTTTTATTATCAATGTCATAATATCCAAATGCCCCATTTGAATAGATATTTACCTTATACTTACTTTTATTTAGAGAGGGAACTTGTAAGGAATTAGAAAAAGCTACATTAGAAATAAAATCTTCATGATTTCCTTTACAAAATATCGTCAATTTATTATACTTTTCATGTATTGTAGAAATTTCTTTAAGTAGAGTATTTGTCTTATCCACATCTATACCAAAATCGCCAAGATGAGCAATGAAATCATAGCCGAAAAGGCTATCTGTTTGCATTACATAAGAAATATGTTTATACTTATCATTTCCACCTGAGTGTAAATCCGTTATTATTGGAAAAATAATAACATCATCATTTCTACGCCAGTCTTTAAATCTCTGTAGAGTTTTGTTAGCTTCACCGTAAAGCCCGGTTGATGTTCTGATGTCAATATCATCTTCTTTATTACATGAAAGGAATAGTATAGAGATGACAAACGCAATAAATAAATAAATTCTTTTCATATATATATTTGTTCAATCTTATCTATACTATTTATTCCAAATCGTTGTGGCATTCCTGTTTCGACATAATCTTTCCCTAAATTAGCGGATAAATCGATATATTCTTTCTTATATAATCGTTGCATCCATTGAATAGATGAATCGATTGTTGGTGTTTTTAGACCGTAAATTAAAGCAAGTCCTTTTATTATGCATAGTCCATAAGAAAAATCTTCTAGAAAATAGCGGGAAGATAGATCTGGAATATATGCAGAACCTTTATTTATCATAGGGCTCTTTATCCCTTCGAACGCTTTGATTGATCTTATTTTTTTTGTTAAAGATTCTGCATCAACAGATTCGTAATGAGTTAATAATGGAATAACTTTATTGTCGTTGTGGCTTAATGTTTTATATACTTTTTGTAATTCCTCATCACATTGTATTAATATCTCAGAAGAATAATTATCCCAATCTTCATAAAATCCCGGATTGGTAGAATATGTTTTTCCCTCAAAGTAATCTCTAAATAGAGCATATAGTCTTGAGGTATGTAGGATTGGATTAGACGGAGTCAAAGTTATATTATAATACGCTCCTACAGATTGTACAGGGATATTGAATAATTTACTAAGATCGTCAATGACACATTGTTGACCTTTAGCAGGCAAAGACGAAATATATAGTTGTTTTTTCCATCCTGTTACGCAAACAGATCTACCATATTCCTTTAATCTGCATATTGCAGGAACTCTTTGTAATCCTACCAACATACATTCTTTTTGTAATAAAAAGTGAGTGTGAAACTCTACTCCGCCTGTACCCGGCACAACGACTATCTTTGTGCCAGCAGTCAGATAATCCTTCATTTGTTGAAGCTTATCGAATAGAAGATCAGAAGGATATGTTAGGAAAACATAATCAGCTCCTTGTAAGGACTCTTGCAAGTCATCATTTACAGAAATGTGATTTGAATAGTAAGTCTTTCTATTCTCAATATCGTCTATTTTTATAATATTGGATATCTTATTTTTATTCGGAGTATATAATGATACCTTATTTGCTTTTTGGAGCGAGAGATATGCTGCTATAAATGTTCCTATATTACCGGCTCCGAAGACTGTTAATTTCATGATTCTAGAATATGTAATTTTTCAATCAATAAATCATTATCAGCAGTATTTCTAACAGCGATACGTACATATTCTTTGTTCTCAAATCCATGCTTGCCAGAACAGTCTTTTATTAATATATTGTGCTTTAATAATTCTCGAGTTAATTGTACTGCTGTTTTATTAGATATCACTTCACACAAAAAATAATTGGCTTGCGAAGGTATTACTCGAAGAAAAGTAATCTTAGACAACTGTTCCTTGAATCGTTCACGTTCAGCAACAAAACTGCGACATGCTGTTTTGTAGTTTTGTTCATATTTGCCATATATCTGTAAATAAAATTCAGCAAAAGAATTAATATTCCAGATAGATACATCTTTTTTCAGAAATGTCATTATTTGGGAATCTGAAGATGCAATTATACCTAAACGTAAGCCCGGAACACCATATGATTTAGAAATACTTTTAATTACGATTAAGTTTTTATATTCTTCTAATATTTCGTTTTTTAATAAACTATTTTTTTCAAAATCGTCAGAAAAATCTACAAAGGATTCATCAATTATTACTCTGATACCTTTTTTTTGTGCCCACTTTAATATTCTCAGAATGTCCTCTTTGTAAATAAAATTACCTGATGGATTATCCGGATTGATAAGGATTAGAGAAGAAATATTTTTATCATTGTAATATTGGATTAGATCTTCAGCACCATAGTGAAAGTCTGGATTTGTTGTAGTATATCCAATGATTCTGTCATCACTATATCGGTTGGGATATTCTTCAAATGTAGGATAATTAATTCCAATTTTACCTTCGATCACATTCATCAAACTCTTTATTAGTTCGGCGGCTCCGTTTCCTACACAAATATATTCAGGTTTGATCCAAAAATATTTTGCAGCTAAGAGATTATTGATTGCTAATCCTGATGGGTATTCGACCAGTAGTCGTTCAAAGTTGGCTTTAATCTCTGAAAGAAGTTTACTATTCGGAAAATATGGATTTACCAAATAACAGAAATCGATAATGTGAGGATAACGCCAGTATCCTCCATATCGTTTCTGGAGCTTGGTTAATCGCGTATCTTCATCAGCAAAGATCGATTCGGCAATATCCAGATCCTGTATATCATCAATTTCATACCATGACAGATCTCTTATGTCCAATGCTTTAATGTCTGGTTGGTCAAGTAAGGCGATGACTTTTAATACCTGTTCATAGTATTCGTTATTCCCCAGAGCTTTACTATATGCCTCGAGGAATGGAACATATCGGGTATTAGAAAATTCTTTTGAAAATTTATAAATATTGACTGTCTTAAAATAAGAGGATATTTCTTCAAAAACAAATGACTCTTTTGTAATAAATTTTACAATGTTATGTTCATCATCAAGTGTGACAACTGTACCATCCATCCAACTTTCAAATTTAGCAACTAATGCTAAATTTGGATAAGGATGAGCCAGAATATTTTCAATTAGTTTATCTTCAAATATCAAGTCTGATTCAAATAAAAGTGTATCATCTTTCAATAAATAATCTTTTGCCAAATATAGAGAATAGATGTTGTTTGTCGTTTCATATACAGGATTTTCTATGTATTTGATATCATATTTGTCGGGTAAACTGTCAATGTAAGCTTTTAATTCATTTCCATGATAACCTATCACCATAATAATTTTCTGAATACCATGTTTGGTTATCTGTTGCAGCATTCGTTCAATTAGAGTGATGCCATTAACTTTAACCATACATTTAGTGTTATCCTTAGTTAGGTCACCAAGTCGTTTACCCATTCCTGCTGCTAAAATTATTGCTTGCATATTATTTTTTTTGTAAGAAATTATTTAATCTATTAAGGCGTTTTAAATATAAGTCCATTTTACGTTTTTTTCTCTTATTAGTTATTGAATTAAATAGCCAATTTGGAGTATAAGAGATCGCATATTCTTTTATTAGAGATACCAACCATTTATAAAAGGGTAGATCGAAATTTGCATAAGCGATGGGAGTTCTCCAATTCTCGCCATAAAAGAAGACCATCAACTCTTCACTATTTGTAGCTCCATGAAAGAGTTCCCCTTGAAATTCATATAGACTTAATTTTGTTACATATTTTTCCGGAATAGGATTGCCATAATATCCTCTTAAGCCCTCTGCTATCGGATATAGAACATAAATGTCTATATTCTCACCTTTCCGTATAATAGAGCCTAATCCTTTTCGATGGAAGCGAACAAGTTCGAATCCATATTCTCTTAACTCGAACAACATATTGAAGAAGGTATCTTGCTGCTCACTCAAAATCCATAGGTCAATATCATCGTCATGATCAATAAAGTCATGTTCTCTTATAGCACCGAGCATTGTCCCAAAAGCTAAAGAAAATTGAAGATTATTCTTTTCTGCTATTTTCTTAAATAATAATAAATTTTCTTTTGCAATTTCCTTGTTAATTCTTTTCTTTTCTGCACAAAGAGGAACAAATTTATATTTATATATCCCTTTAGGTGTATTTATTTTTTTCACTTTTTCTATATCTAAATGTTTATTCTTTAATCTTTTATGAATATAAATGTTTTATCTTTAAAAGTATCTTTTTTAAAGCAAAATAGGAGCATACTAAGAGAGGATGTTTGGCTAATTTATTATCTTTTAGCAATATATATCGTTCTCTTTCTGCCATAATATTATTTGTACTAATACCTCCAAGGAAGAATATAGATATCACTTCTTTTGTTTGTCTAAATCTATAACCATTGATATAGGCTCTTTGTATCAAATCAAAATCGCCATATATTTTGTATTTTAAATTGAATCCACCTAAGCTATCAATGACGCTTTTTTTCATCATAAATGACTGATGACTACTGCATAGATAGTATTTTATCACCGATAAATCTTGAATTCCTCTTCTTTTAGTATTACCCGAAAGAAACTTTAAGATTGTATCACCATAAACTATTTCCGCATTAGAGCTGACATTAACTAGAGCTTCTATGCCGTTTGAGACCAATTCGTCATCTGCACCTAGATATAAAACCCATTCTCCTCTTCCTTGTTTCCAGCCCTTATTCATAGCATCATATATACCTTTATCAGGTTCTGAGATGTATCTGATATTATACTTTTTTATAATATCAACAGTATTATCCGTAGAGGCTCCATCTATTACAAGGCATTCGATATTTTTATATGTCTGATTCAATACACTTAAGATGGCTGTTTCTATGGTTTCTGCTGCATTATAAGTCACAAGAACAACTGTAATTAAAATATCTTCTCTCATATTCTATTTGCTATTGAATA
The DNA here is from genome assembly GCF_004569505.1 of Dysgonomonas mossii. Lineage (NCBI taxonomy): Bacteria > Pseudomonadati > Bacteroidota > Bacteroidia > Bacteroidales > Dysgonomonadaceae > Dysgonomonas > Dysgonomonas mossii. The sequence goes on from NZ_SPPK01000002.1 coordinate 449,852, forward strand.
AGGTTTGTACTTCCATATCTGTTTTTTTTAGGCATGAGCTTCGCATACACCATACTACTGAAAGCCAAAGAATAAATGTACTAAATGAAAAACTTGGTAAGCCAAACGGATATAAACTAATTAGATTATATAAAATATATAGCGACATACCTTTACATAATGTATTATTTGAAAAGAAGAAACCTTTGATAAAAGCTACCAGTAATATAACAATATAGCAGAATAAATAGAGTAGTCCGCCCTTCAAGATGTAATATAAATAGCCTGTTTCTATAACTCCTCTGTTCATATCAGGAAAAGACTCAGGATCTCCTATCGGAAAATAATAAGTTCCGTCTAAGCCTCTACCAAAGATCCAGTCCGTATAATTATGATCTAGACTCCTATATAAATAGACTTCTACAACGCCTCTTGTGTCTTTATCCAACCTTTCGAGCAATAATGCGAAATTATCAGCAACCAGATAAAAAAGAATAGAAATGAATGCTATTACAATAACGAATATTATACCTTTAGTTACAAATCCATATCTTTTATCTAGCACTAAATATAGTGAAAAGCATAAAATAATAAGCAGTAGTAAAATACCACCTCTTCGCGCAGCAAATGCCTGAATAAACAAAGCTAATAAAAAACAGATAATAGTTAATACTTTTACTTTCTTTGAAAAAAATTGAGGAATAAAAAATACGATTAGTCCTGCAGTTAAAAAGGTCAGAGATCTACTTATTGTAAATAAATATTCTTGATATTCATTGAAACCTAAATTTGTATTATCTATAAAGATTGTATTGATGTCAATTATAAAAAAGAATATTCCGATTGTTCCATAAATGTATAAATATCTTTTTACTATCGGGAAGGAAATATTGTGGAGTCTTAATAACAATATAAATGGTAAGATGTGGGCCAGAAAACCATATGGATAAAGTAGCTGTCCTCTATATTCGGATAAATTGAATTTTAGGACAGGACGAAGAATTACTAAGAGAATAATAAAAAGCAAAAAAATATAAACAATATCAGTATTGCTTTTAAATGGTAGTGACCAGCGTTTAATAAAAAATGCATAAATAAATAGCAAATAGCTAACAGCACCAAGTGGATAATAGAGTTTAGGCATAAGTGGAGCAATTGTAAATAACAGAAGACTGGCGAGAAGTAACTCCGTTATTATTTCATTGTTATTTCTTCTAAGGGTGAATATATATTTTTTTAGCCTAACTCTCATGAATTTTTATTTTCTAAATGTCGTATTATACGACAAGGGTTACCTGCAGCTATACAATCTGTCGGAATATCTTTTGTAACAACGCTACCTGCTCCTATAATAGAACGTGCACCAATTGTAACTCCTTTCAAAATTATAGATCGGGTACCGATCCATACATCATCTTCTATAATGATATCTTTGCTAATTATTTTGTTGTCAGAATCTTTGCGTATTAAATAATCTAAACTATGAGAATCACTATCAATGATAATACTATCGCCTCCTATTTTTACATTGTTACCAATGGTTATAGATTTAGAAGACCATATACATGCAGAGCTTATTCCTACATTATTCCCTATTTTAATTGTAGCCCCTTTATATGCGCTGATACACGCCCGTATATTACGAGAAAGGGGGTTGATATTTAATCCACTGGAGATAGTTAAATTATTACCTATAATGATTTGTGAACCTTTACCCATATCAATAAATATCTTACCTCTTATACAGGCATTTTTCCCTATAATTATCCCAGCCAAACGAAATTTGATAGGATTCCAGATTCTGGAAAGAAAAATTGCAATTTTTACCGGAAGTCGGAAAATAAAATAGAAAGTATTTCGTGACATAGTTTAAATCTGCTTAGATAGAATGGATTTATAAATCGATATATTCTGAGTTACAATAGATTCAATGTTATGTCGTTTTAATGCGCAGTCTCTTGCATTTTTGCCCAAGTATGCGGCAAAATCCGGATCATTAAATACTTTTTGTATTTTAGCGCATAGTGTATAAGGGTCATTTGCCGGTATTAGAATTCCTGTCTCATTCTGTTCTATCAAAGAAGAAATTCCACCTACATTTGTAGAGATTACGGGTAGGCCTAATAATTGAGCTTCGCAAATACTATTGGGACTATTATCAATATAAGAGGGGTGTACAAACATATCAGCATCAAGAAGCTCCTTCGCTAAAGATTCTGCAGAGAGTACTCCTCGTAAATCAACATGAACATTTGCTGCTCTTATCTTTAATTTCCGTTCTGTTAATTTGGGGTCTATATTTCCAAAAATACGCCATTCAAAAGATAATGATGGCAGAGAGGAAAGAAGAGCCGCTGTTTTTAATATTAAATCAAAACCTTTATAAAGAGGTGATGATATTGTTGTCGCTATTATAATTTTATCCCGTTGATGAAACCTCCATGGTGTATTTGTATAGAAAGGAGAACGTAACACCTCACTGCAATAGTAATAATTTGAGCCTGGAGATAATATTGATGTTACTAATTTATCCCATTCTGTACGTCCCATATAGTTTCGAACATACGAAAGCCTTTTTAACTCTTGTTTGGCTCTTATCGAAAAATATTTATAGCCTCTGAAATAAGAATATATACGTAATGGATTAAAACGAAATAGAGAATACATCCCCATATTACTGTATCCTGGAGGATACCATGCATTCAAATAAGGATTTATGATCCCCTGTATATGAAGGATAACAGGTATAGAGGTATATTTGGCAACTAATCCGAAAGATTTCTCAGAGCCAAATATGTGGATAATATCAGGATTAAAATCATTTATAACACGTAAAAAACGGTGAATATTCTCGTCATTTCTTTGATCCGGATTTAGCTCATGTAATACTTTTTTTAATATATTACGTTTTTCATATATTGGATAATAAGTTACATTATTTTTTTTAATTTTAAAAATAGTATCTGAATGGAAAAATGATATTGCTAGATCTATTGTCGGATTAGTGCGAATATTCGATTCCAACGATTCGATCCAACCTCCGCCATTGTAAGCATTATTGTTTTGTTGATATAAAGACGCTGTATTTGTAAACCAGAGAACTTTCATATTGTTGCAATATTTAGAAATTCTTTTACTAGCATGTTTTTATTTTATATTATATCTTTTTATTCGTTGCTTTATTTTGTCTTTCATTTCTTTACTTAGAGCTATATTGTACACAGGTATAATAACTGATATTAGCGATATTACGATTACCCATGTTAAAGATAGTATATTGTCAGCCAGGCTATAACAAACGATTATAGGTATAGGTAAAGAACAAATGATAATAAATAATATTGGAATAAATACATCGGTAAATAATCTATTTATTGGTAAACGTATATATTTATGAAGTAAGAATAATTCTATAAAAAACCCACAAATAGATGCTATAATATGAACAATAAAAGGTATATAAAGAGCTACCCCTTCCTTTAATAAAATATAAGATATAGGTAATACGGCTAATAAGATCCCCCCGGATACAATGTTTAATAATTTTATTTTTCCTGTTGCATTAATGGCCATCACGAAAGGACGTTGTAAACATGAGATTAAAGATTGTAAGAGAATTAATCGACAGAATAAGGCTGTGTATTCAGGAACTTCTACTAGCCAAAGTTTTAATATTATTTCTAATTTTAAGAATATAGGGAGGAGTAAACACCACATCATGCAAAAAGAAAATTTAGCGTTCTGAAATAACAGAGTATATAATTCACTTATTTTTCCAGCAGCATATAGTTTTACTATTTGTGGATTCACTGCCGTTTGAAAATTATTAACAAAAGATGTGATTGCATTGTTAACTTGCACGGAAATTCCTCGTGCGGCATTAACTGCTGGTCCAAAAAATATGTTTAATACAATATTAATTCCTTGTGTTGCTCCAACGACAGCACCACTTCCAAAAGTATTCCAACCGGAGAAAGTTAATATAGATTTATATATGGATTTATCTGATACTAATTCAAATCGGCATTCAGAGTATTTCTTTCTACAGTAAATAATATAAATATTTATTATAATGCTATTTACTATAAAAATTAGGAACGAATAAGTAATGAGTTTATCATATTCTGAAATAGATAATAGATAAACAACTATTAGTTTTAAAGTAACATCAATAATGCTTACATATGCATAAACATTCATTTGCTCATGTGCTATGATACTGGCATTATATGGAACTTGGATGATAGATAGAAGTATAGCAAAAACAGAAAACTGATAGACCCAGAAAGCCGCATATTCACGATTTTCAGGAATGCTTATCTCATTTTTTAAAAACCAAAGTCCAATTGTTTCTGCAAGAATTAGGATTATTAAGGCTAAAATAATGTGTGTGTTGAGTGATGCCGAAAAGATTTTTTTCAGTCCAACGAAATTGTTTTTCCCTATTTGAAATGTTAGAAAACGTTGGGTTCCAGATGTCAATGAGCCATTTATAAAGGCAAACATAGCTACAACTCCGCCAACGACATTGTATATCCCAAAATCCTCTACTCCTAATGTTTTCAATATTACGCGGGAAGTATATAAATTAACCCCCATTGTGAACAACATCCGAAAATAGAGAAATAGAGTGTTTTTAGCTATACGTTTATTATTCTCTTGCATTATAATTATTCTTATCAAGTATCAGCTTCTTCATTTCTGTTCGAAATGTCGAATAAATCGTTTCTTAGAGTCCATAATGAAGCTCCTAATAAGGATAAAAACATAAAACATACTAATATTATTTTCTTAGATGGTTTTGAAGCTTGTAATGGTTTTACCGCTGGTTGAATAACCGTGAAAACAGGCGTTGTATTCTGTACTTTTAGTTTTGCCATCTGTACCTGCTGGGCTGTCTGATTATAAACAGAATAGGCTAGGTTTGATTCATTCTGTAACCGTTCTTGTGTTGTCCCAAATTGAGCGGAAACAACATTAAGATTTCCATCTGTAAATGTTGCCAGAGCTTTTTGCGCCTTATAATAATTTATTTTCGACTCCTCATATAGTTTTTCTGCATAGGCTAAATCATTTCGAGCTTTTTGTGTACGATAATTGATGACATATGCCTGAAGGTAAGAAGTGAGTGTATCTGCTATATATGCAGATATCTCTGGGCTCTGCATAATTATCTCGAGAGTAATAACTCCTGTCTTTTTATCAGAATTAATAGTCAATCTGCTTTTTAAATTATTCAGTACATTTTGTTCTTCTTGAGAAATAAAACGACTATTTGGAGCTTTTATCATATTTATATTTTTATCATTCGATGAGAATTGCTTTTTTAATAATCCTCCAGCATTTAATATATAACTCCACCAGGCGGCCGACTGATGGTCGTTTAAATATGAGTAGAGAGTAGTATCAATGTTCTTATCGGCATCTATTACCGGAATATCGAATAACCCCTGGAGGAAAGGTGAAGAATTAATGATGTCTGGGTAGAGGTCAGGAGAAGCCAAGGCATCTGTTCCTGTCATACTATTTAAGTTTATTCCGGCTAAAGCAGCCAAAGATCCCATTGTTCCCGAGGTTTGAGTATCGGGGACTAAAATGACCCTTGTCGTATATTCTTTCGGAATACTAAAAGCAACCACCAATCCGAGAATAAAAGCTATACCAACAACTTTTAGTATAAACTTTTTCTTTAGCCAGATTTTGTTTACCAATGCCAATAAGTCTATTTCTTTTTCCTCTGATATATTATCTTGTCTTTGTCCTTCCATTTTACTTGCTCAAATTATTTATTAATAAAGCAACGACAGAAGCCATAGAAGTAACACTGGTCCCTAGGCTTAATATCTGAGCTAATGACATTTTCTCTTTCTGTTCCTTAGATGGGATAACAATATTACATCCCGGTTGGATTGCATCTCTATTTGAACCCTTTACCTTTGCAACAGTTCCATTCATATATACGATATATGCTCTTTTCTTTTCTGCCAAATCACTGTATCCTCCAGCTTGATTAATGTAATAAGATACTTTCTGTCCTCTTTTGTATAGAACAGTATTTGGGTACATGACGGAGCCATTTATTCTTACCGTATTATCATATTCCGGTACAATAAGTTGATCTCCTTCACGAAGGACAAGGTCATATTCTGATTTTGGATTTGCAATCGCTTTGTCCAATTCTATACCTACTGAGTAATAAGGATTAATGTTTAGTAAATCTGTAGAAATAGAATCTTTCAGTCCCTTCGATAGGGCTTGCATAGCTTTTCTTTCTTCAGTCATTTCCATTATTGTTTTCTCTCTTAACAATCTTGCTCCTGCAGAAAATGCGTGGGGGGTTAAATTGCCAGCTCGTTTTACAATATCCGAAAGCCTTTCAGTTTTTTCCTTCAAAGCATATCTGCCCGGAAATAGAACTTCGCCTGCAATCTCTATATTTCTCTGCTCGATATATCCCGGACTACGGCGGATGTATACCTGATCGTATGGATTCAATACAAAATCCGGTGGACCATCTACTATCAATCCATTTTTTATATTAAATGTATAAATATCGGCTATCACATTTGGACTCTCAATACTTAAAGGGTCAACGATCCTTCTCGAAACATCCACTTTTGCTAAAGAGGCTGATTTTAGAAGCCCCCCGGCCTTGATGATTAAATCTTCGATGCTTGTTCCTTCTGCATAGTCATACTCTCCTGGAGTCTGTACATCTCCATAAATGGTGAAGCTGCCTAATTCAACTAATACGCTATCTGAAGCTACGAGGAGCATATCGTTTTTCTTCAGGTTAATATCAGCGGTACGGCCTTCAAGAAGATTTTTCAGGTTGATAGGAACTGTTTCACGAGTTAAGTCAGCTTTTTCCCTTGTGAGTATCGCTCTGTTGAGGAATGCATTTTCTTTAATGCCTCCGGCTTTTTCTATTAGATTCTTTATTGTTTTTATCTGTTCGCCCACTTCATAGTAACCGGGTCTGAATACAGCTCCTTTTATTTCAACTCTATTGTCAAACTGATTTAATCCCGCACTAACAAAGATGCTATCTTTATCGTCCAATATGAAGTTCTCAAAATCTTTTGAACTAACAGTATATGCCTTATCGTATTTCCCTGTCTTTCTGGTAATATCTATTTTTTCTTTGTATGCATCACCCGTAAAACCTCCCGAATATTTGATTAGGTCTGAAAGGGTTTCGGTTACTGTCATCTCATAAAACATAGGGCGTTTTATTTTCCCTACTATCTCTACAAGAGAGATATATGGAGGAACCATAATAATATCTCCGTCCATCAAACGGGTTTCGCCACTTGCATTCCCATTCAATAGGTACTGATAGATGTCTATTGTTTTTATGAGCTTACCTTTACGATACAGTTGAATAGAACGTAAAGAACCGATGTCATTTATCCCTCCTGCATTGTATAAAGCATGAAATACCGATGAGAGAGAAGATAAAGCATATGTACCCGGTACGGCCACCTCTCCTAATATGTTTATCTGGATAGTACGTATTTGGCCTAAAGTAAGTTTTATTTGAGAAGACCCTCCTTCATTACCGATGCCTGAATAAACACTCGAAAACTTTTGTTGTATATAAGAGTTTGCTTCTCTTATTGTCATTCCGTTTAAGTAAACAGGGCCAAGCCTGTCTACCACAATACTCCCCTCCGGAGAAATTATTTGTTGCAGTGATGCTTGAGATGCCCCCCAGATATCAATGACTATTTCATCACCGGGTCCTAATTTATAATCTTCGGGCGTCGGGATATTCATATTAGGTAGAAATGAAAGATTCTTTTGGTTGAATATATTTTTACCGAAAATTACAGGTTTGTTATCTTCTAAAAGGCCATATTCTCGTTGGTATTCCAACAGTCTGGCTATGGAGTCATTTCTAAGAGCATACGTTTCACTCGTTACGTCTTTTCTGAGTGTTGGTCTGCTTGTAGGGGTGTTTATATTGCTGGTATTCTGATTTTGCTGATTTACCTGACTTTTTATCCTTAATAGCTGGTCTTGAGTTGCTCCCCGCTTTAAAAGTTCGGTAGCAATCATTTGTTGGGAAGTTCCTTTGGCTGCCTCTGTTTTAACATATTCTATGACCTGTGAATCGGACATCTGGGCAAACAACAGGTTTCCTGAAATTAATGAAATAAAAAAATAAAGAATAACTCTTTTCATATATTTAAAATATTAAAGGCTTAAAAGCAATGACTCTAGATTTTCTATGTTAATTTGTCTTGAAGGTTTATATTTTAATACACAATTCAATAATCTATAAATATCCTTTTGCAACAACCATCAATGTGTATTTAGGTGCCTATCAGATGGTTCTGGGGTAATCTATTTTGATATTGTGTCTCGATCATACAATGTTTGTTATTTTTAACGTTACAAATGTAGCTAATTTTTAAGTTAAAACAATTTTAGATAATATATATATTGGTATCCGGAGTCGGTTTCAATACAATCAAGATTGAGGCTACTTTTGATTTCCAAATAACTCTTCTTCAACGATACAGCAAATAATATGGGCTATTAGTATATGTGATTCCTGTATCCTTGGAGTTTCCTCCGACGGAACTTTTATGCAAATATCACATAGCTCAGAAGCTTTGCCTCCTGATTTACCCGTCAAAATTATAGAATTTATACCTTTTTCTTTACATGCATGTAGTGCCCTGACAATGTTTTCGGAGTTGCCGGATGTTGTAAGACCGATAAAAATATCGCCTTCTGCACCCTGAGCATGCACTTGTCTCTCAAAAAGCCTATCGAACCCGTAGTCGTTTCCTATTGCAGTTATAATAGATGTATCAGTTGATAATGCTATGGAAGGGATTCCGGGTCTATCGAAATAAAATCGGCTAACAAACTCCCCGGCTATATGTTGTGCATCTGCAGCACTTCCTCCATTTCCTGCAATCAGTGTTTTTTTTCCTCTTTTGTAAGCATCCACTGTTGCTGTAGCAGCATCTTTGATGCTTGCTATGATGGCAGGATTGGATAGTATAGATTCCTTTACAGAGATAGACTTTCGGATGTGCTCTGTAATAATTTGTTCAAGTTCCATATTCTGTTTTAGCTAATTAGTCCCAAAAGTAACTTTTTTTTAACAATTTTCACGGTTAATTGTTAGTAACTTTTTAAATAAAAGAGAACATCATCTTTTTCATTTCTACAACTTATAATTATCTTTGCCTCTATGGAAAACAAAGTCTTTACATATTTAGAATTTGCCTTGCCAATCCATAACTGTGTGACTATACCGGAGTTGGGTGGGTTTATTGTCAATCAGGAGGAACCATTGCATCATATTGATGCTAATGTGTGCGTACCCGGATATATGATAACTTTCAACCCTGATCTGAAGCATGATGATGGTGTAATCGTCTCTTATTATATAAGAGACGGTAAAATGACATATAATGCTGCATTGCAAAAAATAAAAGATTTTGTCAAAGGCTTAAAACAAGAGCTTTCTACTCAAAAGCCTGTATCTTGTGGAAGATTGGGTAGCTTATACATGAATAAGGAAGGTAAACTTCTGTTCGAGGCTAATTCATCTTTTGTGTTTCCTTCTCTTTATGGTCTTACCGCTGTGGGGTTAAGCAACCTGTCGAATATAAATAGACGGGAGTCTGCTTCAAGAAAAAGCTTTCCGATTAAATATACGCTCGGAAGTATTGCCGCTGCCTTGGTTGCAATGTTTTTATTCACTGTACCATCAGCAAATGTAAGTAATAATACAGGTTTGCAAGGTGCCATAACTCAGCAGTCAGGCTTTATCTATTCTCTTGCAGAACAAGTAAAACCATTGTTGGAGGCTGATTCTGTTAAAGTTCTAGAAACCAAGGTAGAGAGCAAAGAGCCTGAAGCACAGCCTCAATCTTTACGTACATACTATATCATTGTAGGGGGAGAGGATACACAATCCAGAGCAGAACGTTTGTTGGATAAGATTAAGAAGAGTGGTCTTCAGAGTGTAAATATCTTAGAGGCAGGAGGTCGTTTCCGTATCTATGTAGCTTCATTCTCTGATAAGCCTGAAGCCGAAGGCTTTTTGGACACATTCCGTAAAGAGAATCCAAAATACGAAACAGCTTGGTTGTATTCCAAAAGGAACTAATTAGTAGAGCGATATATAACAAAAAAAGAGGAAAGATAAGTCTTTCCTCTTTTTTGATTTTATAAATATCTTATTTATTCTTTTTCTCCGTATGCCAAATCTCCGGCATCACCTAATCCGGGAACTATATATGCCGATTCGTTCAGTTCGGGATCGATAGCCGCAGCCCATATTGTAGTCTTTTCCTGAGGGAAGTTTTTTGCACAATAATCAATAGCTTGCTTACTTGCTATTATAGTAGCTATATGTACATGGCTTGGCTCACCTTTGGTCAATAGCGCCTGATACGATAAATCCATACTGCCACCTGTAGCTAACATCGGGTCGGTAAGGATCAAAACCTTATTCTCTATTTGTGGAGAAGCGATGTATTCGATGTGGATATGAAAACTTTGATGGTTTTCTCTGTATTTCCTGTAGGCAGAAACAAAAGCATTCTCTGCTTTGTCGAAGCATTCCAGAAATCCATGATGAAAAACAAGTCCTGCACGAAGTATTGTAGCGATAACGATAGGGTCGGTAGGCACATTTGTGATCGATGTACCCAGAGGTGTTTGAGTTTCGAGCGGCGCGTAATTCAGTGTTTTACTGATCTCATAAGCCATTGTTTCTCCTATGCGTTCAACATTTCGTCTGAAACGCATGCTATCCTTCTGGATGTCTACATCGCGCAATTCGCTGACAAAACGATTGAGGATAGTGTTTTGCTCTGAAAGATTTATAATTCTCATCTTGATTTTTGACTTTAAAGGTATAAGTTTTCTTTCACATTTCTATTTGTCTTACGAAGGAATTTATTCATTCCATATTTTCCATGCTGCAATGGCTTGCAGCTCGAGCATTTGGGCTCCGTTTTTTATGCTAGCCTTATTCTCTTTGCCCAGCCTCAGAAACTTTGTTTCAGCCGGATTATACACCAGATCGAAAAGCAGGTGTTTGTCTGTGAGCAGGGTGTATGGGATGTCGGGGGCATTGTCTACGTCCGGAAAAGTGCCCAGTGGCGATGTGTTGACGATGACGGTATATTTCTCCATTACCTGTGAGTCGATATCGCTGTATGATAATTGTCCTTCACTCGGAGTTCTCGATACATATATCCACTCTATGCCTAGTGCATCTAACGCTCCTTTTACCGCTTTGGATGCACCGCCTGTTCCTAATATCAATGCTTTTTTATGGATAGCCGTATTGATAAGCGGCCTGATAGATTCCTGAAATCCGATAATATCGGAGTTGTATCCGATCAATCTTATTGCATTGTTTTTGTCTCGGATTACTTTTACCACATTTACGGCCCCGATCCTTTCAGCCCCTTTGTCGAGCCCATCGAGGTATGGTATTATTTTTTCTTTGTATGGGATTGTTACATTCAGACCTTTAAGGTTTGGATAGTTGCGGATAATATCAGTAAATTGAGAGATATCTTCAATCTCAAAATTGAGGTACTCTGCATCAATTCCCTCCTTTTCGAATTTCTCGGTAAAGAATTTCTTGGAAAATGAGTGTTTCAGAGGGTATCCGATTAGTCCATACGTGTCCATAATGCTAATTTTTTCTCTATACTGCAAAAAAATAGGATAACTCCAATTTGGTGTTACCCTATTTTTAAATCATTTACCTATTACTTAGAAGCTTCAGGTTTGTAGCGGCTATTCAACAGGGTTATCACCTTCTGTGTAATATCATAACCATCTTTGGCTAACAGAACATTATCCAAACCTGTATTGCTAAATATCATTTGGTAGTTGGCTGTTTTGTTCATCTCCTTCAATATCAGGCGAACAGAATCGGCCATCTGCGTATTTACTTTTTGCTGTTCTCTCAGATAATCTTCTTGCAATTTTTGAGCCATTGCATGCAGGTCGCTTTCCAATTTTTGGATACGTGCAGCTTCTTGTTGTGCTCTTTCTTGACTTAAGAATGCATTGTTTTGAACTTTTCTCTGAAATTCTGCGCCTTCGGCTTCTAGTTGTCTTTGCTTTTGGGTAAGAGTAGCATTTGAACTATTGTACTTTTTCATCAACGCATCATTCGCATCTTTAGCATAATTGTAGTTTATCAAAAGTGAATCTACATTTACATAAGCTATAGGAAGCATGCCGGTAGAGTCTCCTTTTGTGAATGTGAGAGATGAGTCTTCAGTTCCTGTGTTTCCCTTATTAGATGTGAAAAATAAAATGAAAAGGACGATTATTGCAACAGCAAAAACGCCATTAATAATGTAAGAGATATTTTTCATTTATAAAAACATTTAGTTAATCTTATCCTGTAGCAAAAAACAAGGCGCAATTATGCCTGTGTTTTTTAACGACTTGGCAAAGATATATCTTTATGTTAAAACAACATCAATTTTAAACCTTTAAAAGTTGTAAAAAAATTGCATTTTAAGGTATATCTCTTTAATTTTATATGTTATTATGAAAGTGTAAGTAATAATTAAAATATTAATATGACAATTAAAGATTTAAAACCGAGTGGTATATGGAATTATTTCCACGAAATAACTCAAATTCCGAGACCTTCTAAAAAAGAAGAAAAAATAATCGCTTACCTATTAGAATTCGCAAAAAAACATAACCTGCAAGCCAAAAAAGACGATACAGGCAACGTTTTGATAACAAAACCGGCAACCAAGGGTAAAGAAAATCTTCCGACCGTAATACTTCAAGGGCATGTAGATATGGTGTGCGAGAAAAATAGCGGAACCAAGCACGATTTCGACAACGATCCGATAGAAACCTATATAGATGGAGATTGGCTCAAAGCCAAAGGAACAACTCTGGGTGCTGATAATGGTATGGGAGTTGCTGCTGCTTTGACTATCTTGGCTTCGGATACAATAGAGCATGGCAAGCTTGAATGTTTGTTTACTGTAGACGAAGAGACAGGTTTGACAGGAGCGTATGCTTTAGGAAAGGATTTCCTTACCGGAGATGTGCTTATCAATCTGGATACAGAAGAAGAAGGTGAAATATATATAGGATGTGCCGGAGGTAAGATTACCACTGTTACATTTACATATAAGAAAGAAGAAGTGCCTGCCAATTATTTCTGGTTCAAAGTACAAGTGAATGGATTGAACGGAGGGCATTCCGGAGCAGAAATCCATAAAGGATTGGGTAATGCCAATAAAATATTGAACCGCTACTTGTGGGAGCTCAATAAAAAACAAGATTTGGTGCTTGCCGAGATCGACGGAGGAAATCTTCACAATGCTATTGCCCGCGAGGCTTACGCTATTGCCGGAGTGCCATACAGCAAGAAGGAAGATGTAATCGTAGAATTGAATACACTGGTTCCACAAATTGAGGGCGAACTGAAGGTTGTAGACCCGAATGTAAAAATGACGGTGTCTTCGACAGATACACCTGCTTTTGTACTCGATAAGGAAACAACCGGCAATTTGCTGAACGCAATTTATGCTTGTCCTCATGGCGTATTGGCGATGAGTCATGAAATACCCGATTTGGTAGAAACTTCTACAAATCTGGCTTCTATAAAAATGAAGGAGGGTAATACAATTGTGATAACAACAAGCCAAAGAAGCTCTACAAATTCGTTGAAAGATGATGCGGGTAATATTGTAAATGCAGTATTTACATTGGCTAAAGCTGAGGTTGTGCATTCGGCAGGATATCCCGGATGGAAGCCAAATCCAGATTCTAAAGTATTGGCGGTAGCTAAGAAGGCATACGAAAGCCTGTATGGCAAAGAGCCTGAAATAATGGCTATACATGCCGGATTGGAATGTGGTCTGTTCTTGGAGAAATATCCGCATTTGGATATGATTTCATGTGGTCCGACAATTCGTAATGCGCACTCTCCCGAGGAACAGATAGAAATTCCTTCTGTTGCCAAATGGTGGCCTTTCTTATTGGAAGTGTTGAAGAATATTCCGGCTAAATAATAGCGAAAAGCCGGTTTTAAGAATACGAGTATGGGTGTGTGTAAAAAGTGACTTTGATCGTAAAGATTTACTTTTGACACACGCTCATATCTTTTTTTCTCTTTTTTTTAAGTAGTCAAGTAACAAATCCAGTTGTATATTGTTTTTATTACTTACGTATTAATTAAATCAATTGAATTATGGATAAAATGAAAATAGATATATGGTCGGATATAGCTTGTCCGCATTGCTATATTGGAAAACGTAGACTCGAAAAAGCTTTGGAGCAATTTCCGCATCGTAAGAATGTAGAACTTGTTTGGCACAGCTATGAGTTAGATCCTAGCTTACCGAAGAAAGCCGGAACACAATCCATTTACAGCTATTTTGCCAAGAAGTTTGCTATGTCCGAAGATGAGGCTCGCCGTACGCAGGCCAAAGTGGCCCAGATGGCTAAGGGAGTTGGGTTGGACTATGACTTTGATAATCTCGTTGTGGTTAGCACATCCGATGCTTTGAGATTGGTGAAACTGGCAAAGGAATCTAGTTTGGGAACTGAGGCCGAAGAAGTTTTGTTTGATGCTTATTTTGTCAAAGGTCGGAATATAAGCGACCCTGCTGTGTTGGTACAGTTAGGTACAAGCATCGGTCTGCAAGAAACTGAAATCTTGGCTATGCTCGATAGTGATAAATATCTTTCGGAGATAAAGAAGGATATAGAATACAGCGAGAATGAGCTTGGATTGGAATATATTCCTTTCTATTTGTTTAATAATAAGCAAGTGGTGCAAGGCTCTATCCCTGTGGAAGACTATCTCAAAGTGCTGAATGAGGCTTATGCCGAGTGGGAAGGCAGCGGAGTTTCGTCCGAAAAAGGAGAAGTCATAAGCGGGCAATCGTGCTCGATAGACGGAGTATGCAGCTTGTAGAGATCTGATATATAAAAGAGGCTGTCTGGTAGTTTTTACTGTTTTTTGTCATTTGGATATCTTGAACATCTTGAATTGGATATCGGGAGAGGAAAGTGAAGATAATGACAAAGAAGCACTGATGAGAAAAACTATAAGACAGCCTCTTTTCTTGTGATACTAAGACTTTTTGTATAATATTGTCGTCGGATAATGCTAATTGTTTAACGCACAATTTTTTATATTTATAATTATCTAGTAGAAGAGGCTTAGTTTCCGAATGTAAAAGGTGACAGATAAAAATAATAGAAAAAGTGTTACTTTTGTTACTTTTTAACAATCAGTTAAATTAAAGTTGTTGTATAACAGTCGAATACGAAATAATCAAAAAGTAACACCAAACTTAATAACTGTAACAAATGAAATATAGAGTAGTAGAGCTAGCTAAGATTAATATCTTTTCTTCATTTATGAAGTCCATCGGAGCTTCTGTTGTGCTAGTCTTGTTTCTTATGTTATTTAATAGTTGTCAGGAGGGTAATGACTTTTCGGATAGCGAAGAAATCACACTCTCATTCTCTAATGATACAATTCGTTTCGATACCGTTTTTACAACCTTGGGCTCGGCTACAAAACAGTTTAAAATATACAACAGAAACAATAACTCTCTAACCATACAATCCATCGAATTGGTGAACGCTTCAAAAAGCGGTTTCCGTATGAACATCGACGGCGAAAAAGGAACCAAGCTCACCAATGTGGATATACTCAAAAAGGATAGTCTGTACGGATTTGTTGAGGTAACGGTAGATCCCACCAATACAAAGAACCCGCTGCTGATAAGGGATTCGATTCGCCTTGTTGTGAACGGCAACATACAATATGTGCAGTTGGAGGCCGTAGGACAAGATGTATATATCTGGAAAGACAAAGTGGTGACAACCGACTCGGTGATAACAGGTGATAAACCACTGCTTATATACAATTCGCTTACCATAAATAAAGGTGTGACTCTGGATGTACAAAAAGGAACAACTTTCTTCTTGCGGAACAATGCTTCTGTAGATATATATGGTAGTGTCATAGCGCAAGGAACGGTACAAGAACCGATTGTTTTCAGGGGAAGCCGCTTTGATAATATAGACGGAAATATACCATACGATAATACTCCCGGACAATGGAGCGGGATAACTTTCCATGCCGAGAGTTATGGCAATGTCCTCAATAATGTAATTGTAAAAAATGCAGTACGGGGAGTAACATTTTCGGCGGCAGATACCCAATACAAGAAAGCTGAATTTGCAAACACAATTGTACAGAATACATCAGAGTATGGCTTGTTGGCGACAAACTGTTATATAAACTTTCAGAATTGCTTGTTTGCCAATTCAAAAGGTGCGGCTATTTCGTTGATCGGCGGGAAATATAGTTTCTTACATTGCACGCTGGCTAATTATTATAGATGGTCGATGCGTCAAAAGGAGTGTCTGGCTATCGGGAATGTGTATGAGGGAAAGGCTTATGATTTGGATAAATGCGATTTTATCAACTCTATTATATCCGGCTCAGCTTCGGGTGAACTGCTGCTAAGTGGAGTTAGTACAGTTGCATACAACTATAAATTTCAGAACTGCCTGATTAAAGCCATTGAACAAAAGGATGAGCACTTTGTAAATACTGTGTGGAACGCAGATCCATTGTTTGTAAATATAAATAATAATAAGGATTATTCATATAATTTCGAACTGCAAGCCACATCACCTGCTATCGGTAAGGCAGACAGATCTTACTCGTTGCTACTACCTTATGATCTAAAAGGACGTTCGAGGCTTGCAGATACCGATCCTGATATTGGTTGCTATGAACGGAGTGAGTAAAAGGCTATTGCTCTTGGTTCTTTTGTGTGCCTTCGTCTTCTTTTTGACGGCGCAGGAAAAGTTTCGGGTTATGTTCTATAACGTTGAAAACCTGTACGACACAAAAGATAATCCGGCTACAAATGATGATGAATTCACTCCCGGCGGACAGTTGCATTGGACTAATTATCGCTATTGGCAGAAGTTGCATAACATAAGCAAAGCAGTGTCTTCGGTAGGGGAGGGATATCCTCCGGCGATAGTGGGGTTGTGCGAAGTGGAGAACGACTCTGTTCTTTATCATCTTACAAAGCGAACCGCATTACAGAAACATAAATATGAATACGTGATCACTCGGTCGAAAGACTTGAGGGGTTCAAATGTTGCCCTTCTTTATCAACGTGATCAGATAAAGATACTGAGCCGGAAATCATATACGCCCGATTTGGGAGACTCGGTACGCTCTACAAGAGATATATTGCATGTTACGGGCAAGGTAGTTAATGGCACATTGTTAGATGTTTTTGTTTGTCACTTCCCATCACGTCGTGAAGGTATCCGCAAGACCAGACCGCACCGTATAAAGTGCGCCCAACTGTTGAAACATAAAGTAGACAGTGTCTTGCACCTTCGTAAAGGGGCTAACGTTATCATTATGGGAGACTTTAACGACTACCCGAATGATATAAGTATGTCCGAAGTGCTCGGAGGAAAAAGGATCGAATCCGATATCTCAACTAAAGGTTTGTATAACCTTCTTTACGACAGGATTGACAAAAAGGGAGCAGGCTCTTACAAGTATAAGGGTAAATGGGGTTTTATTGATCAAATAGTTGTCAATGGAAACCTGTTAGAAAAAGGAGGAAAGGTATTTGTAAAAGATAAAACCGTACACGTTTTTTCGGCTGAATTCTTGTTAGAGGCAGACAATAAAAAGTATGGTGGACAAAAACCGTTCAGGACCTACTCAGGCTTCAAATATCTTGGTGGATATAGTGATCATTTACCTATTTATATGGATCTGCTTATCAGTCCCTGATTTATTTGTCGTCCAAGGCTTGACTTACGTTGCCGAACACCGCGGCAAGCAGTACTCTTACCTGTTTTAGCCCTTCCTCGTCTATGCCGTCGAGTGCGGCTTCCATGGTGGTGTAAACAGCTTTTCCGGCTTTTTCCTTGATCGACTTGCCTAAATCGGTGAGATAGATAAGGTTGGATCGACGATCGCTAACCGAAGCATTGCGATACACCAGATTTTGTTTTGTAAGATTATCTAGCAGGCGTGTCATACTAGGCTTATCCTTGAATGTTGAATTACATAACGTCTGTTGTGTAACCCCGTCTTCGCGCCACAGAAAAGCAAGGACAGTCCATTGTTCGGGAGTGATATCCAGTCCTTCTTTTTTGAAGTTCCTGTACATCATCCTGTTTATGGCCATCGATACTTTACCGTTAATAATGGGAAATATCAGGTCCAAATCCTGATCTAAGTTCAATGTTTCCTCGGTCTTCATGCATGTTCGTTTTCTGATTTTCATCACAAAAATAAGATAAGAAGTTGGTAAGTACAACAATTTTTGACAGTTTAGCATTTGTTGTTTTGATAAAAAAGCCTATCTTTGCACCTCATTTGTAAAAATGTATGTTTAATTTATAATTAATTAATTTATGAACAATTACGAAACCGTTTTCATTTTAACTCCCGTTTTGTCTGATGTTCAGATGAAGGAAGCGGTAGAAAAATTCAAGACTCTTTTGGTCAATGAAGGGGCCAAAATAGTAAGTGAAGAAAACTGGGGACTTCGCAAATTGGCTTATCCAATTCAGAAGAAATCAACCGGTTTTTATGCGATGTTAGAGTTCGAAGCTGATCCGTCTGTTATCGCTAAACTTGAAATTAACTTCCGTCGCGACGAGCGTGTGATCCGTTTCTTGACTTTCCGTCAAGATAAGTTCTCTCACGAGTATGCATTGAAGAGAAGAAGTTTAAAATCATCTAAAAAAGAAGAAGTAAAGGAGAATTAAGCTATGGCACAACAATCAGAAATCAGATATTTGACTCCGCCTTCAGTTGATGTGAAGAAAAAGAAATATTGCCGTTTCAAAAAGAATGGTATTAAATACATCGACTACAAAGACCCTGAGTTTTTAAAGAAATTCCTTAACGAACAAGGAAAAATTCTTCCTCGTCGTATTACAGGTACATCATTGAAATTCCAACGTCGTGTTGCACAAGCTGTAAAGAGAGCTCGCCATTTGGCTTTGCTTCCTTACGTAACAGACTTAATGAAATAAATAAGGAGGAGTAAGAAATGCAAGTTATATTAAAAGAAGACATCCTTAACTTAGGATATAAAGATGAAGTCGTAACTGTAAAAGACGGTTATGGACGTAACTACCTTATTCCCCAAGGTAAAGCTGTGATAGCATCAGAGTCTGCAAAGAAAGTATTAGCTGAAAACCTAAGACAACGCGCTCACAAACTTGAGAAAATCAAACAAGATGCTCAGGATTTGGCTGCTAAGTTGGAAGGAATTTCACTTACTATTGGTGCAAAAACAAGTTCTACAGGTACTATCTTCGGTTCTGTAACTAATATTCAAATAGCAGAAGCTCTTGAAAAATTAGGCTACAATGTAGATAGAAAAATTATTCTTATCAAAGAAGCTGTGAAAGAAGTAGGTAGCTACAAAGCTATCGCTAAACTTCACAAAGAAGTTTCTGTAGAAATACCTTTCGAAGTAGTTTCTGAATAATTATCGAAATTATATAGCAGGGAGGCGGTTATTAAAAATAATCGCCTCTTTCGTTTTTATTGTACAAGCTTTTTAGCAGTAGGTTTTATAGTTTTTATCATTATTTTAGACCTGCATTGCTACATTATTTCTTGTAACATCAAATTATCACTGTATTTAAGAATATTATATTAATAGGTGTACTATATTATGGTTTCTGTGATATAGAAGAATTCTATATTGTATAATTTGAGTTTAAAGTATTGATTTATAGTATTAATACATATCTATGAATATTATAATAGCATGTTGTTTATGATGTTATTTATAAAAATTGTAACTTAGCAAGGATTTGAAAATTAACTTTTCAGGCATTTGCTTGTTTAATTATATAAAATAACAAACGATAATATAAGAATAAGATGAAAATTGGATTCGTTGGATTAGGTAAGATGGGCGGCAAAATGGTAGAACGCCTTTTGAATCATGGACATGAAGTCGTAGTTTATAACCTTACTCAGAAAGAAGTTGATGAGGCAGCCTCTAAGGGTGCTATTCCGGCTACAAGCATAAAGGATTTAGTAAATAAACTGGAAGGACGCAAGCTTGTGTGGCTGATGGTTCCGGCAGGAAAACCTGTGGATGAAAACATTGCAGAACTATTGACGCTACTTAGCCCGAATGATATAATCGTAGACGGAGGAAACAGCTACTGGAGAGAAACTGTAGAGAGAGGAAAGAAAATAAAAGAAAAAGGAGTTCATTACCTCGACTGTGGTACCAGTGGTGGTGTATGGGGATTGCAGAATGGCTACTGTCTAATGTATGGCGGAGACAAAGAGGCTTGTGATTTTGCAGAGCCTATATTTAAAAGCTTAGCTCCCGAAAACGGATATATGCGTTGTGGAGAAAGTGGTGCAGGCCACATGGTGAAAATGGTGCATAATGGCATCGAATATGGTATGATGCAGGCTTATGCCGAAGGCTTTGAGATAATGAAGAACTCACCATACGGGGTAGACTTGGAAAAAGTATCACGTGTGTGGATGGAAGGTTCAGTCGTTCGTTCATGGTTGCTCGAGCTGATCGGTAATGCATTAGAAGGTAACGAAAATCTTGAAGGAATCAAGGATTATGTAGCCGATAGTGGTGAAGGTCGCTGGACAGTACAAACAGCAATGGACTTTGATGTTCCTGCTCATGTTATTACAGCTTCGCTTTTCACTCGTTTCGAGTCACGACAAGAAACTTCGTATGCAATGAAACTTCTTGCTGCCATGCGTAATCAGTTTGGTGGTCACGAAATCAAAAAAGACTAAGCCCCGCAGTATCTCCGAGGAAATATTGAAAAGAATATAACGAAATGCTAACTTAAAAACTTCCCTTTAGGGGGAGAATGGAGGGGCTAATGAAATCAAAATCAATACAAGACCAAGCTCTGATTATTTTCGGAGCTTCTGGTGATTTAACATACCGAAAGCTGATACCGGCTATATTTGACTTGCATAAACAAAATTCACTACCGAAGAATTTTGCTGTACTTGGTGTGGCTCGTAGTCAGTTTACAGACGATACCTTCCGCGATAAGATGAAGGATGGTATCAAGCAGTTTGCATTGGCAAAAGATGCTTTGGATGAAGAAATAGAGCAGTTTTGCCAGAAGTTGCATTATCTGTCAATCAATACAGATGACGGAACCGAATATTCTAAGTTGAAGGTACGGCTCGAAGCTCTCGATAAGGAAGAGGGTACAGCAGGGAATTATATATTTTACTTGTCAACGCCACCTTCGCTCTATCCGCTTATACCTAAGTTTTTGGCAGAGCAAGGGTTGAATCAGGAGAATGGTAATTTTAGACGGATTATTATCGAAAAGCCTTTTGGTATTGATCTTAAATCTGCTGTGGAGCTGAATGTTTCGCTTCAGGAAAGTTATGATGAAGACCAGATATACCGTATAGACCATTATCTGGGTAAAGAGACTGTGCAAAATATGTTGGTAACACGTTTTGCGAATGGTATTTACGAACCCCTTTGGAACCGAAATTATATAAGCCATGTGGAAATAACTGCTGCCGAGAGCATCGGCGTAGAAAATAGAGGTGGCTATTACGATCATTCGGGAGCACTCCGTGATATGGTGCAAAACCACTTATTGCAGTTGCTGGCTTTGGTGGCTATGGAGCCCCCAATGTCTATAGACTCTGTTTCGATTCGCAACGAGAAATTGAAAGTTTTTCAGGCTCTACGCCCTATGTCGAACGACGACTTGTTTAAGAATGTTATTCGTGGGCAGTACACAGCAGCTAACGTTAAAGGAAAATATGCCAAGGGATACCGCGAGGAAAAGGATGTGGATGCCGATTCCCGTACCGAGACCTATGTGGCTATGAAGCTCTTTATCGACAACTGGCGCTGGGGCGGAGTTCCTTTCTATATACGCACAGGTAAACGTTTGCCGACTCGTGTCTCTGAAGTTGTTATTCACTTCAAACCTGCACCTCAGAAATTATTTCCCGAAAGTGCAGATATGAGTAACGACGAAAACCAATTGGTGATACGTATTCAGCCGGATGAAGGTCTTTTGTTGAAAACAAAGATGAAAGTACCCGGAAGTGGCTATCAGGTTAAGAATGTGAATATGGACTTTCATTATTCACAACTACAAGATACTTATCTGCCTGAGGCTTACGAACGTCTTTTGCTCGATTGTATGGTTGGCGATTCTACGCTGTATATCCGTGGGGATGCTTTAGAGGCTACATGGAAATTTGTACAACCGTTACTCGACTTCTGGGAGAAGAACCCCGATGCACCCTTGCATGGCTATCCTTCCGGCTCGTGGGGACCAAATTGTGCCGATGAGCTGATTGAGGGTAAAAACCTCACATGGAGATATCCTTGTAAGAACCTGTCTGATGATGGAATATATTGTGAATTATGATAAAAGAAGAGATTAACATTTATTCGGATGCGAAAGCCCTGAGTGAGGGTTTTACGGCATTTTTGCAAAAGTTAATGGATGTATATCCGCGTGTAAACCTTGCATTGTCTGGTGGAACTACCCCAAAAGTGATTTTTGACTATTGGGCAGAAAACTGTAAAGATTCGATCGACTGGCAGCGACTGTTTTTCTTTTGGGGTGACGAACGCTGTGTTCCTCCCGAAAATGTCATGAATAATTACGGAATGACAAAGGATCATTTGTTTGACAAAGTTCCCAAAATTCCGAATAATAACATTTTCCGTATTCATGGCGAGAATGAACCAGAAGAAGAGGCTGAATGGTATAGCAAAATTTTGGAAACAAAAGTTATGCAGCGCCGTAATGCTCCTTGCTTCGAAATTGTAATGCTTGGTTTGGGTGACGATGGACATACTGTCTCTATTTTCCCTGATCAGATATCATTGTGGGATAGTAAAGACTTCTGTGTGATAGGTGAGCATCCTGAAAGCAAAATGAAACGTGTAAGCCTTAGCGGTCAGGTAGTGAATAATGCACAGTATGTAGTTTTTCTTGCTACAGGAAAGAACAAAGCTGAGAAGGTAAGGGATGTCATTAAAAACAGAGAGCAGTTTTTGGATAAATATCCGGCTGCTAAAGTAAATCCGAAGAAAGGGTATCTCTATTGGTTCTTAGATGAGGAAGCAGCAAGTTTGTTATAAACGAAGCATCAAAATATAGATAGTAAGAAGTTATCTCACATAGAGGTAGCTTCTTTTTTATATGTTAAAGATAGGTGAGATGGCCTATTGGATAGTCTTATATTTCTTCTTTTGATTTATATCCGGCTATGAATTCATTGTGTCGCAAAATGCGATTACTTTTTCCAGATAATCCCTGTTGTTCGACAATCGCGGAATTTTGTTCTGACCTCCAAGTTTGCCAATATATTTTAGCCATTCGTTAAAAGTACCTTTTGGGAGGCTTCTTACAATTGGCATATTCAGCGATAGGTTGTACGAACGTTTAGCTTCGTAGTCGGAGTTTACCTTTTTTAGTTCGCTGTCTAATAAATGGGTGAAATCTTCGAGGCTATTGGGATCTACGGTAAATTCTATCAGCCATTCATGTGCTCCGTTGTTGTTATCCCCGAAGTAAACGGGGGCGGCTGTATATTCGCTTATTTGTGCGCCTGTAATCTTGCATGCTTCTGCCAGAGCTTTTTCGGCATTGTCTATTATCAGTTCTTCGCCGAAAGCATTGATGAAGTTCTTGGTGCGTCCTGTTATATGGAACAGATAAGGACTAGTGGACGAAAACTCTATTGTATCGCCTATCATATATCTCCAAAGCCCTCCGTTTGTTGAAATAATTATAGCGTAATTCTGTCCGGTTTCTACTTCATCCATTGTTAATGTTTTGGGATTTTCTTTGTCCCATTCACTCATCGGGACAAATTCGTAGTAAATGCCGCTATCCAACATTAACAGCATTTCTTTAGAATTATCGGAGAACTGTACCCCAAAGAAACCTTCAGATGCATTATACGTTTCCCAATAGTACATATCGGGCTTTTGTATCAGTTTCTTGTATTGCTCTTCGAATGGAGTAAAGCTCACTCCGCCATGAAAGAAAACTTCCAGATTAGGCCATATATCAGTGAGGTCGCGCCCGGTATCCGTTTTTATCTTTTTCAATAAGACGAGTAGCCATGAAGGTACGCCCATAAAAGCCCTCACATCGTTCTTTATAGCATAATCGGTCAGTGCCTGCAACTTCGTCTCCCAATCGGGTAATAAGGAGATGCTTTCAGGTGTACGGCTAAACTTTGCCCAGAAATATAAATTCTTTATAAGGATAGCAGAGATATCTCCTGTGAAGATGCCGTCACCTATGTTGTTTATTTGCTTGCTGCCGCCTAATACTAGTGTTTTGCCAAAAAAGAATTTAGCATCCTTATTGGCTTGTGCATAGATAGCAAGCATTTGCTCTCCGCACTTGTAATGCCCTTTGGTGAGCGATTCGTGAGTTACGGGTATATATTTACTCTTGTCCTCGGTAGTGCCCGACGACATGGCAAACCAATGTACAGGCTTGTTCCAAAGTACATTTTGTTCTTTATTTACAATGATCCGATCCAGATAGGGGCGCAAATCTTCGTAGTGGAAGATTGGAACCTGTTTTCTGAAATCGTCTTTGTTTTTTATAGCCGAAAAATTGAACTGCTGCCCAAAGAATGTTTGCTCACCGTTGCGGAGCAGATATTCCAATATCTTCTCTTGCGTTTCGATAGGTTTGTTGATAAAGCTATCAATCTCTTTGTATCGGTAATCCAGATACTTGTGAGCGATTCGGGTAATCATCCGATTTTACTTATTTTTCGGAGCTTTTCTTCGTCTATAATTTTTATTTTGCGACCATCCAGTGTAATGATATGTTCGTCAACAAACGTTGACAGAGTGCGGATGGCATTCGATGTAGTCATATTTGATAAGTTAGCCAAGTCTTCCCTTGAAAGGTAGATGCTTATTGTAGCACCGTCTTCTTCAAGTCCGTAATTCTCGATAAGGAATATCAACGATTCGGCCAAGCGTCCACGGATATGCTTCTGAGTAAGGTTTACAACCCGCTCGTCTGCTATTCCAAGGTCTATAGCCAATTCTTTTATAAAGAAACTGCCTAATTTAGAATTTGAAGCGACTATCTCGTTGATAAGTTTCATTGGTATGAAACAGATGGTCGAGGGTTCGAAAGCCGAAGCAGCCGTGACATAAGGTTGGTTGGCAAAAAAGGCGCGGTATCCAAAATACTGAGTAGGTCTTATCATTCTGATAATCTGGCTACGTCCGCCAACACCGTCTTTGTATATTTTTACTTTCCCTCTACACAGGCACATCAATTCCATTGGAATTTCTTCTTCCCTGTATATCACTTCATTTTTCTTGAAGTCCATAATTCTCGCATTAGCGGCAATTATAGTTTGTTCTTTGTCATTCAACAGATTCCATATTTCAGGAATACTTTCCGACAAGCTAACAGCATTACTATCTGTCATCATTCAAAACTGATAATGTAAAATATGTTATAAGCAAAGTTAATCAAAAAATATTATAAAACATGTTGCAAAACATCTTTTTAACGCATGCCCCTCTTTTTTATATAATTTTTTTGTACTTGAAAGGTCTTTTGTATACTCAAATATCACGTAATGTGTAGAGTAGGTGGCTTGATATTTTTCTTTTGCTTGGATTTATACTTGCGAAAATGTTTCGTCTGTAAAAAGTAACAAAAGTAACAGGTTTCTAATCTTTTTAACTGTTACTTTTCGCTTTCGGTTGATGATGGCAAATATTTCTAAGATTAGATAATCTGATATTAAAAAAATAACATCTCCAATTTTATAATTTACAGCTAAGCTCTCTCTTGTTTTGTTAAGTTTTTTGCACTGATATACCTAAATAATTCAGAAAGTATGAATTGTGTAAAAGTTAGTTTGTTAATAAACTATCTAATGTTTTAGTATGTTAAACAAATAAAGTTTTTATATTTCACTTTGAATATTACAATAATAAGACTATTTTTGCACCACCAAAAAATAGAGTGGTGTTTTTACTCCATTTGTATTTCGATTGAAATTTGTAACAATAACTAAATAAACTCGTTAAGATGAATGTATCTCTAACAAATGTAGATAGTGTAAACGCTATATTACAAATAAATGTAACGAAAGAGGATTATCAAGAAAAGCTTGATAACGCACTTAAGACATTCCGAAAAAAAGCTAACATACCGGGATTCCGTCCGGGAACTGTACCTATGGGTATGGTGAAAAAAATGTATGGTAAATCGATTTTGGCAGAAGAAGTAAACAAGCTTGTTGGCGAAAATCTATATAAATATATACAAGACAACAAACTAAATGTATTGGGCGAGCCTCTTCCGAACGAAGAGAAGCAACAACCAATAGATTTCTCACTCGAAGGTGACTATGAATTTTATTTCGACGTGGCTCTTGCTCCGGAAATAAAATTATCACTGACAAAGAAAGATAAAGTAAAATATTATGCTATTGAGGTAGACGAAGAGCTTGTTGATAAACAAATCGCTTCGTACAAAGCTAACTATGGCAAATATGAAAAAATAGAAGAAGGTGCAAAAGAAACAGACCTTATCAGAGGTACAATCTCTGAATTGGGAGATGGTAAGGTAAAAGAAGGTGGCATCTTTGTAGAAGCAGGCATTGTAATGCCTTCGTATATGAAAGACGAAGCAGAGCAAGCTAAATTTGTAGGTGCAAAAGCCGGAGATGTGATTGTATTCAATCCGGGTAAAGCTTACAATGGTAACGAAACAGAAATAGCATCTATGCTTCATATCGAAAAGGATGCGGTAGAAACAATAGCTGCTGAGTTTCAGTTTGCTATCACCGAGATCACTCGTTATCAGGAAGCAGAACTTGATCAAGACCTATTTGATAAGGTTTTTGGTGCAGGCAATGTGACTACCGAAGCTGACTTCAAAGCAAAAGTAAAAGAAACTATCGCAGAGCAGTTTGCACCGGATAGTGACTACAAATTCCTGTTGGATGCGAAAGAGCTTCTTGAAAAGAAAACAGGAGATTTGCAATTCCCTGATGCATTCCTTAAAAGATGGCTTATTGCTTCGGGCGAAGAAAGAACTGCTGAATCTGTAGACGCAGATTATCCGAAAATCATAGCAGATCTTAAATTCCACCTGATAAAAGAGCAAATAGCAAAAGATAACGATATCAAGATCGAAAACGAAGATATGAAAATCATTGCTATGCAAGCGGCAAGAGCTCAGTTTGCTCAATATGGAATGATGAATCTTCCTGACGAAATGGTTGAGAATTATGCAAATGATATGTTGAAAAACAAAGACAATGCACGCAATCTGCTCGATCGCGCAATGGAAAATAAGATCATCGACGTATTGAAATCAAAACTAGGACTCGAAGAAACAGTAATCTCGCTTGACGAGTTCCGCAAGTTCTTTGAGAAAGAAGAAGCCGCTGAAGCAGAAACTGAAGCGTAAATGAAAAAAAGATAAAAATAACGGACAGGAGGGATAGTGTTTTCTTTCTGTCCGTTTGTCTTTAACATTATAAATAAGGAAAATACATACATTATTATTCCAGCTTTTCAATTTTTTATTTATAACTTTGTTTATAAGAAATGAGGCTGTGCTATTAGCCTCTTTTTTATGCCTGTACGAGTGGCATGATAATTGTTTATAGTAATAATGGTAAAACATTATTTAATAAAAAAAGAAAATGTTATGAACAATGAATTTAGAAAGTATGCAACGAAGCATCTAGGCTTGAATGGGCTAGCTCTTGATAAATATATCGATATAACAAGCAGTTATATATCACCTACTATTATCGAAGAACGTCAGTTGAATGTTGCTCAGATGGATGTATTCTCTCGTTTGATGATGGATCGTATTATCTTTTTGGGAACTCAGATCGACGACTATACAGCCAATGTGATACAGGCTCAATTGCTATATCTTGATTCTGCCGATTCGGGCAAAGATATATCTATTTATATAAATTCTCCCGGAGGATCGGTGTATGCAGGATATGGAGTTTATGACACTATGCAGTTTATCAACAGCGATGTGTCTACAATCTGTACAGGTATTGCAGCATCTATGGCAGCCGTATTGCTTGTTGCCGGAGAGAAAGGAAAACGATTTGCGTTGAAGCATTCACGCGTTATGATTCACCAGCCGTTGGGTGGTGCTCAGGGACAAGCTTCAGATATCGAGATCACCGCTCGTGAGATTGGTAAGGTGAAAAAAGAACTTTATACTATTATTTCAGACCACTCGGGACAACCATTTGACAAAGTGGCACTAGATTCGGACCGTGACTACTGGATGACTTCGGCTGAGGCTAAAGACTATGGAATGGTAGATGATGTTTTGATGAAAAATAAACAATAATTCAAAAATCAGATTCATTTACTCACAAAAGGATAAATGGCAAAAAAAGATACTAACGGCTATTGCAGTTTCTGTGGCAGAAGCGATAAGGATGTAAATATGCTTATCTCCGGTATGTCGGCTGACATCTGTGATAGCTGTGCTGAACAAGCATATCAGATTGTAAAAGAAAGTGTAGAGGCAAAGAAAACATCTTTGGGTATTGATAAAACACAATTGCCCGACCCAAAGACGATAAAAGAATATCTTGACGGGTATATTATCGGTCAGGAGAATGCCAAGCGCTATCTGTCTGTGGCTGTGTATAACCATTACAAACGTATACTACAAGGGAAAGAAGATGATATAGAAATAGAAAAGTCGAATATCATTATGGTTGGCCCTACAGGTACAGGAAAAACATTGTTGGCACGTACCATCGCCAAACTACTGCATGTCCCTTTCGCAATCGTAGACGCAACCGTGCTTACCGAAGCCGGATACGTAGGCGAAGATATAGAAAGCATTCTTACCCGACTGTTGCAAGCCTCAGACTATGATGTGGCAGCAGCAGAAAGAGGGATTGTTTTTATCGATGAAATTGACAAAATAGCCCGTAAGAGCGACAATCCATCAATCACCCGTGATGTTAGCGGTGAGGGTGTGCAACAGGGCTTACTTAAATTGCTGGAAGGTTCGATTGTAAACGTTCCGCCTCAAGGAGGACGTAAGCATCCTGACCAGAAGATGATTGCCGTAGATACCAAAAACATATTGTTTGTTTGTGGTGGAGCTTTCGACGGTATCGAAAGGAAGATAGCGCAACGATTGAATACAATGGTTGTGGGTTATGCTTCGTCTAAAAGCAACGCGCAGGTAGACCGTAACAATCTGTTGCAATATGTAGCACCTCAGGATTTGAAGTCTTTCGGATTGATCCCTGAGATTATAGGACGTCTGCCTATTTTGACATATCTTGACGCTCTGGATAGGAGTGCTCTTCGCCGAATACTTACCGAGCCGAAAAACTCTATCATTAAGCAGTATGTCAAATTGTTCAAAATGGATGGCGTTGATCTTACCTTCGAAGATGATGTATATGAATACATTGTAGATAAGGCAGTGGAATATAAATTGGGAGCAAGAGGATTGAGATCCATAGTCGAAACCATTATGATGGATGCTATGTTTAATATCCCTTCCACAAAGCAGGCTCAACTGCATGTTACTAAAGAGTACGCTGTAGAGCAATTGGAGAACTCACAAGTCGTAAAACTAAGAAATTCATTATAAAGTTTGTTTTTTTTACAAAAAATAGCCTATTTTATATTGGAGAATTAAATTTAGGGGTTTATCTTCGTAATAATTAATAGCCTATTTATATGCCGGATATAGAGGATATATTGACGTGTTCATTGAAAAAGCATTTTGGCTTTGACAATTTTAAAGGTAACCAGAAGGCAATAATACAAAACTTGCTGGATGGAAGAGATACCTTTGTGTTGATGCCTACGGGCGGCGGAAAGTCCCTCTGCTATCAGCTACCGGCACTCTTGATGGAGGGAACAGCAGTAATTATTTCTCCCCTGATAGCCCTGATGAAAAATCAGGTGGATGCCATGCGAAATTTTAGTGAAGAGGACGGCGTAGCGCACTTCATGAATTCGTCACTAAACAAAGCTGCGATAGAACAAGTAAAAGGTGATATACTTTCGGGAAAGACAAAACTATTATATGTAGCACCCGAATCTCTTACAAAAGAAGAGAATATAGACTTTCTGCGTCAGATAAAAATATCGTTTTATGCTATCGATGAGGCACATTGTATTTCGGAGTGGGGGCACGACTTCCGTCCTGAATACAGACGTATACGTCCCATTGTAAACGAAATAGGCAAGCATCCTATCATTGCACTTACTGCTACGGCAACGCCAAAAGTGCAAATGGATATACAGAAGAACCTTGGAATGGTGGAAGCAGATGTGTTTAAATCATCATTCAACAGGGAAAATCTATATTACGAAGTTCGTTCAAAAACGGATAAAGTAGATAAGGATATAATAAAATACATTAAATCGCAAGGCACAAAGTCTGGAATTATATATTGTTTGAGTAGAAAGAAGGTGGAAGAGTTTGCCGAAATATTACAAACAAATAATATCAATGCACTGCCGTACCATGCTGGACTAGACCCAAGTACACGCTCTGCCAATCAGGATGCTTTTCTGATGGAAAAAGTGAATGTAATTGTTGCTACCATTGCATTTGGTATGGGGATCGATAAGCCCGATGTGAGATATGTGATTCACTACGATATGCCAAAGAGCCTTGAAGGATACTATCAGGAAACAGGTAGGGCCGGACGCGATGGCGGTGAAGGAAAATGTATAGCGTTTTATTCATTCAAAGACTTACAGAAACTGGAGAAATTTATGCAGGGTAAGCCCGTTGCTGAACAGGAAATAGGAAAACAGCTACTCCTTGAGACCGCAGCATACGCCGAAACTGCATTATGCCGGAAGAAAGTACTTCTTCATTACTTTGGAGAAGAATATAAAGAGAAAAATTGTGGGAACTGTGACAATTGTGTAAATCCTAAAAAACAAGTGGAAGCTAAAGATTTATTATTGACGGCTATTGAAGCTGTAATTGCATTAAAAGAAAAGTTTAAAACTGATTACGTTATCAATATCTTGAGAGGTAAAGAAACCTCAGAGATAGAAACGTACGGGCATCAGGATTTAGATGTATTTGGATCAGGTGATGATACCGATGATGAAACATGGAACGCCGTTATACGTCAGGCATTAATAGCCGGGTATTTCGATAAGGATATCGAAAATTACGGCTTACTGAGAGTAACCAAAAAAGGAAAAGATTTCTTGAAAAAACCGGCATCGTTCAAGATTACCACAGCAGACGAAGAAGACTTGTCTGATGATGAGAACATAGATGATGTAGTGGTGAAAGGCGGCGGTGGCGGATCGGCAGTAGATCCGGTTTTGTTTTCTATCATGAAAGATCTTCGCAAAAAGATGGCAAAACACAACAATGTTCCCCCATACGTGATATTTCAAGACCCCTCTCTGGAGGCTATGGCTACAATCTACCCGATAACAATGGAGGAATTGCAAAATATTCCGGGGGTAGGAGCAGGTAAAGCAAAGAGATACGGGACAGAGTTTCTTGAAATAATAAAGAAGCACGTTGAAGAAAATGAAATAGAACGACCTGAAGATTTACGTGTAAAAACAGTAGCAAACAAATCGAAACTAAAAGTAGCCATCGTACAGGCTATCGACCGCAAAGTAGCATTAGACGACTTGGCCGAATCGAAAGGGATTGATTTTGCTGAATTGCTGAGCGAAGTAGAAGCTATCGTATTCTCAGGAACAAAAATAAATATAGATTATTTCCTCAGAGAGGTTATAGATGAAGACCATCTCGACGATATATTTGAATATTTTCAAGAAGCAGAATCGGAAGATTTAGAAGCTGCGATCAATGAACTTGGCGAGTATTCTGAAGATGAAATACGCCTTGTCAGGATCAAGTTTATCTCCGATATGGCTAACTAAAGAATGAAGAGAAAAGCAATTTTTCCGGGGACATTCGATCCCTTTACAATAGGACATTACTCATTAGTGAAACGATCTCTCGAATTGGTAGATGAGATCGTTATTGCTATTGGAGTGAATGATACCAAGAAAACTTACTTTTCGCTCGACAAGCGCATCGATATGATCCGTTCTTTGTATACAGACGACAATCGCATAGTGGTAGGTACTTATGATAGCCTTACTGTAGACTATGCCAAAGAAACAGGATCAAATTTCATAATACGTGGAATCCGTTCTGTAAATGATTTTGAATACGAAAAAACGATTGCCGATATGAACAGGAATATATCGGGAATAGAAACAATCGTACTCTTTACAGAACCGGAACTAACACATATCAGTTCTACTATTGTACGCGAACTGTTGCGATTCGG
Organism: Dysgonomonas mossii; assembly: GCF_004569505.1. Taxonomy (NCBI): domain Bacteria; kingdom Pseudomonadati; phylum Bacteroidota; class Bacteroidia; order Bacteroidales; family Dysgonomonadaceae; genus Dysgonomonas; species Dysgonomonas mossii. The sequence continues at coordinate 482,238 of NZ_SPPK01000002.1, forward strand.
ACACGATGTCAGTCAGTTTATACCCAAAGGTATGAGTCTGGACTGAATAGTGATTAGTTAAAAATCAGATTTAATCAGCGTTAACCGCGATTATCCAAAATGTAATTCTAGTATGAAAAGAGTTCTAATGTCGGTTCTCGGTTTTTTTGTCATTGTTTTGGCCGCCTCTGCTCAGTTTAAGATGAGCGAAGGATCTAAGAAAGTAGCTACAACAATTGCTGTTATTGAGAATATGTATGTAGATAAGGTAGACGACGGCAAATTGGCCGAAGATGCAGTGAAAGCTTTGTTAGAAAAACTAGATCCTCACTCTACATATATCAGTGCCGATGAGGTAAAAGATATGAACGAGCCGCTGGAAGGTAATTTCGATGGTATAGGCATCTCTTTCAATATGCTTACAGATACACTGTATGTTATCGAAGCGCTTCCCGGAGGACCATCCGAGAAGGTAGGTCTTAGGGCAGGAGATAAGATATTGTATGTAGATGATACGCTTATCGCCGGAGTTAAAATGTCTACCAAGGACGTTATGTCTCGTCTTAAAGGGCCGAAAGGAACATCTGTAAACCTAAAAGTACAACGCAAGGGAATAGCTGATTTACTAAGCTTTAAGATTATTCGCGACAAAATTCCGATCTATAGTATCGATGCCACTTACATGGTGGATAAAACGACCGGATATATACGTATTATAAGATTTGGAGCAACCACTACCGAAGAATTCAGAAAAGCGCTTCAGAAGCTTAAAGAAAAGGGTATGGAGAATCTTATTCTCGACCTGGAATATAATGGCGGCGGATACATGGCTCCGGCTACTGAAATAGCTGATGATTTTCTGGATGCAGGCAAGTTGGTTGTATATACCGAAGGCTTACGCCAGCCGAGAAGAGATGAAGTTTCCACAGCTAAAGGCGCATTCGAGAAAGGACGTCTTGTCGTACTTATCAATGAAGGTTCTGCTTCGGCTAGTGAAATCTTGTCGGGAGCCGTACAGGATTGGGATAGAGGTGTGATTGTCGGTCGTCGCAGTTTCGGGAAAGGGCTTGTTCAACGACAAATACCGCTTCCTGACGAATCGATGATAAGGCTCACTGTTGCCCGTTATTATACTCCTACTGGACGCTCTATACAAAAACCGTATACAAAGGGAGATATTATGTCATACAATCTGGATGTAATAGAACGCTATAATAAAGGCGAGATGATGCATGCTGATAGTATACATTTCCCTGACTCATTGAAATATACAACTTTGCTGAATCATCGTACGGTATATGGCGGAGGAGGTATCATGCCCGACTATTTCGTGCCTGCCGATACAACTTTTGCATCTGAATATTACCGAAAAATTTGGAATAAAGGCATAACGCTGCGCATAGCTTATAATGAAGTGGATAATCACAGGACTGAGATTTTACAAAAATATCCTACAGCTACTGATTTCTACAAGCAATATCAAGTTTCGGACGAGATTATGAATAAGCTTATAGCAGCAGGAAAAGATGAAAAAGTGGACTTCGATGAGGATGGATATGAGAAGTCGAAAGAAACACTCAAGCGTCAGATAAAAGCATATATAGCACGTGATGTATATGATACGGAGACGATGGTGAGGGTATTCAACGAAGATAGCGAAACCTTTAAGAAAGCATACGAGATTATACGGAATGAGAAAATGTATAACGGATTGCTCAAAGGTAAATAAGAAATAAAATAAAAAAAGAGCTGTATTCAAAATGCAGCTCTTTTGATTAATAGGAATAAAAGAATATATACAGCCTTATGATAACGATTAATATTGAAGAACGTCATTTGATAGAAGAGATAATTTCGAAAAACACCATATGCTATGTCGGCATGATAGATAAGGGCGGTTTCCCGTATGTTATCCCTATGAATTTCGGTTATCAAGATGATGTTATTTACCTACATTCGGCACAGGAGGGCAAGAGTATCGAATCTCTTCATATAAACCCGAATGTATGTATTACTTTCTGTGGTGAGTCGTCATTAACTTATCAGAATGAAGAGGTAGCATGTAGTTATCGTATGAAAGGAAGTAGTGTTATTTGCAGGGGTAAGGTCGTATTTGAAGAAGATTACGATAATAAAGTGAAGGCTTTGGACATAATGATGAAGAAATACACAACAAGGGCATTCACTTATTCTAAGCCTGCTGTAAATAACGTAAAAATTTGGAAAGTAGAGATCGATTCTATTTCTTCAAAAGTATTTGGTGTTCCTCATCCAAATTCACGAAATTACAAAGATCAGCTCGAATTTTAGATAAGATGATTCGTTGCCAGATATTTCCACAATGCGGCGGCGTGCATAGATTGCCTGATCTCATCTTTTTTCAATAGCTCTACCAATTCGTCGATAGATAGCAGATGAACAGAAATGTCTTCGGTATCTTCTAAATGCTGTTCCGATATTTTTTCCACATCGGTAGCCAGAAAACAGTAAGTCGTGTTGGTGTGTGTGCCGGGATTTGCTGAAGTAGTCATAAATAACTCCCATTTTCCGTTTCCGTAGCCCGTTTCTTCGAGGAGTTCCCTTCTTGCGGAAATTTCTGCGCTAGGGTCTTCCTCTTCGCATACACCTGCACATAGCTCCGGTGAGGTGCATTGCAGTCCGTGCCTGTATTGGCGTACCATCACAAACTGTTTGTTTTTGGTTATTGCTATGGTGCATACCCAGTCGGGATATTCGTATACATAATAATTTTGAATTTGGTTTCCGTTCGGTAATTCTACATGATCTTTGCGTACGGTAAACCAAGGCTCTTGTGAAAGATATTCACTATTTAATACCTTCCACTTTTTATTATCTGTATCGCTCATTTTTTGCTGTTAATACCCTATTAGAATTTTTATTTCTCCAGAACCACTACGTTCATCAAGATATTTTTAAGAGGCTTGTCTTTTTCGTTGGTTCTTACTCTTTGTATTTTATCCACAACGTCCATTCCTTCTATTACCTCGCCGAAAACGGTGTATTCATTGTCCAGAAAAGGAGTGCCACCCCTTGTTTTGTAGTATTCCCGCTGCTCGTCTGTATATGATACCTCAGCCTTTCGAGCTTTGGCTTGCTCATCCGCTTGTTTCAGCCAATCAGCACGCATTGCAGATGCAGATATACTATCGCCGCTCTTTAGTAATGCTTTCAGATCATCAAGGTGTGCCGATTGTATTTCCTTATATATCTTTTGCTTAAAACGTTCGAAACGTTGTTTTTCTATCTCTGATAATTTATCGTCGAAGCATAACTCACCAGTAACAATATAAAACTGAGATGCATCAGAGGCTTTTGTTGGATTTTCGGCATCACCCCATCGTGCAGCCGCCAATACTCCACGTTTGTGGTATAGCTGAGGAAACTTTATTTCGGCAGGGATTGTGTCACCCAGCGTTTTTTCTTCTTTCAAAGCTGCAGAATCTGCAATATTCCTTGTTTGAGGGTCTCCACCCTGTATCATAAAATCATTGATAACACGGTGAAACGTGAGGTTCTTATAAAATCCTTCTTCTGCTAATTTCAGAAAATTATCTCTGTGCCCCGGAGTCTCATTATAGAGCTTAACTTTTATATTGCCATAGCTTGTTTGTATAACGACTATGGGTTCTTTTGGTTTATTATTACACATGGTGAATAAAAAGATTAGACAGGCGATACATATATTTCTCATATCATTTTTCTGTATGAAGTCAGACAAAGATAATGTTTTTTGAGCACTTATTTTGAAATAATAGAAGCTTCGAATTCATATTTCAGAATCTTTTTACAATAAGGCTCTAAATAATGAATAACTACTGCCACATTCGCTCTTATGTATTTATTTTTACCACAGAATAAAAAGAGTATCACAGAGTTTCTTACATTCAGAAATTATCAAAATATTCTTGTATGGTTATCATTGGTTTTATTGTATCAAAGCCAAATTTCGCAGCTTGTATTTTCATCTCTTTTTCGGTATTGAATTCCTCTAATTGTCTTGTGCTTAGATTAAAAATATAGAATCTGATAGAGTTCAGCGAAGAAGAGGATTCCGTTTTTGCTAACAGAATATTTCTGTCAAAGGTGAAGTAAGTAATATCATGAAGAATAGGCTCGTTTTCATTGTGATCTGCAGCTATGCACTTTATCCCTTTTTCGTCTTGTAAAGTCCCTTTTTCGAGAACATCAATAGCAGTTATCGAATACGGATATATCAGGGGCATACGGAAATAATCGCGAAGTCCCGCGTAAGAGAAATAACTATTCGGTATTATACTGTCGGTCGGTTGCATAGATTTCAGGCTCTCCATAAAAGGAGTTTCTGTATTTCTTGAAGATAAACTGTTGGCGAATATATCAACCCCTTCTTCAATTTTATTAGGAACAATTACCCTAATCGTTTCCACAACTTTTACTATTACTATAACAGTACAGATTATAGTTAACATAGAGAATAAAAATGTTAGTCCGCAGCCTATGTTCCGATCCTTGCTATGTTTCCATTTGATAATAGTCCATAATATGATTACGAGCGTAATGAATCCAAGTAATAGTGCGAGGACAAATAAGAGCCAGCTTTGAGTGATCATAATAAATTTGTTTAGATGTGTAAAAATAACTAAATGCTGTTATATCAGTACTTTTAAATTATAATAAAAATCAATTCGTAAAGTTTGACTTTTATAATTTCACAAATTATACTAGATTTGCACTAATATAAAAGCAGAAATGGTAAAATATAACAGAATCCTCCTAAAACTGAGCGGTGAATCCCTCATGGGAGAACAGCAATATGGCATAGATGTAAACCGACTGAATGAATATGCCACGCAAATAAAGGCTGTAGCCGATATGGGTGTACAGATAAGTATTGTTATTGGAGGAGGAAATATTTTTCGAGGTCTGAGCGGAGCTTCCGAAGGATTCGACAGGGTAAAAGGAGACCAGATGGGTATGTTGGCCACTGTGATAAACAGTTTGGCTCTTAGTTCGGCTCTTACTGCAATAGGGCAGAAATCGAGAGTACTTACAGCTATCAGGATGGAACCTATAGGAGAAATCTACAGCAAATGGAAAGCAATAGAGGCTATGGAAAATAGTGAAGTTGTTATCCTTTCTTGCGGAACAGGCAATCCGTTTTTTACGACAGATACCGGTTCTTCACTCAGGGGAATAGAAATAGAAGCCGACGTGATGCTAAAAGGTACACGTGTAGACGGAGTTTATACTGCCGATCCCGAAAAAGACCCTACTGCCGTTAAGTTTGATTCCATCTCTTACGATGAGGTTTACAAGCGAGGACTGAAAGTTATGGATATGACTGCGACGGTGATGTGTAAGGAGAATAATTTGCCTATCGTTGTTTTTGATATGGATACTCCGGGCAATTTAGAGAAGCTAATTAAAGGTGAAAAAATAGGTACATATGTACATGCATAACAGAGAGAAAGTAGTCGTTGAAGATCAGTTGTATAATCAGGCTGTATATTTGATTAGAAAAAGAGAAAATCCCGAAAAGGTTAAGATCTTTCTAATCGAACGAGGGCTAAACGAAGAAGATGCTTATATCTTACTCGACCAAATTATACATCAGGTAGATAAAGAACATATGAAAACAGCACGAAGAAATATTTTTATGGGCTGTTTGGTTTGTGCTGTAGGTGCGTTTATTACCATTACTGCACATACCTTGCTTACTTCTTTACTTATTTTGGCAGGGATAGGACAGCTTATTATTGGTCTTACCCAATTGCCGAGTAGAGTGTAAGTAGATTTATTTAATCTTAAAATATTGAAAACAAAAAATATATATTTATGGCAGCAGACCTAAAACAAATCGAACAAAAGGCGGAAGCTAAGATGTCGGCCTCTGTAGAGTTTCTGGACGAAACGTTATCTCGTATTCGTGCCGGAAAAGCCAATCCGCATATTCTTGATGGTATAAAACTTGAGTATTACGGATCAATAACCCCGCTAAGTGGTGTGGCGGCTATCAATACACCTGATGCTAGAACTATCATCGTCCAACCATGGGAAAAACAAATGTTGAAAGAGGTAGAAAAAGCCATCCTGAACTCTGATGTAGGTATCACACCCGATAATAATGGCGAGGTGATACGTCTTTCTATCCCTCCGTTGACAGAAGAGCGTCGTAAACTCTTGGTAAAACAAGCGAAACAGGAAGCCGAGGATGCTAAAGTGAGTGTGCGTAACGCTCGTCGTGATGCAATTGATACGATCAAAAAATCAGTGAAGGAAGGCTTGGCGGAAGACGTAGCCAAAGATGGCGAGAACGAAATGCAAAAGCTTCATGATAAGTATATCAAAAAGATAGACGATCTGTTTGCTCTTAAAGAAAAAGAGATTTTAACTGTATAACGAAATATACCGAAAATAGAATATGCCAATATGCTGATCGCTTTACAGTATCGGCACATTGGCACATTTGCATTTTAAAGGATTGATTGATGAATGGTCTTGTAATAAAAAATACGGGTAGTTGGTATTTGGTTCGTACCGATGACGGCAGCGACGTTGAATGTAAGGTAAAAGGAAACTTTCGTCTTAAAGATATACGTAGCACCAATCCCATTGCTGTAGGAGACAGAGTAACCATTGTACCAAACAATGAAGGCACTGCTCTGATAACGGAGATCGAAGACCGTAAGAATTATATTATACGCCGTTCGTCTAATTTATCGAAGCAATCGCACATTTTGGCCGCTAATATCGATCTGTGTTTTTTGATTGTAACCGTTAATCATCCGGTAACCTCTACTGTTTTTATTGACCGCTTTCTGGCTGCAGCCGAAGCGTATCGCGTGCCGGTGAATCTTATTTTCAACAAGACAGATCTATACGCAGAAGAGGAGATAGAATATATGGATGCTTTGATTAGTCTTTATGATTATATTGGTTACCCAAGCATCAAGATATCAGCTTTACATAATACAGGATTAGAAATTTTACAAGAGAGAATAAAGGACAAAACTACCTTGTTTTCGGGTCACTCGGGCGTCGGAAAGTCTACACTTATCAACGCGCTTGTACCTGATGTTCACCTAAAGACGGGTGCAATATCCGGTTATCATGGCAAAGGAATGCATACAACCACTTTTTCGGAAATGATAGAATTGCCACAGGGAGGATTTATTATAGATACTCCTGGTATCAAAGGCTTTGGTACTGTGGATATGGAGAAGAATGAAATATTTCACTTCTTTCCCGAGATCTTTAAGGCGTCTAAAGATTGTCGTTACAATAACTGCATTCATATAAATGAGCCCGGATGTGCAGTGCGTGATGCTGTAGAAAATCACTATATAAGCGAGAGCCGCTACAAGTCATACATGAGCATGATGCAAGAGGATATTGAAGAAAAATATAGGAAATAGATATGAGGTGGAGGTTTGATCGATCGTCATTCTTGATATCTATTGTTCTCTTTTTTGTAGAAGTCGTTATCGCTAAATTTTTAGATGATGCTTTTATTCGTCCTTATGGAGGTGATATCTTAGTTGTTATATTGATCTATTATTTTGTAAAGTCATTTGTCCGGATAAAGCCCTTGTATTTAGCTTTGGGTGTGCTCTTTTTCGCCTATATGGTAGAGGTCGGTCAATACTTCAAGATGGTAGAAGTACTGGGACTTCAAGATTATAAAGTAATGAGGATTGTTTTAGGGACATCATTTTCCTGGGGCGATATTTTATGCTATACTGTTGGAGCTATTATCTGTTATCTTATCGACAGAAAAGAAAAATAGATATTCGATAATAACACAAATGACATCTTTACAATCATTCATACAAGAGCTTTTTCAAGAAAATATCAGATAGTGGAGGTAAGTCTTTCGAATTATTTGATAAAAAAAGAGCTTGAGTTTAAATTTGTTATAACTTTGAAAAAAATGTATATTATTTGCGTATGGATGTAGCAGCGCAAGCAACAGATCATCTTATCCTTCTTTTCCAGATACTTTATGTGGTTACGGCTTTGGGTACGATGGTTGTGATTATCTCGGAGAATAGGAACCCCTTGAAAACGATTTCTTGGGTGCTTATTCTATTGTTGCTTCCTTTGGTAGGTCTTATCATATACTATTTCTTCGGCGAAGATAATCGTAAGCAGCGTCTGATATCCCATAAGATGTATAAGAAACTCAATCGTCGGTCTATTGGTAGGCGAGAGTTGTTGGAAACGCTGAATCCACCTGTAGAGTATAAAGGGTTAGTAAACTTATTGAACCGATTGAAAGGTACACCCTTATATGGCGGTAGTAGCGTTACTTTTTATTCTTCAGGACCCGAAAAGTTTGAGGCTTTGTTTGAGGAGCTTGAGAAAGCGGAAAAGCATATACATATCCAATACTATATCTTCTTAGATGATGAGATAGGGTGTAAAACCCGAGAAATATTGCTTCGTAAAGCAGCGGATGGCGTTGAAGTGCGTCTTATTTATGATGATGTTGGCTCTTGGAAAGCAAAGCGTAGCTTCTTTAAAGATATGCAAGCCGGAGGCGTTGAAGTTCAACCTTTTTTGAAGGTGGCATTCAAGTTTTTGACAAGTAGAGTGAATTATCGGAATCACAGAAAAATTGTAGTTATTGATGGTAAAGTTGGTTTTGTTGGTGGAATGAATGTTGCAGATCGATATATCAACGGTGTAGGAAGTGGAATTTGGCGAGATAGTCATGTCAAGATAGAAGGAAAAGCTGTGGCAGGATTACAGACATCATTTCTTATCGACTGGTATTCGTCGCGTAAAGAATTTCTAGCATCAGATACTTATTATCCTATACTTGATAGTCAGGGAGATAACATGATTCAGCTGGTTACAAGTGGACCCGTAGGGCAATTTAAAGATATACACTTAGGTGTTCTGCAAGCCATTTCCAATGCTAAAGAAAGTGTTTATATACAGACCCCTTATTTTATTCCTACCGACTCATTAATGCAGGTTATACAAATGGCGGCGATGCGTGGTGTGGATGTGCGCTTGATGTTGCCCCGCCATTCCGATACTACATTTGTGCATATTGCGTCCATGTCTTTCCTGAAAGAAGTTTTGGATGCCAAAGTGAGTGTCTATTTTTTTGAAGCCGGATTTCTTCACTCCAAGCTAATGACGGTAGACAACTCTCTTACTATAACAGGTTCGGCCAATATGGATATGCGTAGTTTCGAACATAATTTCGAAATTGATGCTTTTATATATAGCGAAGAGACTTGCCGCAAAGCCCAAGAGATATTCTTGAAAGATATGGAGAGCTCAACACAGTTGCTTGTGGAAGAATGGGATCAAAGGTCACGGATTGAAAAATTTAAAGAGTCTGTCATGCGCTTGTTCTCTCCATTATTATAATAGTAAAGTTGATACAAGATACAATTATATAACTATATTATACTCAAGAGTATTGTTGAAATACCTGCCGATCGGAAGGATTGGAGTGTATGATAAATAAAATAGTTAAAAAAATGTTTTTTGCAAATTTCAGGATTAGAGACTTATACGTCAAAAAATGAGAGAAAATCAATGTATAATCTCTAATTTAAGGACTTTTTTATTTGTTTTAGTTAAAAAAAATATATCTTTGTTGCTTGAACTGATTATTCGTATTGGTTAAAAGATGCAATAATTAGGAAAGGTTAAGTATAAAATTGATCATTAACATAAATCTTAATAAAGATTTTTTATTAAGTAAACTATATGGGTAAAGTAGCACTCATCACAGGCGTTACAGGACAAGATGGAGCTTATTTGTCAGAATACTTGATAAAAAAGGGCTATACAGTACATGGACTTAAAAGAAGATCTTCCATGTTTAACACAGATCGTATAGACCATTTATATCAAGATCCTCATCTTGAAGATAGAAATATGATTCTTCATTATGGCGATATGACAGATAGCATGAATCTGACACGACTAATCGGCGACGTAAAGCCCGATGAAATATATAATCTTGCGGCAATGAGCCATGTTAAGGTTAGTTTTGATATCCCTGAATATACAGCAAATGCAGACGGAATAGGTACTCTTCGTATATTAGAGGCTGTTCGTCTTCTTAATTTGGTAAATAAAACAAGGATATATCAGGCTTCAACATCCGAGCTTTATGGTTTGGTGCAAGAGATACCTCAAAAAGAAACAACACCATTTTATCCGAGAAGTCCGTATGCTGTCGCTAAAATGTATGCATATTGGATTACGGTTAATTATAGAGAGGCTTATGGTATGCATGCCAGCAATGGTATCTTGTTTAATCATGAATCTCCATTAAGAGGTGAAACGTTTGTTACAAGAAAGGTGACTCGTGCAGTTGCGCGTATAGTCTTAGGGCTTCAAGATAAAGTTTATATGGGAAATCTTTCCAGTAAACGAGATTGGGGACATGCCAAAGATTATATAAAGGCTATGTATCTTATTCTTCAACAAGATACTGCTGACGATTATGTAATCTCTACAGGCGTCACAACTACTATTCGTGACTTTATCAAAATGTCATTTTTAGAGGTCGGAGTAGATGTTGAGTTTAGAGGTGAAGATGAAAAGGAAGAAGGCTATATTGTAGGTGTTGATGAGAATAAATTCTCTAAAATAGTTGGAGCCGAATATTTAGAAGGCTTCATTAAGAGAATAGGACAATCTGTTGTAGGTGTCGATCCTGCTTATTTTCGTCCGACAGAAGTTGATATTCTTATTGGTGACAATACAAAGGCCAGGACTAAATTAGGCTGGGAGCCTACATACGATCTTAAAGCTTTATGTCAGGATATGGTTGTTCATGATGTTGAGCTGATGAAGAAAGAAGAGTACCTCAAAAATGGAGGATATAGAATTTTGAATTACTTTGAATAAAAGTAAGAAAATATAGATGATAGAAAAGAATGCTAAAATATATGTAGCCGGCCATAGAGGCTTGGTTGGTTCTGCAATTCTTAAAAGTCTTGTAAGCAAAGGATACACAAATTTTGTCTTAAGAACGCATCAAGAATTAGATCTTACAGATCAAAAAGCTGTATCCGAATTTTTTACAAAGGAAAAGCCTGAATATGTTTTTTTAGCGGCGGCTAAAGTAGGAGGCATTATTGCCAATAATACATATCGGGGGCAATTCATTTATGAAAATTTGATGATCCAGAACAATGTAATTCATCAATCATATCTGAATAATGTTAAAAAATTAGTGTTTTTAGGTAGTTCTTGTATTTATCCCAAAGAAGCACCTCAGCCAATGACGGAAGATACACTGTTGACAGGCCCTTTGGAATACACAAATGAACCGTATGCAATAGCTAAAATCGCCGGTTTAAAGATGTGTGAGAGCTATAATATACAGTATGGAACGAATTTTATAGCGGTAATGCCAACAAACCTATATGGTTTGAATGATAATTTTAATCTTGAAACATCTCATGTATTGCCAGCAATTCTAAGAAAAGTACATTTGGGGAAATGCTTAGAAAATAATGCTTGGGATATTATAGAGCAGGACTTGAATGTTAGGCCGATAGAGGGAGTATCCGGAACTTCATCTAAAACAGAAATACTAGAAATACTAGCTAAGTATGGTATAAGAAAAGTTGGAGATGTTGTTCAGGTCGAACTTTGGGGGTCAGGAAAACCGATGAGAGAATTCCTGTGGAGTCAGGAAATGGGAGATGCCACTGTTTTTGTGATGGAGTCTGTAAACTTTTTTGACTTAGTTGATGTTATACATGGAAGGGAGATAAAGAACACACACATTAATATTGGAACCGGTATTGAAATATCTATAAAAGATGTTGCAAACCTTGTAAAAGAAATAGTCGAATTCTCCGGAAGTTTGTGGTTTAATACAGATAAGCCAGATGGAACGATGAGAAAATTATCAGATGTATCAAAACTTAATTCTTTGGGCTGGCAACATCAAGTTGAAATAGAAGATGGCTTGAAGTTGATGTATGCTTGGTATACTGAGTATAATATATTAAATTAAAAAAAGAGTGTTTAATTATAATTTAAAAGATTGATTATGAAAAAAGTAAGTTTACTTTTAGTTTTAGTTTTTGCGGCTATGGCTATTTCTGCTCAAGATAGCGGATTTAGTACTAAAGTTGGTCGCAATGCAACTTTTGCGCGTAACGGTTTTTGGGATAACTGGTTTGTAGGAATTGGTGGTGGAGCAACAATGTATCTTAATGATAACGCAAATGATGCTAAATTCACTAACCGCCTTAACCTAGCTCCAACTGTTTTCGTAGGTAAATGGTATAATCCTTATTTCGGAGCACGTTTGAAATTTAATGGTGGTGGTTACCACACATTTAATCAAGGAGCAACAGTTATGAATCACCCTCATTATTTAGGTGCTAACGTTGACCTATTGTTCAATGTTTCTAACTATTTGGGACATTATAACGAAAATCGCTTCTACAGCTTTATACCTTATGTTGGTATAGGATTTGTTCATGGATTTGACGAAGATTGGAAATCTATCAAGAACAACTCTGCTACATGGAATGCCGGTATTATCAACAATTTCCGTCTGTCTAACAGAGCTTCTCTATTCGTAGAAATAGCTGGAAATATGGTTCAAGAGTCTTTCGACCGTATGGGTGGTGGAGACTGGGAATGGGATGGCATGCTATCTGCATTCGTAGGATTTAACTTCAAAATTGGTAAAAGAAATGACTTCTCTGAAGCTTTGTTGATGGATCAAGGTCTTCTTGATGATCTAAACGGTCAAATCAACAAACTGCGTCAAGAAAATGAAGCTTTGAAAAACAGAAAAGTTGAAGCTCCAAAATGTCCAGATTGTCCAAAATGTCCAGAAGTTAAACCAGCTGAGGTTAAAAACTTTGTTTCTAACGTAGTATTCTTCCGTCTTGGTAGTGCAGTTATTGACAAAAACCAAGAAGTTAGCATCTACAACACAGCTAAATATCTACAAGATAATCCTAGCAAAAATGTTAAGATTGTAGGTTATGCTGATAAGAAAACTGGTACAGCTTCTATCAACATGAAACTTTCTGAAAAACGTGCTAAGAATGTTGCTAATGCGTTGATCAACAAATACAACATCAACAGCAACCGCGTTAAAGTTGAATGGAAAGGTGACACAGAACAACCATATGCAGAAAATGCATGGAACCGTGTTGCTATCTTCTTTGCTGAATAATTTCGGCTAATGAAAATATAAGAATAGGAAAGAGTGGAGTATATCTCCACTCTTTTTTTTGTTTCGTATTGATGCAATACACGATAAAAGGACGATTTTAGATAATGATATCCCTAAGATATGTTGGCTGATTTGATATTGCCATATATTCTCTACCCTAGGCAAGTATAGAGCATTTGTTAAACAGAATCGGTGTGCTAAAATGTGTTATTAAAAGATAAAGCCGGAAGCTATCTAATAACTTCCGGCTTTATTTTTTAGAATTAACTTATTCTTATTTTATCAGATCTTCTTTAATACGACTTTTCTCTTTATTGCTGAATTTATTTCAGAGAAAAAAGATTTGATTTCGTTGTAGCTCGATTTGTCATACTTTCCTGTAAAAATATCTATATTCTGTATATATATAATTTTACGATCTTCCACCTTGCATTGTGTCTTTAACTTCCCAAACGGAGTTTCTATTGAAATATCTTTAGGTAATGATTCAATAGCGTATGTTTCAGGGATATTGAATGTGATAGAATCAGAGTCAGAATATCCATTTTCTATTACGATATCCTGTTTCCGTGTAGAAGATGTAAATATATTATAATTACCTTTTCTCAAAGGGCATACAGATGCAAATAATCGCATTCCGGTTTTATTCACAAAGTCTTCAGCTTCGAAATTTGCAGACAATGTACATGATGGTAGCGACGACCTGTCTTCAGAGACTTCGATTTGTGAAATCTTTACTTTTGGCATATTCACATTCGTATTGATGTAGTTCATCTCTTTTTCTCTGTCTTTAGATGTCATCCAATAAAAAAACTTGTCGTACAAATGTAAATGTTCAGTAAACTGCATTTTGCCTTTTGCCATTCCGTTTTCGGATATATCTATATCTAGCTTTGATACCTGATAGTTTTGATCGTCTTTATATTCGGGTAAACGGCACATTTTGCCTCCTTCATTCGTTATAATAAGACTATTATGGCCTGCAATTTTATCATGTATATATCCAAAAGGAAGCTTTTGGCTTGTACATTCCAGCCAGATACTGTCGTTCTTGAAAGGGACCAGCAGAATAACATGGTCAAACTGATTAAAGTTAGGGAAATCAGGTAGTATATCCTTCTCTCTCATACTTACTATGCTGTAATTGGAAGGTATATCAACGGCTTTTAGCATGGCCATCATTAAATTGGTTAAGCCCTTACAGTCGCCAAATCCACTTTTACTTACAGATGTTGCATCGATAGGCTGATAGCCTCCTATGCCCAATTGTATGCTGACATATCTTGTGTTATTCTGTAGATATTGATAAAGAATGGCCACCTTTTCTCTATCGTTTTTTGCATCTTTTGTGAGATCTTTGATTTTAATCACAAAATCGGCAGGAAGAATATCTTTCCCTGTTAACAAACTTGATATCCATTTGCCGTGATTTTCCCAGTTAGACAAATTGCCACAGGTTGAATCATAGCAGAAATCATTTGGTATTAATAATACTTTTGGAATAATTTCGCGAAATGGAGGAGCATAAGGTTCCCTGTCGATAGCTTTCATGTTTTCGAGTGATAGCGAATATATATGCTTATTACCGACAGTTTCATCTTTAATATTGCAAGAATAATTAGAATAATAGCGAAGATTCATTCCTGTTGGGAGTTCAATCTTATAGCTAGCTTGTTTTAGCGATAACAGACTTCCATTGATAGGTATGAAAGGAGGGTAGTATAAAATACCGTTTTTCCATCTTTCCTGATAGGAATACTCTATAGTGTAAGGGTATGTAGGGTTCTTATATTCATAGAACATAGAGTAGTCGTCGGTACTCAAATGTTCAGATAAGGAGGAAGATATTAAGTCTTTTTTCCCTATCTTCTTGACTACTGTCCCCGACATATTTTTTATTACGCCCGAGAAATCTTTCAACTCCCTGAATTTATCATACGTTTCGTTGAAGTAGCCATATTCCTCTCCCTGCTCATTTAGGATAGTTATAACCTTACTCACTGACAGTGTTGCATTATTCAAATCAGTTTGACTAAATACTGCAGAATAATTATCTACGATGGCGCATGCGTTCTCTCGCAAACTATCAACCTTTTGTATAACAAATTGCCCATAGGCTTGCGTTTGGGATAGAACAAATAAGAGAACACATGCAAATATATATCTGATATTCATATTAAGATAAGCATTTTAAATAGCAGAGGCCTTTTTCAGAACGATCTGCTCACTGTTTTTAGCTACAATTTTGGCATAAAAGTCTTTTAGTGACTCGTACTCTTCTGGCAAGAACGTTAATTTCTTTAATTGGAATTGATAGTGTAGCTTAATTGCATTTCCGGTCTGAGCCAGACGATATGTCAAAACGATATCATTATCATTTAATACTAATTTTGCAGCCTGAGGCAACTCGTCTACTACATACCCTTCAGGTATTTCTATATCTACAACTTGGAGGTAATTTGTCAAATAATCGAATTCTACAGGATATTCTCTTTTCTCTCTTTGAAAAGGATTTTCGGAAATGTGTTTTTCCATCATCGGATTGATATATAAGAAATCATCCCCTAAACTGGCGTCTGCAACCTGTGTATATTCCATCTTTATAGGAGCTGAAGTATCATCGATAGCCGAAACAGAAAAACTGTCGATCTTACAATTTGTCCTCTTTGCTAATGATTCAATGAAGTCTTCCTTGTTTTTGTGATTATAATAGGATACTTTCATATCATAGGCGGCATTACCTTTTCGGGTATCTATTATGGTTCCTATATATTTGGAATCATTGAATGTGAATTTTGCTGTTTTTAATACCGAGCCATTCGAAACGTTGCTAAGATTAACCCATCTACCGCCACTCTCACTCATTATACGTGCCTGAGGTACCATACACTTTTCAGGTAGTAAGTTCCAGTCTCCATACTTAGCAGACGCATCGGTATAATACATAAGTGAATCTATCTTCAACGCTGTAATTACATAATTAAATGCAGTTATACTAGGATGGGATATTGGCAATCTTCCGTTTGTTCTGGTACTGAGTATAACAGGGAATGCGTCGAATCCCCCTGCTTTTAGAGCATTTATGAGTAAGTAGTTTACATCAGCACTGCTGCCTATTCCTTCTTTAAGAGCATCTTTTAGGTTACCCGGAACGATAGCTCTCTTGTCATTCCATTTCACCCGGTATTTAACCATATCCTGTATTTCTTTTGCCCGTTTAAAGGTCGTCTCTCCTTTGGCTATTTCTTCTTTAAACAGATCAGCTTTTTTCATGTTGCTTCCAAGAGGACTAGAAAGGATATCTTTATCTATAGACTCCCATGAACTAGATTTATTTTCGGTCATGCTGTAGGGCATCTGTATGCTTTTTAGCTCAAAGGATACTTGTGTTATATAATCATTTATAGTCCACAGATATGCTTCTTTCTTCATTGCCGGAATATTGAAGCCTTCGCTTTTCAATGTTTCTGCATTACATCTTACAGTCGTTGCTTGTAAACGTCCGTAGTCGTCTTTATATCTTATATGGAAAGATTCATTGTCCGGCTCTTTGCTAGACTTTAAGTTGGCATATCCCTGATAGTTAATATTGTATCGGAAGTATTCCGGTATTTTAGCCTCAAAGTTCACATAAGCAATAGGGATAGACTCTTGGAATCGAAAGTCTCTTAAGTTATAATAGTAGTCGGATACGATTGTATATTTATACTCAATCACAGATCCCACCTTTGCTGCAGGCATAGAAAATTTCTTTACTTTCAATGTGTTGTCAATGTCCTCGTCGGTAATGAATTCCTTCGCAAGTTTTGTTTTTGTGATTTTTCCATCTTCAAGATTATATGTTGTGCCCGATAAGCCATTGATTTGCTCTTTCGTTGATCTATTGGTTTCATAGTATGAGATTTCTTGGTTACACCAATCAAGACCATCTGTCTTCAAGATTTTTATTTTAACTTGTATGGCGTATTCAAACTGAAATCCATACAGTTCGCTAAAGATAAACCTTAAGTCCCCTTTTTTGAGTAGGATAACTGCCGAGGCTGTTGTGTCCTCCGGGTATACGGTCATATTCAGCTCATCCATAGTTGCATTGCCATACTTAGACTGAGAATGACTTTCCTGAACATGAAACAGAAAAATAAAACATAGCATTATAGCTAATAAGTAAGTTGTCTTCATTGTTTGGTTATTGAGATGTTGATAGATCATAAATTATGTAAATGTATGAAATAAAATATTAATTATGTTAAAAAATGGCTATGTCTTATAACATTTTTTTTGTTTATGGAAAACTGTCTGATATTGTCTCTATATCTATTTTTGCGCAGCACTCATCGAAGTAATCTCTCTGTATATAGCGCAATGGGAGTTGTTGCTTTGAATAAATCATTTTCGCAAATGAAAACTTACATATAAAATAGATCTAAAATAGTCTTAAATGTTAAAAATTTATTTCTTAAATTGATGTTATTCTTTTCACAATAATAATGTTTTTCTATAAAGACAATATTGTAAACTGCACTTGACAAAATGCTGCATTTTGGCTTCTGATGCCATTTGTTTATTGACTTATTGATAAAATATATGAGTCATTTTGTTCTTTTTTGAGAAATAAATAGAGTATCTTTGTAATCTGTAAAAACAAAGTGTGTTAAAATTAAGGATATGAATTCAAGTATATATGATTTTATACCTATTCTGATGCAAATCGCGTTTTCTGCGATATTTGTATTTGCTACGGTATTTATTTCTAAGATGTTAGGTCCAAGTCGTAGGAGTGCACGGAAAAATGCAAATTTTGAGTGTGGTCTCGATCCTATAGGCGATGCTCGTTCTCCGTTCCCTGTTAAATATTTCCTTGTTGCGATCTTGTTTGTTCTTTTCGACATCGAGATCGTTTTTATGTACCCATGGGCTGTAAACTTTAAAGAGCTTAGTTGGGAAGGATTTGGCAAGATGGGAATCTTTATCGGGATTATTGTGGTAGGTTTCTTGTACGAAGCCAAACGTAAGGCTTTGGATTGGGAGAGATAAAAATTAAACAAGTATGAGCAATTCTTCTAATATAAATGTAGTACCTGCTCCGGATGGATATAGGGGGCATGGGTTTTTTGCTACAAAATTTGACTACGTCATAGGTTTGGCTCGTGCCAATTCCCTATGGCCTTTACCATTTGCTACATCCTGTTGCGGGATTGAGTTTATGGCTACAATGGCTGCTACGTACGATATGGGACGTTTTGGGGCAGAGCGTAACAGCTTTTCGCCACGTCAGGCAGATATGTTAATGGTAATGGGGACTATTTCTAAAAAGATGGCTCCTATCCTTCGCCATGTATATGAACAAATGGCAGAACCTAAATGGGTGATTGCAGTCGGTGCATGTGCTTCTTCGGGAGGTATCTTCGATACATATTCGGTTTTGCAAGGTATTGATAAGGTGATTCCGGTAGATGTATATGTTCCCGGATGCCCTCCACGTCCTGAACAGATATTGGATGGTGTAATGCAATTGCAGGAGTTAGTAAAACATGAATCTATTCTTCGTAGAGGCTCGGAAAGATATCAGGAGCTTCTTGAATCATATAAATTTGAATAATGGCTCTCGATACTACAGTTATTGAAAATAAGATGAGCGAGAAATTCGGAACGGAAGTGATGAATTTCAGAATGGAACGGGATATTTTTACTTTCGAAGCTGCTCCGGCGGTAATCAAAGAAGTAATCCGTTTTATGAAAGATGATGAAACCCTGCGTTTCAACTTCTTGACAGACTTATGTGGGGTGCATTATCCTGATAATGACAAGAAGGCTCAGTTTGCTGTTGTTTATTTGCTCCACAACTGGATCGACAATGTGCGTGTTCGTGTGAAAACGTTTCTTGATGGAGACAGACCGTATGTTGAATCTGTAGTGGATGTTTTTGCCGCAGCCAATTGGATGGAACGCGAGACTTATGATTTTTACGGGGTAATTTTCAAAGGACATCCTAATCTTAAGCGTATACTTAATGATGAGGGAATGGTATCGTTTCCGATGCGTAAAGATCATCCTCTCGAGGATGCAGGGCGTACGGATAAGGATGACCGCTTCTTTGGTAGAACTCCCAATAATTATGAACAAACTAAATAGCAAAGTAGGGAAATGTCAGATCAACTAATAAATCCGGAACATCGCTTTGCGAAAATGATAAAAGAACAAGCCTTTGGGGATGATAAAGAGTTGTCCGTTCTTAACTTCGGGCCAACTCACCCTTCTACCCATGGTGTGTTTCAAAATATATTGCTGATGGATGGTGAGCGCATTCTCGATGCGGATACCACTATCGGTTATATTCACCGTGCATTTGAGAAGATTGCAGAACACCGCACTTTCTATCAGATTACAACCCTGACTGATCGTCTTAACTATTGTTCTGCCCCTCTGAATAATATGGCATGGTGGATGACTGTAGAAAAGTCACTTGGCGTAGAAGTTCCTAAACGTGCGCAATATATGCGTGTTATCGTTATGGAGCTGGCACGTATTACCGATCACCTGATATGTAACTCTATCTTGGGGGTCGACCTTGGTGCGTATACTCCTTTCTTGTATGTAATGCAATACAGAGAGTTGGCATACGAGATCTATGAAGAAATCTGCGGTGCACGTCTGACTACAAACATGGGGCGTATCGGCGGATTCGAAAGAGACTGGAGCGAAGCCGCATGGCGTAAGTTAGATGAGTTTATCGAAGGCTTCCCTAAAGCATGGGATCAGTTGGAGAGACTATTTATCCGCAACCGTATCTTTATGGATCGTATCGTTGGTGTAGGTGCTATATCAGCCGAAAAGGCTATAGACTATGGGTTTACAGGGCCTAACCTGCGTGCTGCCGGTGTCGATTACGACGTGCGTGTAGCGAATCCATATAGTTCATACCAAGATTTTGATTTTAAAGTACCTGTAGGTTCATCCGGCGATACATACGATCGTTGGTGTGTGCGTGCAGCAGAGATAAAAGAAAGCTTGAGCATAATTCGTCAGGCTCGCGATAATATGCCTGATGGAAGCTTCCATGCAGATGTACCTGACTATTACCTTCCTCCAAAAGAAGAAGTGTATACACAGATGGAGCAGCTTATCCAACACTTCAAGATCGTGATGGGTGAAGTTCCTGTTCCTATAGCTGAAGTATATCATGCCGTAGAAGGTGCTAATGGAGAATTGGGTATTTATCTTATTACCGATGGCTCACGAGCTCCTTTCAGGGTGCACTTCCGCAGACCATGCTTTATCTATTATCAGGCGTTCCCTGAAATGATAAAAGGCGGGATGTTTTCGGATGCTGTTGCCACGCTTTCAAGTATTAATGTTATTGCCGGAGAATTAGATGCATAATCATGTCAATGGAAACTAAAGAATATACACAAGTAATAAATATGTCGGAGAGCCTGATGGCCCGTATCAATGAATTGTTGAGCCATTACCCTGCCGATAAAAAGAAATCTGCTTTACTACCCGTGCTTCATGCCGTACAGGATGCTCATGACAATTGGCTGAGCCTCGAACTGATGGATAAAGTAGCCGAGATATTGGAGATTACACCTATCGAAGTTTATGAAGTAGTAACATTTTATTCGATGTTCAATCAGAAACCGGTAGCTAAATATATGTTTGAGTTTTGCCGTACTGCTTGCTGTGGCTTGCGTGGTGGTGAAAACTTAATGGAATATACCTGTCAGAAACTGGGTGTTAAACCCGGCGAAATAACATCTGACGGTATGTTCAGTGTAGTAGGGGTAGAGTGCCTTGGAGCATGTGGCTACGGTCCTATGCTTCAGTTGGGAGACAACTATCATGAAAATCTTAACAAAGAAAAGATTGATACACTGATCGAAGATTGTAAACAAGGAAAAGTAAACCTATATTAATTGCGATGGCTAGAAAAGTATTATTAGAGAAATTAGATATTCCGGGAATAGCGGAATACGAAGTTTATCGCAAGAATGGCGGGTATGCGTCTGTGGAGAAAGCACTGAAAACTATGACCCCCGATGAGGTTGTAGAAGAGGTGAAAACCTCAGGGGTAAGAGGTCGTGGAGGTGCAGGTTTCCCGATGGGCTTGAAGTGGAGCTTTATTGATAAGAAGTCCGGTAAGCCTCGCCACTTGGTTGTAAATGCCGATGAATCGGAACCCGGTACATTCAAAGACCGCTTCTTGATGCATCATATTCCACATTTGCTAATCGAAGGTGCTATTGTTTCCAGTTATGCATTAGAGGCTAATTTATCATATATCTATATCCGCGGCGAATATATGTGGATATTCAAGATATTGGAAAAAGCAATTAAGGAAGCTTATGCCAATGGTTGGCTGGGCAAAAATATATTGGGTACAGGCTATAATCTCGACTTGTATGTACATTGCGGAGCAGGGGCATATATTTGTGGAGAAGAAACAGCCTTGATAGAATCACTTGAAGGTAAGCGTGGTAATCCGCGTATCAAACCGCCATTTCCTGCTGTTAGCGGGTTGTGGGGTGAGCCTACAGTGGTGAACAATGTGGAGTCTATTTCTACTGTTTCGTGGATTATAAATAATGGCGGTGCTGAATACGCTAAAATTGGTGTAGGTAAATCTACAGGAACCAAGCTGATGTCGGCTTCGGGTCATATTAAGAATCCGGGTGTATATGAAATAGAATTAGGTTTGACTGTCGATGAATTTTTCAATTCAGACGAATATTGCGGTGGTATGCTAGACGATCGTCCGCTAAAGGCTGTAATACCCGGTGGGTGTTCGGTTCCGATCCTACCTCCTCAATATATATTTAAAACAGCAAATGGTGAAGATCGTTTGATCAGTTATGAATCATTGGCTGACGGTGGTTTCGTTACCGGCTCTTCTCTCGGATCGGGTGGTTTCATCGTGTACAATGATACAGCATGTATCGTTCGTAATACATGGAATTTTTCTCGTTTCTTCCATCACGAAAGTTGTGGACAATGTTCTCCATGTCGTGAAGGTACAGGATGGATGGATAAAATCCTTCATCGCATCGAAACAGGACAAGGTAGAGAAGAAGATATCGACCTTCTATGGAGCATACAAAGTAAGATTGAAGGTAATACGATTTGTCCTCTTGGAGATGCGGCATCATGGCCGGTTGCAGCAGCAATACGCCATTTCCGTGAAGAGTTCGAATACCATGTACGCTTCCCTGAAAAGATAAAAAATAGAGATCATTTTGTAGACGAGCCTATGGAAAAAGTTCGTCACCTTTTGAAGTAAAGCAATATGAAAATTACAATAGATGGACATGTTTTAGACGTCGAACCTGGAACCACAGTGTTGCAGGCGGCACGTATGATAGGCGGAGCCAGTGTTCCTCCTACAATGTGCTATTACTCTAAGCTGGAAGACTGCGGTGGCAAATGTCGTTGTTGCTTGGTGGAGATAAACAAAGGCAGTGAAAGAGACCCTCGTCCTATGCCAAAGCTTCAGCCGTCATGTGTAACAGCTGTTCAGGACGGTATGGAAGTGAAAAGCGCTACATCCGAAAGAGCTCTGGAGGCACGAAAGGCTGTAACCGAATTTTTGTTGATCAACCATCCTCTCGACTGTCCGGTATGCGATCAGGCGGGAGAGTGCGATTTGCAGAACCTTGCTTATGGTAATAATAACTTCAAGTCGCGTTATATAGAAGAAAAGAGAACATTCGAACCCGAAAATATAGGCCCATATATACAGTTGCACATGAATCGTTGTATTCTTTGCTACCGTTGTGTAAAACTGGCTGATCAATTAACTCCTGAACGTGTTCATGGAGTAGTGGGAAGGGGCGATCATGCTCAGATTTCTACATATATAGAACGTGCGATCGATAACGATTTTTCGGGCAATGTGATCGATGTTTGTCCTGTAGGAGCTCTTACCGATAAAACATTCCGATTCAAGTCTCGTGTTTGGTTCAACAAACCGTTCAACGCACACCGTCATTGTACAAAATGTTCGGGTAAAGTAACACTATGGATGTTTGGCGACAAAGTTCAACGTGTGACAGCCCGCAAAGACGAATGGCACGAAGTTGAAGAATTTATCTGTAACGAGTGTCGTTTCGAACATAAGAATGTTGAAGACTGGACTATAGAAGGCCCTCGCAAATTTGAGAAGCCATCTGTAATCAATGTAAACAACTATACAGAGCCGATACATAAAGTAAAGATAAATACAGACGAACTTGTATTGGAAGGTCGTAAAGAAGATCAGAAGAAAATAAGCATGCCTGGTTCTCCTTATGATGCAGAGGAGTTGGAAGCTATAAAGAAAACAAAAGAATAAATAAAATAATGGAGATTGCACTTATTTTAGAAAAGTTGATCCTTATCGTTCTTGTGTTTGCTGTCACAATGCTTTTTGCGTTGTATTCTACTTATGCAGAACGTAAGGTAGCCGGTTTTTTACAAGATCGTCTCGGCCCGAACCGTGCAGGTATCTTTGGTTTGCTACAGCCTCTTTGCGATGGAGCAAAGTTGTTTGCCAAAGAAGACCTCATGCCAAATACGCCGAATAAGATTCTCTTTGTTGTAGGTCCGGCTGTTGCCATGACAGTCTCTTTGCTTGGGGGGGCGTTGATCCCATGGGCAGAGAAATTTGTTATAGCAGGCTATGGAGAGGTTAAACCTTACATCGGAGATGTAAATGTAGCTATTCTATATATTGTAGCTGTATTATCTACAAGCGTATATGGTGTTGTAATCGGAGGATGGGCATCAAATAATAAATATTCCCTGATGGGAAGTATCCGTGCCGGAGCACAGATGATTTCGTATGAAATAGCAATGGGGCTTTCTCTTATTGCGCTGATTATGATGACAGGTTCTTTGAGTCTGGTAGATATCACTCAACAGCAAAGTGGCTGGCATGGTATGCAATGGAATGTGATTTATCAGCCATTGACCTTTATTATTTTCCTTGTTTGTTCGTTTGCAGAATGTAACCGTACACCGTTCGACCTTGCAGAATGTGAGTCGGAGCTGGTTAACGGACACCATGTCGAATATTCTTCGTTGGGAATGGGATTCTATATGTTCTCCGAATATGCGAGCATGTTTTTCTCATCTGCATTTATCTCTGTTCTTTTCTTTGGAGGATACAATTATCCCGGAATAGATTGGGTAACAGAAAACTGGGGTATAAATATGGCTAGTGGTCTGGGTGTACTATCACTTCTAGCTAAAACCTCATTCTTTATTTTCTTCTATATGTGGGTGCGCTGGACAATACCGAGATTCAGATACGACCAACTGATGAAACTGGGATGGAAAATGCTGTTTCCGTTGGCAATAGTAAATATCATCTTGGTAGGAATTTTTGTCCTGATTTTTAAATGAAAATAAGAAATTAGCGATGTCAATAGAAAAAATATCATTATCAGGAAGAAAAACGGAGGTTGTTGATAAAAACATGACCTTCGCAGAAAAGATATACTTTCCTGCTGTGATAAAAGGGCTTATAATTACAATTAAGCACTTTTTCAAGAAGAAGGCGACTGTTCAGTATCCTGAGCAACAACGCGAATTTAGCCCTGTATATCGTGGACAGCATGTATTGATGCGTGACGATCAGGGGCGTGAACGCTGTACGGCATGCGGGTTGTGTGCCTTGTCTTGTCCGGCAGAAGCAATCACGATGGTGGCTGCTGAGCGTAAAAAAGGAGAAGAACATCTGTACCGTGAAGAAAAATATGCTTCGGAATATGAAATAAATATGCTACGCTGTATATTTTGCGGAATATGCGAAGAGGCTTGTCCGAAAGAAGCTATTTTCTTAACCAAGTCTAAGCTTCTGGTGAAGCCGAAATTAGAACGTGAAGACTTTATCTATGGAAAAGATAAACTCGTGATTTCGGTAGAGGATGCCAAAGCACGCAAATATGATTAAATAGATATACGAGATAAATAATGATATGATTACAATAATTTTTTATATTCTGGCAACCATAACACTCGGTACGGGACTTCTGACGGTATTGTCTAAGAATCCTATCCATAGTGCAGTGTATATGATTATCTGTTTTTTCTCCATATCGGGGCACTTTTTGCTGTTGAATGCTTTGTTTCTAT
This sequence comes from Dysgonomonas mossii, assembly GCF_004569505.1. NCBI lineage: Bacteria > Pseudomonadati > Bacteroidota > Bacteroidia > Bacteroidales > Dysgonomonadaceae > Dysgonomonas > Dysgonomonas mossii. The sequence goes on from NZ_SPPK01000002.1 coordinate 507,508, forward strand.
CGGTTATAAATATTGTGGTTTATGCCGGAGCTATCATGGTGTTATTGCTATTTACTCTGATGCTTATGAACCTGAGTGAAAGCCACGAGCCAAAGAAAAAAGTGATCAGTCGTGTGGCGGCTACAATATCGAGCTGCTTGATGGGAATTGTCCTGTTGGCTGCGCTCTTGAAGGCTACGCCTGTGATAGAAACATACAAAACCGAGGGGTTAGACTATCAGTCGGTAAGTATTATTGGTCAGGTGCTGCTTGACGAGTATTTAGTGCCATTTGAATTTGCTGCTATATTGCTTATAACGGCTATGATCGGGGCAGTACTTATTTCTAAAAAAGAGAAAAAAGCTTAAGCTATGCTGAATAATATATTAGAACAAGTAGGAATTGACAATTACATCTACCTCTGCATACTATTGTTTTGTGTAGGTGCAATTGGAATATTGTATCGTAGGAGTACGATTGTGATGTTAATGTCGGTAGAATTGATGCTGGCTTCAGCCAATATGTTGTTGGCTGTTTTTTCTGTGTATCATCAGGATCCCAGCGGACAAGTGTTTGTGATATTCTCATTGGCCGTAGCTGCGGCAGAGGTGGCTGTCGGATTGGCTATTTTGGTTGCCATCTACAGAAACATAGGCACGATAGATATTGATGAATTGAAAAACTTAAAAGGATAAATTTGGATGGAAACAATATTAGTATTAATACTCTTGCTTAGTCCGTTTATCGGTTTCTCAATCAATTTGCTGGTTGGTAAAAAATTAACGGGGCGCACATTACCCGGAATTATTGCTACCACAGCTGTAATTATCAGTTTTGTAATATCTCTATACCTTTTCATCCAAAATCTTTCTACAGGTGAGGTTTTTAATGTCAACCTGTTTCAGTGGATTGCATTAGGGGAGTTTACAACTGATCTGTCTTTCACGCTCGACCAACTGTCTCTAGTATGGTTGTTGTTTGTGACAGGTATCGGTACGCTGATACACATCTATTCGATGGGGTATATGCACGATGATGAAAATATAGACCGTTATTTCTCATATCTGAATTTATTTATCTTCTTTATGACGATACTTGTTTCGGGAAGCAATCTTCTCGTTATGTTTATCGGTTGGGAAGGTGTAGGTTTGTGTTCTTATCTGCTTATCGGCTTTTGGTCGAGAAATCATAAAAACAACGATGCGGCAAAGAAAGCCTTTGTGATGAACCGTATCGGAGACTTAGGTTTCCTTATCGGTATTTTTACATTGGGTTATATGTTCAAAACGGTGGACTATGTTTCGCTAAAAGATCTTGTTACCAGTCCCGACCCACTGTTAGGCGTTGCCACATTGGCATTGTTTATAGGGGCTACAGGTAAAAGTGCACAGATACCTTTATATACTTGGTTGCCAGATGCGATGGCAGGTCCTACTCCTGTATCGGCACTGATACATGCTGCAACGATGGTTACAGCGGGTATATTTATGGTGACTCGATTGAATTTTATATTCGACTTGACTCCCGATATTCAGACTGTGATTGCTATTGTAGGTGCTGTAACTGCATTATTTGCTGCAACGATAGCTCTTACACAAAATGATATAAAGAAAGTACTTGCATACTCTACCGTATCGCAGCTCGGGCTGATGTTCTTGGCTCTTGGGCTCGGTGCTTATCACGTAGCAGTATTTCATGTGATTACACATGCATTCTTTAAGGCTTGTTTATTCCTTGGCTCGGGTTCAGTTATCCATGCTATGGGAGGTGAACAGGATATGCGCAAGATGGGAGGTCTTAAGAATAAGATGAAGACGACGTATTATACGTTCTTGATCTCTACGTTATCAATTGCAGGTATTCCTCCTTTGGCAGGTTTCTTCTCCAAAGATGAAATCATGCTGACAGCTTTCGAGCATAATATCTTCTTATGGATTCTAGCAGCACTGGCATCTTTGCTTACTGCATTCTATATGTTCCGTTTGCTATATCTTACATTCTTCAAAGAGTTTAGAGGTACAGAAGAACAGAAACATCATTTGCACGAATCGCCAAGCAGTATGACTCTGCCGCTTATCGTACTGGCTTTCTTAGCATTTTTCGGAGGGCTTATCAGTATTCCTTTCGGAGGGCTTAGCTGGTTGAACGCTTACTTAGAGCCAATATTACCGGGTATTACAGGCGAGCATGCTCCTGTAGACCAGATGGTGTTGACAATGGTAATTTCTACTATCATCGCTATAGTTGGTATTGCATTGGCATACTTTAAATATATAAAGAAATCTGAAGTCCCTGCTGAGGATGATGAGATTTCGGGAGTTGCTAAAGTATCTTATAACAAATTCTACATTGATGAAATATACGATGCATTATTTGTAAAACCTCTTTATGCTTTAGCCGGCTTCTTTGAAAGTATAGTAGAGAGAGCATTAAAAAATATACTGAAAAGCTTCGGAGGCTTGGTCGAGTTATTGACAGTTCCGGCGCGAAGACTACAGAATGGAAGTCTCGGTTTTTATCTGTTTTTCTTTGTGTTGGGATTCAGTGCATTAATCATCTGTTTATTTCTTGTATAAAAATTAAAAAGAAACATGAATATCACTATTATATTAATCATATTATTGGTAGGTGCAATTCTTACTTATTTATCAGGAAATAGATTTGCCTCTAAAGTAGCTATGTTGTTCGGTGTTGCCGCAGCTATTTTTTCGGTAGCATTATGTCTTAAATACGGAGCAGCAGGAGCAAATTTCAGCATAGATTGGATTAGTAAGCCTAATATCTCGTTTTCGTTAAAGGCCGACGGCTTGTCGATGGCAATGATATTAATGACTACGATACTGCTGCCTATAATTATACTGGGTACGCAATCGCGCGAATTTAAGAATGAAAAGATGCTGTATAGCTTAGTCATGTTTATGGTTTTTGCTATGGTAGGTGCATTCTTAAGCAGCAACGCTCTTTTGTATTATGTGTTTTGGGAAATGTCTCTTATCCCAATCTATTTTATAATCGTATTGTGGGGTAACGGCGAAATCGTCAAAAGACGTAAGGCTGCGATGACATTCTTCCTCTTTACATTTGCCGGATCATTGTTTATGCTTGCTGCCATTATATACATGTATACAAAAACGGGAAGCTTTCAGCTCGAAGCATTCTATAATGCAAGTCTGAGCCAAACAGAACAAATCTGGATATTTTTGGCATTCTTCCTTGCTTATGCTATTAAGATACCGATTTTCCCTTTCCATACTTGGCAGGCAAATGTGTATCAGAAAGCACCGGCAATAGGTACTATGTTACTTGCAGGTATTATGTCTAAGATGGGAGCATATAGCGTTATTCGTTGGCAGTTGCCCGTAACTCCTTACGCATCAAACGAGTTCAGAACAATAATCGTGATCCTTTGTATTATTGGAGTTGTATACGGAGCTATTATGGCGCTGCGTCAGGATGACTTAAAAAGATTTTTAGCGTATGCATCATTGTCTCACGTAGGATTTATTGCGGCGGGCTCTTATGCCTTGACATACGATGGTCTCGAAGGAGCTGTGATACTTATCCTGGCTCATGGTTTTGGTATTGTGGGTATGTTCTATTCCGCAGATGTAATCCAAACACGTATGCATACATTGACTATAAGTAAGATGGGGGGTATTAAAGAACATGCTCCAAAGTTTTCGGTGGCGTTTTTTATAAGCATCCTTTCTTCTATCGGTATACCGCTTACATTTAACTTTATCGGAGAGTTTACAATAATGTTCGGATTGTATCAGGTAAATCTTTGGTACGCCCTTACAATAGGAACTGCATTGTTTCTTGGTGCTCTCTTTATGTTGAGAATGTATCAGCAGGTAATGTTAGGAGAACCGTCTGTGAATCCGTTCAGGGATTTGTCGAAGACCGAAACGGTAGTTTTCGCCTTAATAATAGGAGTACTTATATTTTTCGGGGTGTATGTGAAGCCGGTTACAGACTTGGTATCTACAAGCCTGACAGAGATAGTAATGTATATTAACAGATAAAAATAGCCAGATATATAATGAGTACATTGATAGCCATCTCAGCATTAGGTATAATCTGCCTTTTATTAGAGATATTCAATTTGAGAAAAATCCTTATACCAGTTACACTTATCGGACTGATTGCTGTATTGGGGTTGACTGTTACCGAGTTTTACTTAGGACAATCTTTCCTTGGTACGGATAAGTACAATATGTTGGTATCAACAGGGTTTTCGCAAGGATTCTCTATCCTGTTTATTATTCTTGCTGTACTGATTCTTGCGATGAGTCCTAAGTTTTATCAAGACAGAATAGATAAGATTGCCGACTATGTAGCACTGAAGGTTTTTCTAGTGGCCGGAGCTGTGGCTATGGTCTCTTTCGGAAACTTCATTATGTTTTTCGTGGGACTCGAGGTATTGTCTATTGCCGCTTATATTTTGGCAGCCAGCGATCCGAAGAACTTGCGAAGTAACGAAGCCGGTATGAAGTATTTCATTATGGGTGCATTTGCGTCCAGCTTTATTCTGTTCGGTATTGCTCTCATATATGGTGCATTTGGTTCGTTCGATATAGCTACAGTTGCTATTGCATCTACTGCTCAGGCAGGATCTTTACCTATCTGGTTTAGTCTAGGTTTTGTGATGTTGACTGTCGGTTTGATGTTTAAAGCATCTATCGTACCGTTCCACTTTTGGGCACCTGATGTATACGAAGGCTCACCTACACTTTCTACCGCTCTGATGAGTACCTTGGTAAAGGTGGCTGCAATAGGGGCATTGTTTAAGGTAGTAACAATATTGTCTGTTGCAGTAACGCCTGTATATCAGATCGTATTGATCGTCTTGTCTATATTGACAATGACAGTAGGAAACGTAACAGCAATGAAGCAGAAAAACATAAAGCGTATGATGGCCTATTCGGGGATATCACACGCCGGTTTTATGATGATGACCTTACTTGCAATTGGCACATCTGCAAATACAGTATTGTATTATGCCGCAGCATATAGCTTGGCGGGTATTGCTGCATTCGCTGTAATACTTGGTGTTTGCCGAGGAAAAGACAACGAGGATATGACAAACTTCTTTGGTTTGGTGAAACGTCAGCCGGTGTTGACTGCAATATTTATTTGCGCATTGTTGTCATTAAGTGGAATTCCTGTTTTTGCAGGTTTCTTTGCTAAGTTCTTTGTGTTTGATCAGATGTTACAATCAGGCCACTTAGTTCTTGTTATATTCGGTATTATAAATTCGATTATAGCCGTGTTCTATTATCTGGGAGTAGCAAATATAATGATCACCAAAGAAAGCGAGACAGAAGAGCCTCTACGAGTTCCTTTCGAATATAAAGCTGTAGCTGTAATCGCTATATCTTTGAATCTATTACTTGGAATTTTCCCTTCTGTAATTATGGGTCTGAACTTATAATTAGATAGGATATAAAAAATAGAAAAGAGCAGATCTGATGGTCTGCTCTTTTTTGTATTGATATTTTTCTCGGTTATTCCGCTTTTATTCCTTTCGCTATGAACCTTATGATGCAATAAGCAATATAAATAAATACAAGATACATTATCAATTCTGCATGATGCAGATAGATAACAGCGAATGTAGCCATTAGTATACATGCCGTAAGTGATAGACCTTGCCACAAACGGGTAAGAATATCTAATTTTTGTCCCCATACATTCGGACGGAATACCCAATTGATAGGTACAACGAAGGCATTCAACAATAGTATCGAGTAAGACATGTATTCATACTTCACATCATTGATGATGCAGAGTATTGCTGTTAAACCTATCATCGCTCCATAATATAACTTTCCATAGTTGGTGGTTGCACTTGTGGGCATGTCTGTTGCCATAAATATAGTGCCGAGTAATAAGCCTCCCAAAGAAAATTGTATTGTATATTCGGTCAGGTTAGATAAGGTTAGCAGTAATGTTGTGAAAGCCGCTAATAAGGCAAATGGGATGTGCCATGAGATTCTTTGCCTAATCAACAAGAACAAACCACCTAGCACCAAAAAGAATATCGAATATTCGCCTATTGCTCCCGATGCTTTATAAAATAATTGGTTTATAAAACTGTCGTTGAATATATTGAGCTCATTTATATTCACTGCTGTCTTGTCGTACCAAATAGTGCGTGAAGCCATTACAGCGGGAAAGAATACAGTCATAAACTCTCGTCCGATCAGCGCAGGATTGAATATATTACGTCCTAAGCCACCCCAGAGTAATTTCCCGAACAGAACGGCCATGCTTCCTCCGAATGCAACAACATAGAGAGGAGTGAAAGGTGCTATTGTGAATGCAAGCAGAATTCCCGAAATAATGGCTGACCCGTCAGAAAGAGATTCCGTGTTTTTGGAAAAGATAATGGAGAATAAAAATTCTGTTAATAACGCACTTCCTACTGCCACCAAGATTACCATGACAGGTACAAACCCGAATGCCAGATACGACATGGCTATACATGGAAGCAATGCTAAAATAACATCAGCCATTACACGGCTGGTACTGTCACTTTTTCTGACAAAGGGTGCAAATATTGTTTTATCTGATTGCATTTGCTAGTTCTTTAAGTTTTACTTTTCCTTCTTTTATGCTTTCTATAAGCGGCACATTACTTGGGCAGATGTATTCGCAAGCTGCGCATTCGATGCAACTGCTGATACTGTATTTCTCAAGATTGAAGTATTTCTTCTTTCTATAGTTTTCTTCAAACTTCATTGGCATCAGCCGCATAGGGCATACGTCGACGCAATAACCGCACGAGATACAATTACTCCGTTTTATTTCTTCTTTCTTTAGGAATAGTATTCCCGATGCTCCTTTGGTTACAGGTATCGACAGGTCTTGTATTGCCTTCCCCATCATCGGGCCTCCCTGTACGATGGTATTACTCGAAGTTTCTATCCCTAGCGATTTTGTGATATGTCGTATCGGTGTTCCTATTTTCACTTCGTAATTGCCATAATTAATAGATCGCTCACCTGAGATTGTTATTATTCGGCTGATAACTGGTTTGTGATTTACTACCGCCTGATAAACAGAGTAGATAGTACCGATATTACTCACTATAATTCCCGCTTCGGCTGGTCGCTTCGATCTTGGTAGTTCAATGCCTATGGCAGACTTTATTAATTGCAGCTCGCCACCTTGAGGGTACTGATCGGGCAATAATATTGCATTGTAGCCTTTATGTTCTTCTTGTTGCAGATATGGAGCAAATACTTTTAAAAGTTCTCTATTCTGATGCTCTATACCAATGATAACATTGTCGGCATTAAGTATCTTTTTTATGATATCAATTCCTTTAAATAGCTCTTCGGTACGTTCTGCCATCAGTGAATAATCTGACGTAAGATAAGGTTCGCACTCTGCACCGTTTACAATAAAGGTATGGATCTTATGTTCCCCTACGCTATATTTTATAGCTGTCGGAAATTGAGCGCCACCTTGTCCTACTATACCTGCATCCTTAATTCGCTCTATCAACTCTTCGGGGCTACATTGGTTGTAGTCTTTGTGCGAAATGTCGTTTACTTCTTCGTCCTTATAGTCGTTCTGGATAACGATGGTTTTTACAGAAGAGCCATCTGCAAAAGGATAGTCTTTTGTTTCCAAAATCACGCCCGATACCGGCGCATGTACTTTGGTCGCAAACTTATCCTTTACTTCTCCTATCAATTGATATTTCTTGATTTTATCGCCAACATTGACAACAGGAGTAGGAGCACAGCCTAAATATTCTGCGAGGGGAATGTATAGAAATGGAGCGTCTTCAATAGCCTGAATACTCTTCTTCTTGGTTTTCCCTTTCATCGAAAGTATGTGCATTATCATAGCTTTTGTTATTTTAATTTGAAATAACTATCTGAAATCTTGAGTGTATATAATATTATTATCACTATCGAGCATAAAACCTTTTATGTTGTAATGTTCCGATAGTAGATCAATCTTTTTTAAGAATCCTTCCGCCGATTCGTTAAACAGTGCCGTAGAGATCATATCACCTATCATACAATTGTCGCTGATAATTCCCACCTGCTTGTTTGCCGACGGAAAACCCGTAATAGGATTTAGTATATGTCCATATTCTTTGTCATCTATACTTACAAAAGTTTTGGACTGAGATGATGTGGAATATGCCTGATTTGCAATGTTTAACTTGAATAAAACTTCTTCCGTTTGGGGATGCCTCACCATGACTTGCCATCGTGGGTGCGATTCGTTATTTATTGCCATTATCGTACTGCCTCCGGCATTGATTATCGCATCATTTATACCCAATTCAAGCATTCTTTCAGTCAGACGGTCTACAGCATAGGCTTTTATGAACGAACCAGTAATGATTTCCTGTCCTTTTTTTATCTTGACTTTTTTTCCGTTTATCTCTATGTGCCTATAATCAATCAGCTTTTTTACATCTTTTATTTCTTTGATTGAGGGTATTTGCCGTTGCTCATCTTTATAGAATCCCCACAGCCTAATAAGTGGCATGACTGTAATGTCATAAGTCCCATTAAAGAAATCTGAGATTGTAATAGCCTGATTTAATATATTTACAGTTTCCTCATCAACATCAACAAAGCTGCCGCTGTTCTTATTTATTATGTCGAAATAAGAACCTGCTTGATACGAATTATATTTCTTATCCACATGTTCGAGAATCGCAAATAATTCATCAAATATGCTTTCTTCGTAAAAAGCAGATAGCTTGATTTTTATATGCGAATGGAATAAGAATCGGGTCTGGGCTTTGTATAATAATTCCATTTACAGGTTTACTCTGTTCCTGACGACTCTTCGGGTGTTGCTTTTTCTATAACGGTTTGCTTGACTTCCTCTACCTTTTTTTCTTCCGTCTGATTTTCCTTTTTACTCTCTACAGCTGTTGCTGATTTTTTTGTCTGGGGTGTGGTAGAAGCTTTGGGCTTCACATCTTCTGCTTTTTTCTTTTCAGTTGATATTTTAGCCGGAGCAGTTAAACTCTTTACCTCTTCTTTTACCCGCTGCTCTTCGGTTTTGGGTTCGTCAGCAGGGGGTAAGACGATGGGCTGTTCAACTTCTTTTGTATTCTTTTCTTTTTCCTCTTTGGCTTTTTCTTCAGTATTAGCGGCATTTACTTTATAGCCCCAAATTACTAATAGAACTCCAAATAAAAAAAGGCCGGTTTTTTTCAATATCTGAACAATATTATTCATGCCTTTAACTATTTTATAACTTTATACAAAAATAAATTATTAGTCTGATCTGATAAAAAAGATTAACTATTTATAGCATTTATAATATTAAGCACAGAAAAGAGAAAAAATAGTGTATTTTTGTGACGCTGAAATATTAGTACTGTTATGAAAAAAGCTGCAATCTTAACAATTTTCTGTATCTGTTTTTTATCCGAGATATTTGCTATTTCACATTCTGACGGTGACGTAAATAAACTGACTTTATCATGTTACTCGTTGAAGAATGAAAAGATAGGACATTTAGCTTCCGATATCAGCAACTTTATTTTTCGCAGGAAAAACGGATATCTTTGGCCGGTAACCAAAATTTTATTTTCGAAAGATAAAGGCGTGTTGAAACTGGATATTACAGCTCTCGATAATGAATGGAACAAAATGTATGAGCCGGGAGAAAAGACTTATGGTTATTTCATTATGACGAATCGTATATTTATTATTTCGTCTAAAGAAAACGAACAAGTGGACTTTTCCGAATATTTTGATCCTGTAGAAGATGGTGATCGTACATTCGGCAGTTCAAATTCGAATAAAATAATAAAAAATCCCAAATGGGTTTATATAATAGACGAAAGTTGTACTTTCCCTAAACAATTGCGGGCTGCAAATTTAGAAGCGCTTGGCAGATAAATTAACCTGTTTATAATATTTTGTTCTTTTGTTTCGTTCAAGCAAAAGAATTACCAAACTTATTTTATAGTTCTAATAAACTGAGATAACATGAAATTCAAATTGAGTTTAACCTTTTTCCTTTTTTTATTTTTATATCAAACTGCTAATTCCCAGAATCAGCCACTAAAGGCTTATGGAGCGATACCAACGCAAGATCAGGTCAACTGGCAACAAATGGAATACTATATGTTCACCCATTTTGGCCCTAATACTTTTACCGATGTAGAATGGGGGAATGGAAAAGAAGACCCGAAGGTATTTAATCCTACCCATGTGGACTGTCGTCAATGGGCAGCTACAGCGAAGGCTGCAGGTATGAAAGGTATCATTATCACGGCAAAGCACCACGATGGTTTTTGTTTGTGGCCAAGTAAATATAGTACGCATACAGTAAGAGAAAGCCTTTGGAAAGATGGAAAAGGAGACTTGTTGAAAGAGCTTTCTGAAGCTTGCCGCGAATATGGTTTAAAGTTTGGAGTTTATTTGTCTCCTTGGGATCAAAATCATCCTGCTTATGGAACTCCTGAATATAATCAGGTTTTTGCAAATACATTGAACGAAGTGCTATCAGGATACGGAGAAGTGTTTGAGCAATGGTTTGATGGTGCAAACGGAGAAGGAAAAGACGGCAAAAAACAAGTCTATGATTGGAACTTATTTCACAATACAGTATATAGAAATCAACCTCAAGCTGTAATATTCAGTGATGTAGGCCCCGGCTGTCGCTGGATGGGTAATGAGCAAGGTGTTGCAGGTAAGACTAACTGGTCTACACTTAATATTAAGGGCTATGAACCGGGACACGGAGCACCGTCTGTAGATATTTTAAATACAGGCGTACAAGGTGGTGAAGCATGGGTTCCTGCCGAAACGGATGTTTCTATCCGTCCGGGATGGTTTTATAGTCCGTCTACAGACGATAAGGTAAAGTCGGTAGATAAATTGATGGATATATATTATACTTCAGTCGGACGTAATTCTAACTTGTTGTTGAATGTTCCTCCCGATCGCACAGGGCGTATTAATGCGAATGACTCTATTCGTTTGATGGAGTTTCGTAAAGCAAGAGAGGAATCATTTAGTAAAGATTTGATTGAAGGCGCTGAAATAAAAGCAAGTAATGTGAGAGACAACGCTGCCCAATATTCTGTTGCAAACCTGCTTGACGATAACTATAACACGTATTGGGCTACAGACGATAGTGAATTAAATCCGTCTATTGAAATTGATTTGAAACAAGCGAAGACATTTAACCGTTTGGCATTACAAGAATATATCCCATTGGGGCAAAGAGTGGCATCGTTTAGTGTAAAATATTGGGATAACGGAGTTTGGAAAGACTTGACGGATGCTACAACAATAGGCTACAAACGTATTTTACGCTTCCCTGCGATCTCTACTCAAAAACTGAAAATAAGCTTTACTGCTCTTGCTTGTCCGCTAATCAGCAAAGTAAGTTTGTATAATGCTCCCGAATCATTCTCGGCGACAGAAGCAGTAAATAAAGAAAATAATAAGAGCCTTTCTACATCTAAATGGAAATTACTATCGCCTGTTGCTGATCTGTCAGAAATTACAGATACTGATGATAATACTTTCCTCGAAGTAAAGAAAAAGACTCCATTGGTAATCGACTTGGGTGAAGCTGTGTTAATTAAAGGTTTTACTTATATTCCTTTCAATAAAGTACAATCATCAAATATTCTCAGATATAATTTTTATATCAGTTTAGATGGCAAGAATTGGGCACAAGTTAAGAAGAATGCTATTTTCAACAATATAGCCAATAACCCCGTGAAACAAGATGTTACTTTGTTTGCAACGAAATCAGAAAAAGCCCGCTATATAAAATTAGAACCGATAGAGACTGTCGACTCAGGAGATAACTATTTTGTGGCAGGAATAAAACTGTTTTGATTATCTTTACGTTTTAGAAAAACAAGCCGGATAATGAGAAGTATATTATATATAATATTTTGCGCACTGTTTTTTGTTAGCTGTTCGAGTGAAGAGGAAGTGGATGGTGTACTACAGGTAACAAATGTAGACTTGTCTAGCCTCGCCGTGTATGCGGGTTCGGCTACAGGTGGAAAGCAAGTGCAATTTAATGAATTGAGAAGAACTGAGTTGGCAAATTATTTCTTTGAAGGTTCGTATAAATATGATTTATATGATAATATAAGGATTCAATTTGACAATGATAAATTGACCTATGTTGATTCTTTAGGACAAAAAAAAATAGTATCCAGCTATGCTTACGAAAAAGATTCTCTATTTATAAATAAACTTGATACGATAAACAAGACTTGGCATAAAGTATTTGTGGCCCTTGGTAATGCTGATAACTTATATAGGATTAAAGCTTTGGTGCGTTATCGTAACGAAAGAGGTAATGATACTATACGTTCGTTTAATCAGGCTGTAAGCTTGGAGAAAACGCTCGAAATGAGAGGGCTTTCTTCACTGAGCGAGATGACTGACCCGAAAGATACTCTTGTATGGTGTAATGCAATTTATCAGTTCAAATGATTCCTAAATCTAATTTGACCGTAAGATGATTTTTTCTAAAAAACGATATATACTTTTTGTCTTATCTGCAATTTTGTTGATAGCATGCAGCAACGAAAATAAGACGGATAATATAAGATACATTAGCTCGTCTATTACAGATTTTAATATCTATAAAGGTACTGTATCGGGTCCGGATACAGTTCTAACAAAGAGATTTGATCCCGCAACCGTCTTTACTCGTCTCTATGAACAATACCCTACTGATACATATATATTGTTCGATGATGATTTTGTTTATGTAAATCAAGGAGATATAGTCAAAGAACGCAGCCAGTATCGCTTCCAGAACGATACTTTGTTGTATATTACTACAGGAGGCATAGAGCAATACTATGGAAGTGGTAGTAAAAAAAATCTGAGGATAAGACAGCATTATGTAGGATATAAGAGTACAGATAAGAATATTTCACTATTTGAGGGCATACCGACAGAAAAATTCACTTTAGATGATGCTCTTAAAAGTGCCCACAAAACGAGCCTGCCTGTAGGCGATACGATTATGTGGATTACACGAGTATCACACTTTCAATAGGATATAAGTTATAAAAATATGAAAGGCTTGCATACGCAAGCCTTTTTCGTTGAAAGTGTTTTCAATAAAAATACGTACCTTTGCACAAAATTTAGAGTACAATATACAAATATGGGAAATTTAGTAGCTATAGTTGGACGCCCCAACGTGGGTAAGTCAACCCTGTTTAATCGATTGACAGAAAGTCGCCAGGCTATAGTCGATGAAACTTCGGGTACGACCCGTGACCGCCAATACGGAAAAGTAGAGTGGGGTGGTCAGGATTTTTCGCTTGTGGATACAGGCGGATGGGTTGTGAATTCTGAGGATGTTTTTGAAAATGAAATAAATAAGCAAGTAGCCATTGCTATAGAAGAAGCTGATGTAATTCTGTTTATGGTAGATGTAATGAACGGACTTACAGATTTGGATTCGAGCGTTGCAAACATGCTTCGCCGCTCAAAGAAACCAATCCTTCTTGTCTCCAATAAAGCAGATAACTTTAATTTGCACGCTCAGTCGGCAGAATTCTATGCTCTCGGCTTAGGTGATCCTATTAATATTTCGGCGATCAACGGTTCGGGTACAGGAGATCTTTTGGATGTGATAATAACTAAGTTTACAAAAAAGGGAGAAGAGGAACATCTCGAAGATATACCACGTATTGCCATTGTTGGGCGACCTAATGCAGGGAAGTCATCTTTGGTAAATGCCTTGATGGATGAGGAACGTAATATTGTAACCAATATAGCCGGCACAACACGTGATTCGATCTATACACGGTTCGATAAGTTTAATCTGGACTTTTATCTTGTAGATACTGCGGGTATCCGTAAGAAAGGAAAGGTTACCGAAGATTTGGAATACTACTCGGTGATTCGTTCCATAAAAGCGATTGAAAATTCAGACGTTTGTGTTCTGATGCTTGATGCTACGCAAGGGATAGAGAGTCAGGATATGAATATATTTTCTCTTATTCAGAAAAACCGTAAAGGGCTTGTAGTTTGTGTAAACAAATGGGATTTGGTAGAGAATAAGGAACTGGTTGTCATAAAGACTTTCGAAAATGCAATTCGGGAACGATTGGCACCTTTCACTGATTTCCCGATCATTTTTGCTTCGGCTATGACCAAACAACGTATTCTGAAAGTGTTAGAAACAGCTAAAGAAGTTTATGGTCGTAGAAAAACTAAGATTCCAACACATAAGCTGAATGAGATATTACTCCCTATTATAGAGCGCACTCCGCCTCCTGCGAATAAAGGAAAATATATCAAGATAAAGTATATTACCCAGTTGCCTAATACACATGTTCCTACGTTTGTGTTCTTTTGTAACCTTCCTCAATGGATAAAAGATCCATACAAACGTTTTCTCGAAAATCGTATTCGTGATAATTGGGATTTGTCGGGTACTCCGATCAATATCATTATCAGAGAGAAATAATATTTATGTATGATAGATAAACTAAATACAAAAAACTTGCAACTACAAAGATTTCTCTTTGTAGTTGTACTTTTTTGTATTGGTGCTACTATTTACTACTTTAACTACTTATTCCCTCTCCATGCCGACGATTGGGCCTATTCATTCAGAGAGGTACTGGTCGATTATGGTTTTCCTTCCAGCAATGAAAAGATAGCCAGCTTTAAAGATATACTCGAATCTCAGTATGCCCATTATTTCAATTGGGGTGGACGGTCGGTTGTTCACTTCATAGCCCAATTTCTTCTGTGGATAGGTACACCCCTCAATGATATATTAAATACATTAGCTTATGTAATGCTGATCTGTTCAATGTACTTTATTTGCAATAAGGGTAAGTCAACCAACGCCTTTTTGCTGATACTGATTAGTACATCTGTCTGGTTTCTTGTTCCCCGGTTTACCTCCGATGTGTTTTGGATTACAGGAAGTGCTAACTATCTGTGGGGAACCTTGCTCATTATACTATTTATATATCCCTATGTGTCTTACTTTTTTGATGAGCATACGGATGATAAACTTTATAAAACTGTATTATTTTTTTTCGCAGGAATCATAGCCGGATGGACAAATGAGTCTACCGCCTCAGTTGCTATATTATTGATATTTATTTTTTGTATCTATTATAAGAAAAACTTGAAACTTCCTAAATGGGCAGTCACAGGTTTGATTGGATTATGCTTTGGCTTTGCTCTGATGATTCTCGCACCCGGAAATTATGTTCGTGCGGCACTCGTTGCTAAGCAAAATGTGAGAGAGCAGGGATTATCAATATTTGAAACTCTCTGGTCAAACTTACCGGATATGATGTCTATTCGATATTTGCCCTATATGCTTCCTGTTTCGCTGCTCTTTTTATTTTTTTTATTTCTCTTTTTCAAGAGCCGAAAAAATATGGAGAAAGATCAATATAAAAAGGTTTTGTTTGCAGCAGTACTATTCTTTGTTGCAGGTCAGCTTTCTTTCTTTATAATGATTGTATCACCTGTTTTCCCTGCTTGGGTTATGTTCGGGCAGATTGTTTTTATAGTTATCGCCATTGGTATCCTATATGCGAATATAGAAATAAGACACAAGTTGTTCCAATATGCGAATTTGATAGCGATAATAGCATTGGTTAGTCTATATGGTATAGATTATTATAGAAAATACCCATCAATGAAGTTAATATCGGATGTCTATCAGGCTCGGGAAGCATCCTTGAAGGAGCAGGTGGCTAATGGAATACAAGATATTGTGTTTACGGACAAAGTTGCTGTTCATAGCAAATTTCACTACGAAGACCTGAGCACAAATCCTGATCAATGGCTGAACAATAAATACGCTTTCTACTATAGTGTAAGGTCGGTAAGAGTCGTAAAAGCAGATTGAGAAGAGAAGGTCGAATACCTATCGTTGATATTATTTAATCGTTTATTGTATTAGAGGTTATATAAAAAAGAAAAGGTTGTCATCACGACAACCAATCTTTATTGTTAACCTTAAAATCTAATACTATGAAAAACACATAATATAAACGTAGAATATGTGTAAATAGTTTATTTACACTGTATTAAAAATAGTAAAATAGTTAAATAATTAGTTAATTGGAATGTCGAAGCTTTTTGAAGTCGGCTTTTGTAAAGGATTCTCCACAAATTATATTTCTACAATTTTACCTAATCTGATGTAACAAATATATCCTTTTATGTCGGTGTAGCCCATTTTACGGATCTGATCGGCATAATATTTCACTTGACGGATATATTTTTTGTCTTCCTTTTCGCCGAATTTATAGTCAATTACAATAACCTCCTTGCCCTTTATCATCACACGGTCGGGACGAACAAATTTGCCTTTGGGCTGTAATATCTGTATCTCGTTCAATACCTTGTATTCACCGCTATACCACGGGGCGACCAGAGGATTGGAAAGGTATTCTTCTAGTAGTCCTATTATCTTGCTCTTATCAGTAGCAGTAATCTCTCCTGCAATGTGATATTCTTCTACAGCTTTCTGTACGTCGTCAATTGTTTTTACCTTACTCACAATTTCGTGCATCAGAGTGCCATAGTCTCGTTGTCCGGTATCGGTGAAAAAGTACTTGTTTTTCAATAATAGTTTTACTCTTTCATCATAAGGAATGCTGGATAAGCTATCTACACTGATTTCTTCTACTGATCTGTGTGTAACTTTTTTGATTGGTATATAATTTTCACCTATTTCAAAAGTCGCAGTTTCTTCATCTATGTGTTGAGACAGGTCTGTGTAAGCTTGCTTGCCATTCCCTACAGAACCGCTGTTTATTGTAGCCCATAGCAAAGACGATATATTACTCACTTCTTCCTTCTTCGGCTTGGGAGCATAAGCTATCAGTTCGTTTTTTGCACGAGTGAAAGCCACGTACAATACATTGATATTGTCGATAAATGCATGAAGCCGCTCATCAAAATATTCGTAAGCAAAAATGGTGTTTTTTAGCTTTTGTGAATATTTTACAGGAACGAGATGTAGTCTGTTGAATGGTTCTGTCTGTGGGTGACACCACAATATTGTAGTTAGTTTATGATCTATCTCCCAGTTGCAGAAGGGAATCAGTACAACATTAAAACCCAGCCCTTTCGACTTATGTATTGTCATAATCCGTATCGCATCTTGACCATCAGGGGTAAAAATAGTTTTATTTGTACCCGTCTCGTCCCACCATCTGAGAAATGCATCCAGATCGGAAGAATTACGAACCGTGAAATCGAGCACCATATCTAAAAACGATTGTATATATACCTGCTCATCGTTTTCCATAGCTTCACGAAATAGATTGAAGATCTCTTCCGTCATTTCATACAATGGCAGTTCTCGTATATGGCTCAGCCTGTCCTCTATCTGTTGAGGCAGATCGTCTTTTGCCGAGAAGTATTTGAGCAGCGCCTCTTCGGCATTCATTTGCTTGCTGTATTTGAAATATTCGAAAACAGCCAAGGCCTTCAGTGATTTATCCAAAGGATTGTGCAAATGCTTTAGTAGGGCAATTATAAGTTTGATGCTCTTTGAGTTGCTTACAAACAGCGCTTCATCGGATATAATATCATAACGATATTTTGAACCCGGGTGTAGCTTTTTATATTCCAACAAGCAATTTGCTACATCTGCTCCTTCTTTTTTTGTGCGTACTAGTATGGCAATATCTTTGAGGCTGTAACCTCTTTCCTGCAACTGTTCTATCTCGACAGGTAATTGCTCCAATACATAATTCTGCCATATATGCTCGTCAGTATCAATAAACTCTACTCTTACTCGCCCTTCGTTGTTTTTATGGCTTTCGGGTATCTCCTGATACAGTTCGTCATAAGCTTTTGTTATCCGTGTGAGGAATGGCTTGAGCCTTGCATTATCAAGATCTTGCAATGATTTGTTGAATGTATCTTGCAGCAACGCCGAACCAATAGAAAATACTGCATTGTTGAAAGAAATAACATTGCGGGAGCTGCGCCAGTTGGTATCCAGCGTATCATGTTCTATGCCCTCGCTTCGGAAATCTATATCGAGTTGTTCATCCAGAAGTTTCCAGTCTGAGTTTCTCCAACGATAAATACTTTGCTTTACATCACCTACTATGTAGTTTTTGTTTCCGCTGCCAAGACTATCCTTTACCAGAGGAAGAAAGTTTTGCCACTGCATGCCCGATGTGTCTTGAAACTCGTCGATCATGTAATTGTTGATTCGTTGACCAACCTTTTCGTATATAAACGGGGATTCATTGCCCTCTATGATACGGTTTAGCAGTTCGGTCGTATCCGAAATCAACATGATATTATTCTCGGTACTATATTCCCGAATTTTTTTATCTACGTCTCCCAGTATCCCTAATGTGAAGAAGTAACGGTTTATTTCGTATGCTGTCTGATAGATCAGTGAGTTATCATAGTGGTTTATGATGTCGCATACACAGATGTTGAGTTCAGGGTATACGCTTTCTATTTTATCCCGTGTTGCTGAACCTGTCGTTTTGGTGTACCAGCCACTAAGGTTATCCGCTAACGTGCGGAACGTATCTGTTGGTTCGGCAATCGTTCCGTTAGCCCATTTTAAGAAATTAAGAAACGGAGAGCGGGTTCCTCCTTTAAAATCTTCACCTTTTAGTCCGAAGCGAGACATTATGTTCAATGCCTTTTCTCCGATCTGCTGCGATGCTTTTTCAAAATCCCTGATAATGGTAAACAGCATATCTTTGTAGTCGGTCATCAGCTGCTTATCACTGATGTCTGTTTGCACCTGATTGCTGTATGCTTTGTAGCTTTCTTTAAATATTTCAGACGATAGGGATTGTATATCGTTGCGGATATTCCAGGTTTCTCCGTTTTCTACTTTTTCTTCTGAAAAACGGATTAACCAATCTAACAATAGTTTATTGTCTGTCTGTTCCAGATCGTACAGCATGGAGTCGATAGCTTCGCCCAATACCTTGTTGGTATCCAGTTCTACATTGTACCCACCACCTAAGCCGATTTCACGGGTAAAAGCCCGCATTGTTTGTTGGAAAAACTTGTCGATAGTGCTTACCGAAAAAGACGAATAGTCGTGTAGGATGCGCACCAGTATATCCCGAGCCTCTTTTCTTACCTGTTCTTCGTTGTATTTATATTCTTTCGAGAGAAAACTTATATGATCCGATTCCTTCCCTGTGGCGATATTTGCCAACTCTTCTATTATACGGCTTTTCATCTCGTCTGTAGCCTTATTGGTAAAGGTTACAGCCAGTATATGCCTGTATGCAAAGGGGGACGAGAAAAGCAAATTAAGATACTTCTCTGTCAGTCGGTGTGTTTTTCCCGAGCCGGCAGAGGCTTTATATACGTATAAGTTTATTTCATCATCAAATGATGCGTGATTTGACATACCCTTCTTTTTGGAGTAGTTCTAATACTTTGTTACGGAGATCTCCCTGTACAATTATCTCGTGGTCTTTTGCCGATCCGCCAACACCACATTTAACCTTTAAGAATTTACCCAATTCTTCCAGATCTTCGCTTGTTCCTACAAATCCTGTGATCAGAGTCACCGCTTTCCCTTTTCGGTTGCGCTTATCTAGCTGGATGCGTAATTGCTGTTTCTCTTTCGGGAGGGTATCTTGCTCCTCTTCCTTGTCTGTATCATATTTGAAGTCCGGATTTGTGGAATACACAACATTCAGACGGTCTTTCCAATCATTCATATCGATGGTATTTGTTCATTACAAAAATACGGATTATTTCAGGTAGATGTATAAAACTACCACTTATTCATGTGTATTTTCTTTTCGTCATACTTATCTTTTACCGAATGGTTTCCCATCGGGTAGCCTATTGGTATTACTACCAGTGGTAGAACTTGTGCTGGCATATTCGTATGTTTTATCACTGTAGTCATTCTGTCCCGATAGGGGTAAGCGGCAGTCCACACGCCGCCGAGCTCCATCGCTTCGGCGGCTAGAAGAATATTTTCTGTTGCAGCCGAACAATCTAGATACCAGTACGAAGAGCGGATGGTATCTCCACAAACAACAATTGCCATTGGCGCTTGAGATAGCATTTTGGCTGTAGGTAGTTCTTCTGCCATTTTATCCAATATAGCCCTGTCATTTATAATCACAAATTCCCACGGACGGGTGTCTTTTCCCGAAGGTGCAGACATACCGGCCTTTATTAGTGCCTGAACATCTTCATCCGAAACAGGTCTGTCTTTGATAAAACTGCGTACACTTTTTCTGTTATAGATTGCAGATAAGGCGGCCTCCTTTTTTGTTATTTGCTTTTCATCTTTTTGAGAACAACTCATAAAAGAGATACTACAAATAGTTATGAGACCGAAAAGTATATACTTTTTATTCATATTTGGCAGATGTTTTATTGTTGAAGTATTGCAAAGATATAAATTAATTTTTATGGATTTTAGCGAAAAGAAAAGGCTGAGTAAAAGTAATTACTCAGCCTCTTTTATTCATAAAACGGCTTTATACGATGCCTTGAGCCATTACGGCTTTAGCAACTTTCATAAATCCGGCTATGTTAGCACCTTTTACATAGTTTACATATCCGTCTTTTTCTGTACCGTATTTCACGCAATTTTCGTGGATATTCTGCATAATCCATTTCAGCTTCTTATCAACTTCCTCAGCAGACCAGCTTATGCGCTCCGAGTTTTGTGTCATTTCCAATCCCGATACAGAAACACCTCCGGCGTTTGCCGCTTTACCCGGTGCATAGAGTAGTTTCGCTTGTTGGAATACTTCTATAGCCTCAGGTGTAGATGGCATATTAGCTCCTTCCGATATTGCGATAACACCATTTGCCACCAGTTTCTTAGCATCCTCTCCGTTTATTTCATTCTGTGTTGCCGATGGTAATGCGATATCGCCTTTTTCTCCCCAAGGGCGTGCATTCGGAACATACTTGCAACCGTATGTTTCTGCATATTCGCTGATACGGCCTCTGTAAAGCTCTTTCAACTCTTTTACATACTCCAGTTTTTCGGTTGTTATTCCTTCCGGATCGTAGATGTACCCGTTAGAGTCTGATAATGTAACAGGTATTGCTCCCAGCTCTATCAGTTTTTCGCAAGTATATTGCGCTACATTTCCTGAACCTGAAACAAGACATTTTTTACCTTTTATGTCAATGTTTTTTGTTTTCAACATTTCGAGCAGGAAATATACATTTCCGTAACCTGTAGCCTCGGGGCGAATGAGCGAACCACCGAATGTAAGCCCTTTACCTGTGAATGTTCCTGTAAATTCACGAGCCAATTTGCGGTACATTCCGAAGAAATAACCTACTTCGCGACCACCTACGCCTATATCTCCTGCCGGAACGTCTGTGTCGGGGCCAATGTTGCGCCAAAGTTCGAGCATAAAAGCCTGACAGAAGCGCATGATTTCTGCGGTAGATTTCCCTTTGGGACTAAAGTCTGAACCTCCCTTTGCTCCTCCCATCGGAAGCGTAGTGAGCGAGTTTTTAAACGTTTGCTCAAAAGCAAGGAACTTCAATATAGACGGATTTACAGAGGCGTGTAAGCGTAAGCCGCCTTTGTATGGGCCTATGGCATTGCAATGTTGTATGCGGTATCCCATGTTGGTATGCGTGTTGCCTTTGTCGTCAACCCACGTTACACGGAAAGAAAAGATACGATCAGGAATGCATAGTCTTTCTATTAAGTTTGCCTTCTCAAATTCAGGGTGTTGATTGTAAATCTCCTCAATGGATTCTAATACTTCCTGAACAGCCTGAAGATACTCAGGTTCGTTCGGAAATCTGCGTTTTAAGTCTTGTAATACTAATTCTACCTTCATTATAAAAAATGGATTTTGATTTATGGATGCCACAAATATATGAAAAAAATGTCTATTTGTTAAAAAATATAACATAAACGTGACAGTTTTTCAAAATAGAAGGATTGAGATAAATAAATTTACCTCATATAATACCGTCTCGAATGTTTTTAATATTGTTTTTTTCTTATTTTTGTGATGAATAATAAATAAGAATATAAAACAATGACATACTTGATCACAGGCGGAGCTGGATTTATAGGCTCGAATTTTGTGAAACGCATGTTGGCGACACATCCCGAAGCAAAACTCGTTATATTTGATGCACTTACATACGCCGGAAATCTTGGAACTCTGGCTGAGGAGCTGAAAGATTCCCGCGTAACATTCGTAAAGGGAGATATCTGTGATAAAAATATTACAGAGAAAGTTTTTTCGGATCATCAGATAGACTTTGTTGTCAACTTTGCGGCAGAGAGTCATGTGGATAGAAGTATCGAGAATCCTCAATTATTTTTACAGGTGAATATTCTTGGTACTCAGAATTTGTTGGATACAGCAAGAAAGTTTTGGACTATAGGCAAAGATGAAAATAATTATCCGATTTGGCGCGAAGGGGTGAAATTTTTGCAGGTATCTACAGATGAAGTATACGGATCGTTAGGCGAAGAAGGTTACTTTACAGAAGAAACGCCTTTAGATCCGCGTTCTCCTTATAGTGCAGCAAAAACAGGTGGCGACCTGATTGTAAAAGCTTATGGCGAAACTTATAAGATGCCGATTAATATAACCCGCTGTTCGAATAATTACGGGCCATTCCATTTTCCTGAAAAGCTTATTCCTCTGATTATACGCAATATTCTGGCAGGACAGCAACTTCCGGTATATGGTGATGGTAGCAATGTGCGAGATTGGTTATACGTGGACGACCATTGTAAGGCTATCGATATTGTTCTGCACAAAGGACGTGTAGGCGAAGTGTACAATATAGGAGGGCATAACGAACGAAAAAATATCGAGATCGTTAAACTGGTAATAAAAACAATACACGATATTATGGAGAAGGAGCCTAAGTATTGTGACGTATTGAAGAAAAAAGACGTGGCTGCTGATGGAAGTATCGATATAAGTTGGATCAACGACAATCTCATCTCTTTTGTGAAAGACCGTCAGGGACATGACCAACGTTATGCTATTGATCCGGCTAAAATATCGAACGAACTGGGATGGTTGCCTGAGACGACCTTCGATAATGGTATTGTGAAAACAATATATTGGTATCTCGACAATCAAACTTGGGTTGAAGAAGTTACTTCGGGCGACTATATGAAGTATTACGAACAAATGTACGGAAACAGATAAATATATTTCTGATTAATTATTTATGGAGCGCCTAAAATCTATATTGGCAGATAAAGTGCTTGACCTATCCTCAGGAAACGGGGAAGAAGTGAAGGCAAAAATAGAAAAGATACAACACTTTCGTGATTTCGCGAATGCTTTGAAGTCTTTTATGATCAAATATCCGGCTATAGAAGACGAGTTGATATCTATGGTTGAGAGCGGAGACTTTGACACAAAAGTGGCTTCATCACGTGTAGATACAATTATCCGTCTTGCTGATACCGAAAGGGCGCAAGCCGGTAAGTTTACACCTCAGATTGTTGAGCCGACTAGTGCAGAAAATCAATTACCGTTGGATGAAAACGAAGAGTCGGCGGTAGAAGATAGCTATATCAATCCTGATGATATTCCGATGGAGATATACGAGGGTGAAGAAGAAACGTTGGTTCAGACTGAAGATGTAGACTTTGAGGAGATCGAGTCTATTTCGGAAGAAGTTGAAAAAGGTTACGTTCCTTTTGAAGATGTGAAAAGCGAAGAGCATGTTGATATAGACGGAAGTCGTGAAAGCGAAGAGGACGACATCCTCGATATAAGCGAAGAGGAAAAGGCCGCAAAAAGAAAGCAGACAATCTGCAGAGTTTTGCAAATAGTCGGTATTATTCTTGCTGTAATAGCTTTAATATTTATCATCAAATTCATCATGACCCATTGGCAGACAGTTCTCATTGTTCTTGGAATTGTTGTCGCACTGGGTATATTAATTTTCTGGCTGAAGCGAAAGCGTTGATACCGGATTTATGTAGAATCAATAATTCCTGAAATGGACTATTATAGGCAAACCCAATTAAAAGATTACAATTCATTAAAAACAGAAGCTCAAGCAAAGATTTTTTGCAAGCCCACTACAATCGAAGAGCTTCGCAAGTGTTTATCTGATTACCCGGACGAAAAAAAGCTAATAATAGGTGGCGGTTGCAACCTGTTTTTTACCAAAGACTTTGATGGACTGGTGATTTATCCTCATATCAAAGGGCTTCGTGAAATATCAGACGATGATGACGAAGACGATGATGTGTTTCTGGAAGTCAATGCTTCCGAAAACTGGGATGAACTCGTCGCTTATTGTGTTGAACGTGGTTTCGTAGGGCTCGAAAATCTTTCGCTGATTCCCGGTACAGTAGGTGCAGCACCTATACAAAACATAGGCGCTTATGGGGCTGAAGTAAAAGATGTGATACGAGAAGTTGTTGCAATAGATATGGAGACAGGGAAGATTGTTTCGTTTTCGAACGCGGAATGTGAGTTCGGATATCGTGACAGTATCTTCAAAAGGACAAATAAATATTTGATAGTATCCGTTGTTATCCACCTGAAACGTTCTTTCGTGTACACCCCCAAATATGCAGACCTGAATAAAGAACTGGAGGAAATAGAAGAACCTACAGTTGAGGATGTACGCAATGCTGTTATACGTGTTCGTCAAAGAAAATTGCCGGATGAAAGGGTACTGCCAAATGCCGGAAGTTTCTTTAAGAATCCGTATATAACAAAAGAAGCTGCAGATAAGATTCTATTGGAATATCCGACTCTGCCTGTTTTTCCATATAAAGATGGGTTGGTAAAAACATCTGCCGCATTTCTTATTGACAAAGCAGGATATAAAGGAAAAAGAATAGGCGACGTGGGAACATATCCTAATCAGCCGCTTATTATAGTCAATTATGGCACAACCGATGGAAACGACATCGTCAGTTTTATGAAAGAAGTGCAGGGGGCAGTGAACGATAAATTTGGTATCGAGCTTGAACCCGAAGTTAGAATTTATTAAAAAATTATATTAGCTAAAAACATGGCATCATTTATAATAGAGGGAGGTTGTCGCTTGAGTGGAGAAATTATTCCACAAGGAGCAAAGAATGAAGCGTTACAGGTTATTTGTGCGACATTACTTACCGCAGAGGAAGTTATTATAGAAAATATTCCGGATATTCTGGATGTAAACAACCTGATACGTCTATTGAGCGACATGGGTGTCGAAACCAAAAGGGTGGCAGAAGATACCTGGTCATTCAAGGCCGAAAATGTAAATATAGACTATTTGCAAACACCGGAGTTCTTGAAGAGAAGTGCCTCTTTGCGTGGCTCGGTGATGATCATAGGGCCTCTTGTAGCTCGTTTTGGCAGGGCTATTCTGCCTAAGCCTGGAGGAGATAAAATTGGTCGTCGTCGTCTCGATACTCACTTTGTGGGGATACAAAAACTAGGAGCTGAATTTAATTACAACGACGCAGAGCAGATATATAATATATCAGCCGAAAAGCTGAAAGGTACATATATGCTTCTCGATGAGGCATCTGTTACCGGTACAGCCAATATTGTTATGGCAGCGGTATTAGCCGAAGGCGAAACTACAATCTATAATGCAGCCTGCGAACCATATATACAACAACTTTGCCGTTTGCTTACCAAGATGGGAGCCAAGATAGATGGGCAGGGATCTAACCTATTGCGTATCGAAGGTGTAACTTCTTTGGGTGCTGCAAAGCATCGTATATTGCCCGATATGATCGAGATCGGTAGTTTTATAGGTATGGCAGCTATCACAGGATCGGAAGTTACAATAAAAGATGTAGCCTACGATGATTTGGGTATCATCCCCGATACATTCAGCCGTTTGGGTATCCAATTGGAGCGCAGAGGAGATGATATATATATTCCTGCACAGAAAGAATATACTATAGATACATTTATCGACGGGTCGATTCTTACTATTGCCGATGCTCCATGGCCGGGGTTGACTCCCGACCTAATCAGTGTGCTACTTGTGGTGGCTACTCAGGCTAAGGGGAGTGTGTTGATACATCAGAAAATGTTTGAGAGCCGTTTGTTCTTTGTGGATAAACTTATCGATATGGGAGCACAGATCATACTATGCGATCCGCACCGTGCAACGGTAATTGGTACAGGAAAACGTCCTATGCGTGCCACAACGATGACTTCACCGGACATCCGTGCCGGTATAGCTTTGCTTATTGCCGCTATGTGTGCCGATGGAAAAAGTACGATACACAATATAGAGCAGATAGACCGTGGATATCAGAATATCGACGTGCGTCTTAATCAGCTGGGTGCTAATATTATGAGATTGGACTAGAATTGATATTAACTTTAAATAATTGATACCTAACTAAACAAGTACACATTCTTTTGTTTCTGAAGGATGGGAAGTGTCTTAATTTTTTTTACACTATGACAGAAAATGAAAAGTATCTCTATGATCATTTCCTTATTAGTATAAAATCAGGATTTGAATCTTTAGAAGATATTATTACAGAGGCTATTGAAGCTGTAGAAGATGAAGGCTGGGAAAGCGAAATCTCTGAAGAGTGGATTCGGGATATTTTTGGCAAGGAGTATGCGAAAAATGAATCTGAAAGTAAAACATGGCAACGCCCTACTGACACGGATAAGCTGCATACCGTTTTCGATAATCTTTGTAAAGAGAAAATTGTAGCGTTGCACAATGCCGGATATACACAATCTGAAGCTATATATGATGTGCAGGATGTATGGCAAGACCTGGAAGATAATGGGGTAAAACCTATTGGATATTGTTATTATCACGGGCAGGATTTGGAACGTGTAATACAAACCGGAGTGCTAAGTGTCGGCTTCTATGGTGAAAAAGAGAAGAATGACAAGGAAGCTATATTGATAGGTAACAAAATTGTCGCCCAACTCAAGAATCAGGGCTTTACTGTGGAATGGGATGGCTCTGCATCGAAGCGTATCGAAGTTGTCGACTTTAAATGGCAAAATAGATTCACTTCCGATGATGAAGTTGCCGAAAAATGGGGATATGATAGAGTCCTCGATTTGATGGAAGAATAAAGAGAAGCGACTGTAATGAAAAGGGGGGGCATCCTTCCCATTACAGCCGCTTAATTCTATACTTTTACTTTGCTCTCTCGTATTGAAGAGGCCATTTTAGATCATCTCCCAACGATTTTGCTGCATGAAGCGCAAAATAAGGGTCTCTTAATAATTCTCTGCCGATAAAAATAAGATCGGCCTCCTCCTTTTGTAAAATCTCCTCTGCCTGATTGGATTCAGTAATAAGCCCTACAGCTCCTGTAAGTATTCCTGTCCGACTTTTTATTTCTTTGGCAAAAGGTACTTGATAATTTTTTCCTACAGGTATTTTTACGTGCGGTAGATTACCTCCGGATGATACATCGATAACATCTACTCCTTTATCTTTCAATAACAATGCTAATTGTGTAGACTCTTCCGGATTCCAACCATTGTCTACCCAGTCGGTAGCTGATATCCTTACCCATAATGATTGGTCTTCATTCAATAATGACCGTACAGCATCCACTATTTTAATCAATAACTGGATTCTATTCTCAAATGTACCACCATATTGATCTTTTCTTTTGTTGGTAAGAGGAGATAAGAATTGATGGATAAGGTATCCATGAGCCGCATGTATCTCTATTATCTTATATCCCGCTATTATCGAACGTTGCGCAGCGAGAACGAAATCATATATTATTTTTTCGATCTCGACCTCTGTTAATTCTGCCGGAGTATTATCAGTCTCATAAAAAGGGATAGGGGAGGGAGCTACTGTCTGCCAACTATTTTCGCCTTCTTTTATTTGCTCTCCACGTTTCCATCCCAACTCGCAGCTTGCTTTACGCCCGGCATGAGCTAATTGTATTCCCGGTATAGAGCCGTTTTCTTCGATTGCTGTTACTATTTCCTTGAGTTTTGATATATGCTCGTCTTTCCATATACCCAA
Organism: Dysgonomonas mossii; assembly: GCF_004569505.1. Classification (NCBI taxonomy): domain Bacteria; kingdom Pseudomonadati; phylum Bacteroidota; class Bacteroidia; order Bacteroidales; family Dysgonomonadaceae; genus Dysgonomonas; species Dysgonomonas mossii. The sequence goes on from NZ_SPPK01000002.1 coordinate 535,422, forward strand.
ATCTCCATACGAAATTCGACCTTCGGGACAAATGGCAGTTGCTTCCTGTATAACAACTGCTACACCGCCTACGGCTCTACTGGCATAATGGACAAAGTGCCAATCGGTAGCGAAACCGTCATGCGCCGAATATTGACACATGGGAGACATGATAATCCTATTTTTGAGAGTAAGATTACGTATCGATAAATTACTAAATAGCTTAGACATATATTATTTGTTTATTATTCCAGTCCTAATGTTTTTATGCTTAAATCTATTTCTCTCGGATCTCCGGTATGCTTTCCTGCTACATCCGAAAGTTTTACGGCTTTCATGAAGTTCGCATCTTTCTTATGTAGTTTTACATCCGTCAGTTTGATAACGATATTCAACGCTTTAGATCCTACATCGTTCGAAAAGAATGTGCCGATACCATACGTGTCGTGTATACGTCCGGCAACATGATCTTTTATTTCCTTAACTGTGTCTAGGTTTAGCGAGTCGCTGAATACTAATGTTTTGGAAGTGGCGTCTATGCGGTTTTGTTGATAAAAAGAGATCGCCTTGTCTGCAAAAACAAGAGGGTCTCCGCTATCGTGGCGTACTCCGTCAAATAGTTTAGCCTGTTTGAGGCTGAACGAATTGAAAAAAGAATCGGTAGTGTATGTATCTGTCAATGCAATACCCAGACTGCCGTCGTAGACCTCTACCCATGCTTCCAATCCCTTGATATTTGCCGACCGATAACCAAATATTGCGCCATGAAACATAAACCATTCGTGCGGCATTGTACCAATCGGAATCGTATTGTGTTTCATCGCAAAATATACATTGCTCGTCCCTTTGAAGTACTTTCCCGAATGAGCCTGAAGCGCTCCGATAACTTTATCTTCTACGTCGAAAGAAAAACGTCTGCGAGTACCAAATTCGGAATAATCGGCTTCCATTTCTTTCAGGGCTTTTGCTTTTATTATTGCATTTTCTTCTACATTTTGCGGGGTAGCTCCTGTCATCTGAAAATAAAGCTCGGAGATAATTGCCAGCAGTGGAACTTCCCAAAGTACAGTTCTGTACCAATAGCCCTCTATTACCACGCTGAGGTCTCCTCCTTCTTGAGTGATGGTTACTTCCTCAGGTTTATATCTGAATCCTTCAAGAAAGTCTACAAATACAGGATCGAAGAAATAACATTTGGCCTTTATAAATTTTTTCTCTTCGGCGGTTAATTGCAAGTTAGCCATAGATGCTACTTCTTCTTTCATCCGTTCGGCGAATCCTTCAGGAAATTGAGTCTTCCCTCGGTTCGTGAAAGCATATTTGACGTATGCCCACGGATATAGCTTTTGGATAGCTAGCATGACAGAAAATTTGTACAGATCGTTGTCTGTAAAATGTTTTATTATCATAATTCTGTGGTGGTGTTAAATTGTATAATTGACAAATATACCTTTTTATATAACAAATAAAGAACGCCGATGTTGTAGAGTTCTGCAACATCGGCTTATTTTTAGTTTTTCTTGTTTCGGTTTTAAAGAAAAGATATGTTATTCCAGCTTGTGGATAACAAGTCCTGACCGTAGTTTAGGTTCAAACCATGTTGTTTTTGGTGGCATGATGTTGCCCGAGTCGGCAATGTCCATCAGTTGCTTCATGGTGACAGGGTATAAGGCCAATGCCAGCTTCATTTCACCGCTATCTACACGTTTTTTCAGTTCGTCCAATCCTCTAATTCCTCCTACGAAATCGATACGTTTGTCGGAACGCAAATCCTTTATGCCTAAAATTTCGTCCAATATATACTTCGAAGAGATAGTCACATCCAAGACGCCTATAGGGTCGTTGTCGTCGTAAGTATCTTCTTTTGCAGTCAGGCTATAGCATTTGCCGTCAAGATAAATCGAGAAATTATGTAAAGCGGTGGGCTTTTCAATGTCAGAACCCTTCTCTTCTACAATAAAATGTGCTTCTAGTTTTTTGAGAAATTCGTAAACACTCAATCCATTCAGGTCTTTTACCAAACGGTTGTAGTCTATTATATTGAGCTGGTTGTCGGGAAAGCAAACAGCCATAAAGTAGTTGTACTCTTCGTCTCCCCTATGATGAGGGTTTAGTCTCGCTTTTTCTGCTCCTACCAATGCTGCCGCTGCTGAGCGATGGTGTCCGTCGGCTATATACAGGTAAGGTATAGTTGCAAATATATTCGTTATTTGTTGTATATCCTCTTGATCTTTTATTACCCAGAAATGATGTCCTACACCGTCTGTTGCTTCAAAGTCATATTCGGCCGGAGTAGATATTGTATTTGTTATTATCTTATCCAAGTCTTTATTGTCAGGGTAGGCAAAAAATACTGGTTCTATATTCGCATTATTCACACGTACATGCTTCATGCGGTCTTCTTCCTTATCTCTGCGTGTGAGTTCGTGCTTTTTTATCTTTCCATTCATGTAATCATCTACATGAGAGCATACTACCAACCCATATTGAGTTTTTCCATTCATGGTTTGCGCATATACATAGTAGTACTCTTCAGTATCTTGCTCCAACCAACCCTTTTCTTGAAACTTGTTGAAATTCTGTACTGCACGTTGATATACATCGGGGTGATGTTCGTCGATTGTTTCTTCAAAATCTATCTCCGGCTTTATGATGCGGTAAAGAGATTTTTCGTTTCCTTCTGCTTCGAGTCGAGCTTCCAGAGAGCTTAAAACGTCGTAGGGGCGTGAGGCAATTTGCTCAACAATACTTTTGGGTGGTCTTATTCCTTTAAACGGTTTTATTAGGGCCATGCTGTTTAAATTGAATGGATTATAAGGTTAAAAATCAATTAAGGCAATGCAATCTTATCTTACTTTTTGCTATATGCAAATATATAAAAACAATAGCTAAAAGTATCATAATATGTAAAAAATACAAATACCCTTGATACAAAAAGCATTTTGCTAGATTCTTGAAATTAAAATCAATAAAAGTCATTCTTAATCACAGTATTTCATATATAATTAGTAATTTTGAAGTCCAAAAATTAATATTGAAGAGTTCTTAATTCCCTAATTTAATATATAAAATGAAGAAATATAATTTTAGTGCAGGGCCATCAATCCTTCCCCAACAAACAATGGAGGAGACAGCAAAAGCTATTCTGGATTTTAATGGTTCTTCTTTTTCTTTAATGGAGGTAAGCCACAGGAGCAAGGATTTTCAGGCTGTAATGGACGAAACAGTTGAACTGTTTAAAGAATTATTAGAAATTCCGTCGGGCTACTCGGTGCTTTTCCTTGGAGGAGGTGCAAGTTTGCAATTTTGCATGGTACCTTTTAATTTACTAGAAAGAAAAGCGGCATATTTGAATACGGGGACGTGGGCAAGTAAAGCTCAGAAAGAAGCTAAACTGTTTGGTGAAGTAGTTGAAGTGGCATCATCTAAGGCTGCTAACTATACTTATATCCCAAAAGATTATACAATTCCTACCGATGCGGATTATTTCCACATCACTACCAATAATACGATTTTCGGAACAGAGATACATACCGATCTCGATTCTCCGGTGCCGTTGGTTGCAGATATGTCGTCAGACATTTTCTCTCGTCCGGTAGATATATCAAAATATGCTTTGATATATGGTGGTGCTCAGAAAAATCTGGCTCCATCGGGAGTGACTTTCGTTATCGTAAAAGATGAAATATTAGGAAAGGTAAATCGCCCTATCCCAACAATGTTGGATTATCGTACGCATATCGAAAACGGTTCGATGTTCAATACACCTCCTGTTGTTCCTGTATACGCTGCAATGCAAACATTGAGATGGTTGAAAGCGAATGGAGGTCTTGATGCAATGTATAAACGCAACAAAGAAAAGGCTGCATTACTATATAACGAAATCGATCGCAGCTCCGTGTTTAAAGGTACATGTCAGGTTGAAGACCGTTCGTTGATGAATGTATGTTTTGTGATGACTTCCGAATATGAAGGAAATGAAGCTGCATTCTTAGAATTTGCGAAAGAACGTGGATTGTGTGAACTAAAAGGACACCGCTCTGTTGGTGGTTTCCGTGCATCTATTTACAATGCTATGCCTATCGAAGGTGTTCAGGCATTGGTGGATGCAATGAAAGAATTTGAAAAGAAAATAGCTAAATAATGAAAGTACTTATTGCTACAGACAAACCTTTTGCTGCTGAGGCTGTAACTGGAATAAGAGAAGTTGTAGAGAAAGCCGGATTTGAATTGGTTTTGCTCGAAAAGTACACAGAGAAGAAACAATTGCTAGATGCGGTAGCTGATGTTGATGCTGCAATTATTCGTAGCGATATTTTCGATAAGGAAGTGTTAGATGCTGCTAAGAATCTAAAGATTGTTGTACGTGCAGGAGCCGGTTATGATAATATTGATTTGGAAGCTGCTACAGCAAACAATATATGTGTGATGAATACTCCGGGTCAGAATGCGAACGCTGTTGCAGAGTTGGTGTTTGGTCTTGCTGTATATGCCATCCGCAATTTCTTTAAAGGTACGTCGGGGACAGAGCTTCTAGGTAAAAAACTGGGAATCCATGCTTATGGAAATGTAGGACGCAATGTTGCTCGTATAGCCAAAGGCTTTGGTATGGAAGTTTATGCTTTCGATCCGTTCTTGTCTAAAGAAGCTATCGAAAAAGAAGGCGTAAAAGCTGTTGGTTCTGCTGAAGAATTATACACTACATGTCAGTACGTATCTTTGCATATGCCTGCTACAGACGAAACTGCTAGTTCTATCAACTATGCGTTGATTAGCAAAATGCCTAAAAATGCATTGTTACTGAATACAGCTCGTAAAGAAGTAGTAGATGAAGCTTCGATAGTGAAGGTAATGGAAGAACGTAAAGATTTCAAATATGTAACAGATGTACTTCCCGGCAATCATGCTGAAATGACAGAAAAATTTGCAGGAAGATATTTCTCTACACCTAAAAAATCGGGTGCGCAAACCGAAGAGGCAAATATCAATGCCGGTATTGCTGCAGCTAATCAAATAGTAGACTTCATTAAGAACGGTAATGAACGTTTCAGAGTAAATGGAAAGTAAGATAACACCTATCTAACTATACTTTTTTTGAAAGGGATACTCGCTTAGAGTATCCCTTTCTTATTATTTAGATATATTTGTTTTTATTGAATTTATCTTACTTAAGGAATATAAAACATTTACAGTCATGTCATTGGTTCTGCTTCGCTCTGCCTAATATTTTTTCTGAGAGTAGCTTAGGAATATTTATTCCTAAGCCTCAATACTTTCAAGAGAATTAGACTGTAATATTCTTTCAGAGAATGAGGACAAGATATTCTTCATGACAATTATTATCAATATCTTTGCTTTCATGCATATCGTCAGCTGTTCCCGAGAATAAGAGGCAACGTCATTTTATAGCGGTAACGATCAAGTTAGAGACAAATCAACAATCTAAGTGGACAGTGAAGTGAAAAATTAGAAAGTATAAAAAATATATAACTAATATGGGAACTTGGGGAGTTGCAATATCATCAAATGATACTTATGCAGACATTTACAGTGAGTTTTTTGATTTATACAATGATGGGCTTGAAGTCGCTGAAATATCAGTAAAACTAATCAGAGAAAACCAAGAAATAATTGATGATCTTGAAGAGAGTAATAATTTTTGGTTTGCATTAGCCAAAGCCCAATGGGAATGTAAGCAACTAGAGAAAGATTTATTTCTCCGAATAAGGGAAATAATAGAATCAGGCAATGACCTTGAAGTCTGGAGGCGGCTTGAGGCGCCTGAAAAAGAGATTAAGAAGCGAAAGGATATTCTTCAAAGATTTCTTTTAAACCTTCAAGAAGAGCGACCTAAAGCGAAAGCAAGGAAAAAGAAAATAATTCGGCAGCCTGCTTTTGAAAAAGGCGATTGTTTGGTTTTCAAACTCGAAAATGGAAATTACGGAGGAGCAGTTGTCTTGGAAGCAGTCCATGATACAGAATATGGGTACAATCTTATTGCAAGTACAAGGATTAATCAAGAAAATAAGCCTACTAAGAATGATTTCGAAAATGCAGAAATATTAATCATCAACTATGCAGAATGGGATAATAAACCGAATATTCATTGGTATTCACCAGTTCGACACAAAAATATTATAGAATTAGTTGAGAAGATAGACGTCATGGAAATCTGTCATAAATATAGTATAGATCGAGATTTATATGGGCATATGGGCGATTTTGGTATTTGGTTTATTGGAGTTGCAAATCAACAATTTGAATCAGAGAAAACAAAACTGCGTCCGACTAAAAGGCTAACAATAAAAGAAATGACAAAAAGGAAATGGAAAATAAGGTAAAACACGAAGTGCTAGTCACTAATTAACAATCCTTTCTCCCTGTGTTACTTTTTGAATCGTTGAAAGTTAATCGCCGCAATACCTACTACAAGCAACCATGAAACGTTAAAAAAAACAATTTAGATTTGTCTTAGAATTCTTTTTGTGAAAATATATTTCTCTTGACCGTATGTGTAAAGTTCTGCGAAAAGTAATAAATGCGTGATAATTAGCCTGTCATGTTTCCAATTGGAGGAAGCAATATTCTAAGCAGAAATGAGTTATATTTGTAAACTGTAACAACTTATTGTAATAACCTGAAAAAAGTTTGAAAAGATATATATCTTACATATTTAGTATCCTTATTCTTTTATTGTCTGCATATTCTTGTAAACAGGTAAAACTGGAAGATGCAGACCGTAAGTTTGCACAAGGTGAATACTTTGTTGCGGCAGATATGTATCGCAAGATATACCGCAGCATCCCTGTAAAGAAGAGAGAGTTGAGAGGAGAAGTTGCTTTGCGTATGGCGGAGAGTTACAGGTTGATAAACAACCCTCTACGAGCGAATGCGGCGTATGCTAATGCTGTTAGATATAAGGTGAACGACAGTACTTTGAATCTGCAATATGCCAGATCGTTGCAGAAGGTGGGAGATTATAAGCAAGCTGCTCGTTACTACGCTGATTTCTTAAAGCTTTTCCCTGATAATAAATTTGCTCTTAACGGGCTGGAAGGTACAACGGTAGCCCCAGAGTGGAAAGCTAATCCGACATTATATACAGTGAAGAGGATGGATTTGTTTAATTCCAATCGGGGAGAGTTTAGTCCTATGTTGCTTCCTCCCGATTACGATCAGTTGTACTTTACATCTAACCGAGAAGGTGTTATAGGAGATACTATAAGTAATATTACAGGATCTAAGCTCAATGATATATTCATGTCTCGCAAAGACGAGAGTGGAAACTGGATGAAGCCTGAACACTTGGATTCACCTATAAATACATCATCAGACGAAGGCACAACATCATTTTCGGCTACAGGCTCGGCAATGTATTTTACACAAACAAAACTCGATTCGGTAAATACTTCCTTTCCATCTATATATGTCTCATACCGTTCGTCGGGGTCATGGGGAAAGGGTACGAAGATAGAAATAAACAAGCGTGATACAACCAGTGTTTATGCCCATCCGGCGATAACACCTTCGGGTGACTATATTTATTTTGTGTCCGACATGCCCGGAGGCTATGGCGGTAAAGATATTTGGCGGGCAAGTATGGTTGGCGATCTGGTCGAATTTGTTGAGAACTTGGGGCCCGATATCAATACCGCAGGAGACGAAATGTTTCCGTATATGCGAAACGACTCTACGCTCTATTTTTCTTCGGACGGACATGTAGGGATGGGTGGTCTGGATATATATAAGGCTGAATATAATAAAAAGTCTAAAGGCTGGAAGGTAGAGAATATGAAGTTCCCTATAAACTCTCAGGCAGATGATTTTGGTATAACGTTCGAAGGAAACAAAGAAAGTGGATTCTTTAGCTCCAACCGTGGCGATGGCAAAGGATTTGATCATATATATTCTTTTGCATATCCGGTAATTACAACTGTAGCTGAAGGATATATTGTGGATACAGACGATGAGTTTGTAACCAATGCTACTATACGCGTGGTAGGGCGTGATGGAACGAATATGAGGTTTCCGGGAAAAAATGACGGGACTTACAAAATGGACGTAAAGCAAGGGGTAGACTATGTATTTCTGGCAAGTGCCAAAGATCACTTGAATACACGTATGTCTCTCAAAACTATAGCGATAGAGAAGGATTCAACCTATCTGCTCGATTTCATTCTTACCCCGATCAATAAGCCGGTGGTATTGGAAAATATATTCTATGAGTTCGACAAAGCAACCTTGCTACCCGGATCAAAAAAAGAATTGGATGGTTTGATCGACTTGCTTAATACCAATCCGAATGTGACAATCGAACTTTCGGCTCATGCCGACAGAAAAGGGTCGGACGAATATAATATCAAACTCTCGCAACGCAGGGCTGAATCAGTGGTCAATTACCTGATAGCGGGAGGGATATCTAAAGATCGATTGACGGCTGTGGGCAAAGGTAAAAGTGAGCCCAAGACGGTTACCAAAGCTATCGTAAAGAAGTATGACTTTTTGAAAGAAGGTGATATACTGAATGAGGAGTTTATTGAAGGGCTCACACCAGAGCAACAGGAAATGGCTGATCAGGTAAACCGCCGGACAGAGTTTAAGGTATTAAGTATTACATATAATCTCGAGTAGTATGTTAAGACTGACTTTATTCATAATATCTGCAATAATCTCTTTTGCTGACATAGAGGCACAGGAGTTGAATGCAAAGCTCACTATAAACAGCAGTAAAGTTCCTGCGGCAAACCAAAACCTGTTTTCGGCAATGGAAAGCTCACTCAATCAGTTGTTGAATGATCAAGCATGGACAAATACCTCGTTCAACATAAATGAGCGTATTGATTGCTCTGTGAATATTTCGATAAGTGAAATGACTTCGGATAATAGTTTTGTTGCAGAAATGCAGGTTACTTCACGTCGTCCTGTATATAATTCGACATATATAACTACTCTGATCAACTATAGAGATACTAAATTTGAGTTTAATTATACACCAGGAGAATCTCTCGACTTGAGCAATATTACACTTTCCAATAACTTGGTAGCAGTAATATCCTTTTATGCTTATGTTGTCATAGGGCTTGATTTTGATTCATTTTCCTTAAATGGAGGTGCTCCGTATTTTGCAAGGGCAATGGAAATCGCTAATATGGCTCAATCATTGAATACAAAAGGGTGGGAGCCTTTCTCCGGCAAAAATGATAACAGGTATGATCTTGCTGTGGCTTTTACCGATGAGAGCTCTAAAGCCTTTCATTCTTTCTGGTACAATTATCATCGCAATGGGTTGGACGAAATGGCAGCCAATGCTTCACGTGGAAGAATACGTATTATAGAAGCAATGGCAGACTTGCAGAAGTTGTACGATTCACGTCCATCTTCTCCATTGTTATTAATTATCGGTGAAACCAAACTGGATGAAATAGTACGTATCTGTTCTCAGGCTACAGCCGAAGAGAAGCAAGCTGTAAAAAAGCAGCTAAACCAGATATTTCCTACGAAAGGTTATCTTATAAATAACCTAAAATAAATGTTTTACAAAACTATGCTAAAAAGATTTTCACTTCTATTCTCTTTTATAATTGCTTGCGTATCCACTTCGGCGAATATGGCATCTCCGTGGATAGGTGGCAATCCGATGAGTGAAGCTTATTCGAGCAAGGATATAGATATTCTGCATGAGTCTTTACATGTCCGCATTATTGATTTTTATACAGCTAAGTATACGGTGATCTATACTGCTAAATCAGATAGAGTAGGGAAGCAGATTCCTCTTGTGTTTGATACAATGACTGATGTGTCTGAAAGTGATGGCTTTCGTGTATGGGTAGATGATAAAGACGTTGCGGTATCAAAGATACCTTCTTCATATGAGGATAAGGCGGCTCTTTCGTGGATAGATTCTTTGGATAATCATCTCTTGTACTCGCAGGAGAATGTTCCGAATTTGATCGGATTGAAATATTTTGAAATTGATCTTTCTGAGGGAGAGCATGCTATCAGGGTGGAGTATACAGTGCGTGCGAATGTGTATGTAGGTAATCCTGTCAGAGAGTTTACTTTGAGGTACAATCTTGCGCCGGCTCGTTTTTGGCGTACATTCGGAGGACTGGATATTGAGATAGATATAACAGGACTGGACGGCACATTCGAAACGAATTTGCCTGCTGAAAAAACGAGTCTTACCGATGCTGTAACACACTTGCATTTTTCGGACATACCATCAGATGAATTTGTTATAACTTACACACCTCAAGTAGGATGGTTTGCTAATATCTTTGTGGCAATTGGGCATTGGTTAGTGCTTGCTTTTATTCTAGTACTCGGTGTTGTACATGTTTATCTTACACTGAGATATCGGATCAGGAAGCCGACGAAACGTTTTTCCCCTGTCGTAATAGTTGGAGGTATTTTAGCACCTATTCTTTATTTGTGTTTATATGTGTGGTCATATTCTTTAATAGATGTGGTGATAGGAGAATATGCTTCGGGAAGGCATGGGTATGTATTCTTTATCTTTTTGCTATATCCTGTTGTTATGCCAATCTATTTGCTACTGATTTGGATGATTGATAAGATGAAGAAGGATAAAATAAAAAAGGATGTCTCTATTTAAGAAACATCCTTCTATCTTCAATCTTGTTTTTCTCATTTGCTAGCCATGTACTTGCCTTGCTGATCGTTGATAGTAGTATTTAATATTGTCAAATACTTTCTATACTGTTTTTCAGACAAAACTGATCTTACATTAGCCAAATTAAAGAATAGCGCTTTTTCTGCTGCTTCTTTATCATTGTCGATCAGTGCGCTTTTTAGTTTTTCAGTAGAATCATAGAAGATAGCTCTCATATATTCTTTCTGATTTGAAGTTGCATTAACATATTCTGCAACAGTTTCGAATGTTGATTTGTTGTTCAATACCCAAAGAACATCATAATCGTTTTGCGCGTAAGAGCTGGCACCTAATCCAAGCACAGCTACAACTAAAATTAATAACCTTTTCATAACCAATTTTTTAAAATAAACAATCTTTACTTTAATAACCTAAACCTATAAGACAAAAAAAGACAGAGAGTACCTGTTATTTATCATGGTACTCTCTGTTTAATTATCTTGTATAGTAATAACCTAAAACTCTTTGCAAAGATAAAATGTATTTATTGAAAAGTAAAATATTTTAACACAAAAATGTCATATTAATGTTCAATGTGATATATATAAAACCTATAAGTGCTCTTTTTGATATATAGATATGGCAAACTTAAATAAAAAAGAGGTTGCTTTTGCCAAACAACCTCTCCCTTAAGATATATCAGTTTATTTATTTATCGTCTGTCTCTGGCCGAATACGAGATAGCAGAGGTGCTTTTAGCTTTCTTTGTTTTCGGTGCTTTATAATTGCTCTTTTTTGTGTTTTTTGTATTGCCTGATTGAATTTGATTGATCGAGTCGTTCACTATCCATAGTTCTTTGTCAAACTCCTTCAATTCGCCCTCTATTTTGTTTTGAGCCTCTTTTAATGTCTCTGGAGTCGTATATATCTGGTTGAGGAACTTATTTTCCATATTGGTAGTCTTGTATATTTCTCCTTCATACAAGCGCATACGGAAGTAGTCGTCAATGGTTTTATTCATTACGTTGTTCTTGTCCGAAGCCATAATAGGCATACGAGCGGCATAAGGACGTATGTTTTCGTATGGTATCCAAAACTGAGGTTCTTTTAGGCCTTGATTTGTAGATGTTCCGAAGTCTATACCATCAACGTATTGCTGACGAAACAGTACGGGGCAAATAGCCACTATTTTTACACCTAGCACAGAATTAGACTGGTCGAAGTACCAAGCTTCTTTGATATAATATCCCAAAGCTTCGTTACTGGGAATGCTGAATTCATCATAAGAATATGCATTACCGTTCTTTTGATAAGGTATTTCGAGTCTTTCGAGTACGTCTCCAAAATTGATTTTCAGATTATCTACAAAAAGATCTGTGCCATTATTCCAATCATAAGCAACAAGGTTTCCATCGCCCATCAGTTTAAAGATCATTGTATAGAAGTTCATCTGATTGCCAATAGGCTGTACCGGATAATACAGGGCAGCATTCTTTCCCTTTGTAAGGTCTAAAAAGCGATACACCTCTCTGATCCATGTAGCATTCGATAAATCCTGTGTCTGCGTGTCGTTCATCATTTCTGCGCGCACAGACAATTGAGGAACTTTTGGCCCGTTGTTGTTTTGCTGGGTATTACCCTGTTGTTGCTGTTGTCTTTTGGCTATTCTGTCTCGAAGCGATTCGGGCTGTTCTTGTGCATGCAACACAGAGATAAAGCTCAATCCGCAAATAACGACAGCCAATATTTTATATATCTTATTCATTTTCTTTACTTCTTAGATTTTGCAAATCCTACCTGAGTTCTTACACATCTAAATCCGATATACGAGCGCGGCTGGTTTTGGAACTCACCTTCGCGCATGTCTCCTCTGATGTTTCGCCCTATATCTTTCCACGATCCTCCTTTTACTACTTTCTTCTTTATAGCATATGGGTCTTCTTTGGCAGCATCGTATTTGTATTGAGGGTTCATATCATTCATCATTGCTGTACCCGACTCGGTATAAGCCGTAGAAGTCCATTCTGAAACGTTACCGGCTAAATCATATATACCAAAACGATTTGGCACATAAGACGCTACCCGAGCAGGGATAAGATTTCCGTCTTTCGTATAGTTCCCTTCTCCCGGCTTGAAGTTTGCCATAAAGCAAGCCTTCTCATCCATTGTACCTTCTTTATCCCACGGATATTTATTTTCGGTCTTACCATTACGTGCGGCAAACTCCCATTCTCCTTCTGTGGGCAATCGGAAGTTTTCGATCGGACGTCCATTTTTAGGTTGTCCCATTTTGTAGAACATGGTTCTCCATTCACAGAAAGCAGTAGCTTGTTCCCAAGTTACACCTACAACCGGATAATCATTATACCCCGAGTGAGAAAAATACATGCGCATATATGGCTCATTGTAGGCATTGTTGAAATCATTTACCCAAACAGTAGTATCGGGATAAACGTTTACAATCTTGGTATGTACAAAATCGAATAATGAGCTCAAAGGGCGGACTATTGTTTGGTTTACAGGGCGTCCTTCTTCATTGATATAAGCCGTATCTTTTGATATCATTACTACTTGATTGACATCTATTGCAATATCTGTATTGAGGGTTCGTTCCTGAGGTATCAAACGGTTTCTGCGTTTTGCTGCTTCGGTATAATCGAACCATTCATATTTGAAATTCATCTGACGAGGGTCTAATCCTCTAACTCCTGTTATCGGATGTATAAAAGTTACACTGTTTATTGCCAGCTCCTCTTCTTCCAAGGGACGTTTTGGTATCGGTCTCCTCCAATCGAGGTAAGGTTTTACCGGGTCACCGTATCTGTCTTCTGTGATTTTGAATGCTTCGTTTCCTCCGTAGGCAGGGTCGGCCAGTCGTTCACGGATAATTGAATCGCGTACCCAATATACAAATTGGCGATATTTGGAATTGGTGACTTCTGTCTCGTCCATCCAAAAATTATCTACCGAAACTCCTTTCGGACTGGCTTTTATATCCCATAGGGAATCGTTCTCGGCCGGTCCCATTTCTATAGAACCTCTCGATACCAATACCATACCGTAAGGTGTAGGTTCGGCCCACGACGATCCCTTTTCGCCAACTACTTCACCGCCGATGCTTGATCCTACCGATTTACCACAAGATGTAAACAGGATGAGTGAAGTTATAATTGCAAAAAACAAATGTTTCATATTTCTTTTATGATCTGATTCTGTCAGTCAACTTTTTTATTTATTCTACTTGTAAGTTTGTATACTCGTCTTTTTTATAATTATAATATCCTTATACTTTTGCCCGAATGCCTGTCTTTTCGCTTCTCTAAAGGCATACTATAGCGTATAAACAATTCGTGGCTTCCATGACTGACCTTTGATATCTCTGATGTTGAAAGGTCGTATGAATAGCCTGCATCTATATTTTTTATTTTCACACCAAGCAAAAATACAAAACCGTCCCCTTTTCTCCAAGATATTCCTCCATTGAACATCTTTTTATATTCGGCTTTAGCTGTAACTTCCAATTGATAGGTGACAGCATCAGATTTAAAGAGAGCAGATGGTTGCAATTCTATCAACGGATTTCCGAGCTTTATATTGTATCCTCCTGTCAGATAATAGATACGGGAAATAGAAGAGGTGGTTTGTTCATCTATATCAAACTTGGGCTGCATCAGGTGCGTTATAGAAGCTCCCAAGTAATAAGTAGGAGTGATCCACGATATACCCACACCCATATCAAACTTCTTTTCGCCTATAGCTGTGGTTGGGTTTGTAGGGTCTGTTTCTCCTTCAGATTCGTTTCCTGTTCCTCCTTCTCCGCTTGGTATATTCTGTATTCCGGAAGCGTCGAAGTCTATATTCATCATCCCTCCTTGTAAGCCTACTCTTAGGTATCTGTTTTTCTTAAACTTAAACCGATAAGCGTATTGCAGCATAGTGGAGGTATTCGTAAATAATCCGAATTTATCAGTTATAACCATCGCACCCACTCCATGCTCCTTGCCCAGAAAGTTCATAGGCATATTTAATGAAACCAACGATGTTACCGGAGCTCTGTCTATACCTGTCCACTGACGGCGATGTAGCAAAGAACTTTCTATAACATTTCTTTCTCCAACAAACGAAGGATTATAAAAGTTCTTCATATTCCAATATTGGCTGATCTGGGAATCCCACTGACCATATACAACACCCGAACCTAGAGTGAAAAACAGAAAGAATAATGTTATATAGTTAAGTTTCATTCACAAATGTCAGTGATAATGGAGTGCAAAGTAAGTACATTTTATTTTAATTAACGGCCGAAAGCCTTGTAAATTGTGTATTTAGCTATAATTTGTGTTTTTTATGTTTACTTGGTAAAAATTATTTCAATTCCAAAAAGTAACAAAAGTAACAGTTTTTCGGTATGTTTTTATTGTCACTTTATTAGATTTCCTCTTATTGGGTAGTAACTAAAAGTTGATAATTATACAATAACATCAAAGAACTCAATATAAGATAATTCTGCAATAAGAAAATCCATCCACTTCTTATTTATTTTAGCTTTGGAAAAAAGCGATAGCAGGTGTATATTAAACGACTGAAATAGGGATAATAAGTTCGGCCCAAACGACTTTCATGTGTGTTGACAAAATAGGCAGTTGATACTCTATGATTGCATCTATTATCTGCTGGTTTTTATCAGAAATAGCATCTAGTATTATCTTACCATTAATCCTATAAGCGAATATAATAATTTATTTGCAAATATTAACAGTTTTAAATTTGACCTATTGATAATTTAGCTTAAAATTGCGTTAATATTACGCATCGTGAACTTCTCTATTATTAACCCTAAAATATAATGGCCATGAAAAAGAATAATTTTATTTACTTGTCAGTATTTTTTATCTTTCTATTTTTTTCTTGTTCGGAAGGCTATGAAAATTTATTAGAAGATACAAATGTTGTAAATTCTGAAAGTGATCCTAAAACTAAGTCATCTGGAGATGAAAAATATGATGTATTAGGATATGGATATTTTATCACTAAACCATACGCGCATAGAGATGCAGTTAGTCAATATCAAGTAATTGATATAGAGAAACTAATAACTACAGAGCCATCTAACTTAATATATTTTGATAAAGGAGCATACAGTGGAACTAATACTAGAGTATATAGTGGAGAAGATTATTTCAGCTATGTAAAAGAAGTTACTACTAAAACCAATTTTTCAGCTTCAGTAGCTTCTAATGGTATAACAAAAGGCCTTACTGGAGGACTATTTTCCGCAGATGTAAAAGCAAGTCAGGAAACTAAAAGTAAGGTCTCTTATTCATCAGCCTATTCATGTGCCACAGCGGAAATTTTCAGTACTCATAGAAGATTTATTTTAGATACAGAATTATCCATTGCGCAAAAATATTTAAATCCTTATTTTAAACAAGAGTTGGAAAAAGTAAATACTTTAAATCAAGCATATAATTTAGTTGAAAAATTTGGAACACACGTTTTGTTTAAATTTACAACAGGAGGAATTTTCAAATCTGAATTTAGAGGATTAACACTCGAAGATGGAACCACTAATAGTAAAAAGCAAACAGCTGAAGTTGGAGCTAAATTTGGCTTATCAAAGATAGGATTAGGAGCAACTGCAGGCTGGGAGCAAACCACAACTACCCAAATAAATAGTAAAAACATTAATTGGAATGGTAGTATAAAATCTTACGGAGGGAACACGAATGGACTTTCTATAAATATATCACCAACAGAAGGGACAAGTTATTCTTTAAATGTGGGGAATTGGATTGCGTCAATAAATGATAAAAATGCAGTTTTAGTCGATTTAGACTGGAATAAAACATATCCTATCTATATGTTGATCGCTGATAACACAAAAGCAGAGCTGGTAAAACAAGCTGTAAATAATTTTATAAAAAATAACCAAGCAGATAACCTCAGCCTTTTTCCTTTATATCGATATTGGAATAGTAAAACACAAGAAGCTTACCTGACAAATACATATGAATCGAAGCAGGGATGGTATTTTGATAAAGTTATAGGATATACAACAAACAGAACATATGGCAATGAGTACTCAGCAGGACAAGGTGTATTTGGTTCATTTATTCGATATATACACATAAAGACTAATAGATATTATTATGCTTCTGATATTCGTTCGAAGGATCCTAGATTAACAAATCCTACACAATATAAAAGAGATAGTCGTTTATACAGTATTCGATATTATGATAAGCCTTTAGATATGCGTAACTACGTTGCATTACATAGATTTTGGAATAAAAGTAAAAACACATTTTATGTTACTGATAACATCAATGATGCTCGCATGAACTCGAGCTGGCAATATGAAGAAGTTATAGGATATGTTCTCTATCAATAGTTGTATATAGAATATAATAAAACTATATAATTAAAGAAAGAGGTGTCTATTCAATAGACACCTCGCTTAATATAATATATTAATTAGTTTTACTATCCCATATCAAAGCAAGTTTGAAGTTATAAGCGTCAGGTAATACAGGAGTATCAGGAGAACCATCTGATGTTTGAATATAAAAGGTAACAGAAGGATTAGTTCCGTTTCCATAAAATATATCGAAACCTATATACTCGGTATACGGAGTAGCTAAGTCTTTATATGCTTGTACGAAAGGTAAGTTTTTTTGTACTTCATAAATGCTCCCATCCGGAGCTTCTTCATTTACAAAGACAGTTGCGGCAATTGTGCCAAATTCATACAATCTCTCATCTATCTCTTTTACGCTTATAGTCGCTTCATAGCGATTGTAAACGTCATTCCATCCCCATTGATTCTTTTCAACCTTAAAATCTTTTGTTTTAACTTCCGAACCTACATAATATTGTTCGGTAATATCGTCTCCACAACCCGTTAATCCGGTAATGCCAAATACAGCCAAAAGAGAGATAACTAAATACTTGTATAGCCTTGTTCTCATATAATAGTTTTTTATGATTGTTAAAAATACAGCTTCTATTTTAATTAAACAATAAAAGCTCACCTTTTGTTAATATCCGCTAATGGATATTATTTTTTTTAACGCATCGTCTTCGCTTGTTTCAGATAAGTTTATCCAGTGAATTTCTTTATCTCTCTTGAACCATGTGATTTGTTTGCGAGAGTAAATGCGTGTGCTTTGTTTTATCTTTTCGATAGCAAAATCAAGAGTCCATTCGCCATCCAGATATTTGAACAACTCTTTATATCCGACCGTATTTAATGCATTGAGGTGCCGTTGTGGATAAAAACGTCCGGCTTCTTCTAGCAGCCCCGAAGAAATCATTTCATCTACACGATTGTTTATCCTTTCGTACAATTCGGCTCTGTCGCGTGTCAATCCTATTTTTATAATTTCGAACGGACGTTCTTTTTTTGTTTGTGTTCGGAATGATGAATAAGGCTTGCCCGTCATCAGGCAAACTTCCAAAGCGTGAATCACACGCTTATAATTCTTTAGGTCTACTTCATTATAAAAATCAGGGTCTAGTACTTTCAATTGTGCCCGTATCGGTTCCAGTCCTTCTCGTTCGTACAATTCATAGACCTCTTTGCGGAGACTCTCGTCTATTGTGGGTACATCGTCGATGCCATTGCAGAGAGCATCTATATACATCATAGAACCGCCAGTGGCTATAAGTACATCGTGCGATTTATGAAGATCTTCTATTATAGTCAGGGCATCACGCTCAAATTCGCTGGCACTATAGTAGTCGGTAACATCAAGCATACCAACAAGGTGATGTACAACACGATCTTTTTGAGCTGTAGTCGGCGCAGCTGTGCCGACTTCAAGTCCTTTGAAAAATTGTCGGGAATCGGCTGATATGATAGGCGACAGATAGTGCTCAGCCAAGTTGAGACTTAGTGCTGTTTTCCCCACTCCTGTGGGGCCAAGCAGTACTATCAGGCGTTTCATTAATATTCTTCGTCGCTAGGCAACTGAACATCGTCTAATCCGTCAAAGCCTTCGGCATCCAGTTCGTCCATGTCGTATCCTTCGTCGCCATAGAAAGTCTCACCCGTATCCAACGATGTAGAACTTGCAGCAATTGTTTCGAAGTCAACAAACTGAGTAGGAGGGTTTCCTGTAGATTTAGTGCATATGGCCTGCTCGAGGTTTTTTCCTGTAATGATTTCTCGTAGTTCCATAAAGAATGCACGCTCTGTCATATAATCAAATACGTACATCAATTTTTGTCTTTCATCTTCCAGAAAATCGTTCAGGATAGATTCTTCCATTGTATACGAATCTTCGTCCGAACTTGTATCCATTTCCACAAGGGTGATTTCTTGTTCTTTTTCCCAGTCGTCAGAGCAGATAAAGAATGAAGTCATCTCACCGTCTTTATAATCTACCGACTTAATAATTGCCTGATGCAGATCAAGAAAAGTATTATCTGCATCTATTTGAATCTCACGCTTGAAGTCTTCAACTTCATCTGATAAAAGTAAAAAACGGAATATCATTTTAATTTATGCTTATTTATTTCTGCTTCAAAAATAATAATTTTTTACAACATTTCTGCAAAATAAATGCAGGGATAGGAAAGTAGAATTACTTTATAACTTTCATTCATTTTTTATCAAAACTTTCCGCCTGTCCACTATGCTCGGGATTTCGTTTTCATAATGAGTGACATAGATTAGCGACTTGTTTGAATCACAATACCTTTCAAGGATTTCTTTTACTCTTCTTTTATTAATAATATCCAGTCCATGAAGCGGTTCGTCGAGTATAAGAAGATCGGGATTTTTTACGAACACCCGGGCTAACAATATCAGGCGTTGCTCTCCCGAAGATACATTCAGAAAAGATACATCTTTGAGATGTTCCACTCTGAAAAGCTTCATCCATTCCAGAGCTACGACCTCTTGTTCTGTGTCGCACTTTCTGTATAAACCGATAGTGTCGAAAAAGCCTGATCCAACAACATCGAGACATCTCACATTCTTTAGATAGTAAAGATGCATCTCGGGAGATATGTATCCAATCCGCTTTTTTATATCCCAGATGCTTTCACCTGTACCCCTTTTACGGTCAAATAACGTTATGTCATTTGCATAGGCTTGCGGATTATCACCGCATATCAAGCTCAATAAGGTTGATTTGCCCGCCCCATTGGCTCCAAGCAGAGCCCATTTTTCACCTCGTTTGATTTCCCAATCCAGATCTTTTAATATTGTTCGTTGTCCGTATCGGATATGAATGTTTTTTAGAATAGCGGTATTCTCATAAGTCTTGGTCTCTTCATCGTTAGATGCTTTCTTAAGTGTCTCCAGTCCTTCGATATCGACAGAGGGGAATAATGAAGTTACAAACTCTTTATCTTCCTCAAAAGCCATGCGAGACATCGGTTGATGTATCTGTTTGTCTTTAATCGGCAGAATATGGGTAACCATATCCGGTATATCGTTAGGGTTGGATAAGATCAATACAATCTGTAGATTATCGAGTTCGGATAAACGGGTGAGCAGGTCATTCAAAACTTTTCGGGATGACGTATCGAGTCCGATAAACGGGTTGTCGAGTATCAAGATGCGAGGTCTCGATAAAAGAGAGCGCACAATCAAAAATTTGCGGAGCTCACCACTCGATAGAAGATTAACCTCTTTATTCATCAGATCTTCTATTCTGAACCACTCTACCAATGTATTCAACCATGTTTGATCGACATTCTGTACCAAATCTTTTGTTAGAGGTATTTCTTGCTCATCTCCCTTATTCCACCGTTGTTGGTAGTAGCTGTTCTGTGTATCAATAATGCTGTATATATCCCTGAAGGCAACACTTTTTACAACAGATGATACGGATAGATTTGCCCCGGATTCATCAGCACTAATAATTTCACCCTCTTTAAGTGCATATTTACCCAATAATATATCTACCAAGAGCGTTTTACCTCCGCCATTTGGACCAATAACTGCCCAGTGTTCGTTTTCTTTAATCATCCAGTTTACGGGATGATTAAATCTTAAACTATCAATGCGAGGAGTCGCTCCTTTTATTTCAATTACAATCTTTTTATCCATAAGTAAGAAATAAGTTACAAA
Organism: Dysgonomonas mossii; assembly: GCF_004569505.1. Classification (NCBI taxonomy): domain Bacteria; kingdom Pseudomonadati; phylum Bacteroidota; class Bacteroidia; order Bacteroidales; family Dysgonomonadaceae; genus Dysgonomonas; species Dysgonomonas mossii. The sequence goes on from NZ_SPPK01000002.1 coordinate 556,094, forward strand.
GATAATGAAAGTCGTATGTCGGTGCTTGCAGTATTCCGGAATAAAGAATTAATATCAAGCATTTTATTCAAAAAAGAGAGGGAATTTATCTCATTTTTTACATTTCATAAATCTTTTCTTAAAATATTTCCTATAATATAAGAAATATATTAAATTTGTCAATTAATACAAACAAAATAGATATTTACCTTAACACCAAGTATATCATTATGAAACTAAGACTTCTACTGTCATTTATGCTTTTAGGGCTATTTGTATTTCCCGTAAAAGCTCAAAATGCAACTACCACATCTACGTCGAATGATCCGGCTGTGCAATTAATCAGTGATGATCGTGTAACAATATTGAGGGGAGATACTCCGGGGCAAACTGTAGTATTGTCAAATGCTGCTACCAATAGGAGAAAGTATTTTGGTTGTCCGGACAGTATACCATCACTGTGCGCGCCAGTAAAAGATGCTCCTCCGATAGAGGCGGAGACCAGACCTATCAAAAATCCCGACCCGGTTGTAGCACCTGTGAAAAAAGATCCTTTCTTTTTGCCTAACCCTGTCTTTTTCCGTATAAATAAATATGTGATAGATGCATCCGAATGGTCTAAAATTGAGTTGGCTGTGAATTATTTGAACGAGCATCCCGGTTCGACTGTTGTCGTAACAGGATATGCAGATAAGAAAACAGGTACTGCTAAAATAAATATGAAGCTATCGGAACAACGTTCTAATGAAGTGGCAAAAGCTTTGGAAACAAAATATGGTATTGCCAAAAATAGAATATCAGTGAACTGGAAAGGTGATGGATTGCAGCCGTTCGAACTCGAAAACGATAAAAACCGTGCTGTGTTATTCTTGATAAATCCGTAGATAAAATATAAAACATGAAAAATAAGCGGAAACTTAATTTCCGCTTATTTTTTTATGTATTGATCCTGAATAAATCTCAATTGTTTTTCCAACATAGAAACCCGGGTCATCTCGTATCCTGCTTTCTGTACTTCTATTATCGGTCGTGTATAGATATACTCGATCTCTAAAGGACGATGAGCATCAAAATCAAGTTTCATACTTGGTGAATACGGTTTCATTTGTTGCGTCATAACCAGCATCTCATCGGCATAGGATTCTGGTATGGTAAATCTTCCTTGTCCTACGTGATTAGCACCACGTATCACGTCGAGCATCATCTCTTTCAATAGCTGTGCAGTTGACGGATGATTCATCAGTATATCTGTTTCTGTATTCAATACAACGGTCATGCCATTATACGGAATGTTCCAAACAAGCTTCATCCACCGTGCTAACTCAAGTTCCAGAATATTTGATTCTATTCCTGCTCGTTTGAAATCGGAGCACACCTGTTCCAACACATTAGAATCTCTACAAGAGTAAGATCCCAAATTGAGTTTTCCATAATCAAAATGCCCTATATGCCCGCTCCCGATCTTACTAGAGCAGATAAAAGCCAAACCACCTGCAATTTGTAATTCAGGAAAAGCTTCTTGTAGATCAGCTTCCAGCCCCAATCCATTTTGTATCAATATTACTACTGTGTCTTGATGTAAGAGGGGAGGGAGTAGCTCTTTTAAGAGGTTGTTGTTTGTTGATTTCAATGCAACCAAAACAACATCACACGCAGGCATGTCTTTCGTATTGCTATAAGCCAGAACATTCGATAAGTGAAAGCTTCCGTTAGTAGAATCAATCTGTAGTCCATGATTCTTTACATAGTCATAATCTGAATGAAACAAGAAGTGTACTTCGTGCCCTGAGTGAGCTAAGTTTCCGCCATAATATCCGCCTATAGCTCCGGTTCCTATTACTGCATATTTTAGAGACATATATTACTTTTTTATTATAAAGGTATAATTTTATGTTTCTCCATTTACGGAGATGTCGTATAATTTATTCTTTGTTATATTTACTTTAATAGACCAATAATATTCTCCACCGTCATTTACCGTTATCACAGCATCGTTTAGATAAGCTGTATTTATAAAACGGTCATTTTTATATAGAAAGTTAATCCAAATGATTTTGTCTCCATTTTTATTGATAAATCCTACATATTGCCTTAAATAACGATTTAGGTTCTTTGTTATAAAGTCTGAATGGGCAGGTTCTTTTCTCTTTATATAAACAATGCTGTCCGTCAAGATTTTCTCAGTATATCTTACATCATCTAGTGTTGGGGTGTAACGCTCTTTTTGTTCATTAAAATTATGCCAAGTAGATGATTCTTTATCTATTATCCCACCATGAATAATCTTTCTCTCATTCATATAAATTACTTCAAGGTAGTTTTTATCTGCTAGTATTTGATAATTAAATGTTTTATTTTTTATCTCTGTCTGTTGTGTATTCTTATGAGGAGTACCTAAAAAGCCAATAATAATGATATTACATTCTCCCAAAATCCCGTTATAAAATGATATATCGACTATATTGTCTGAAATACAAATGGTATCAACGAGTTTTTTTGTTTTGGCTATTATAATATCGTTCTTCTGCGAGTTTAGTCCGGTGTTACTTAACCATTGTATGGTAATATCTTCATTGTTTATTTCTTTAATTACGGTGGGACAACTTCTTGTTGATGGTGTGCATCCATGGACGCAAGTGATGCTAAATAAGATTAGAAAATATTTTGTCATAATATTAGGCCTTATATCATGCAATATTACAAAAAAAGCGACTACCATGAGGTAGTCGCTTTCCATATATTTATAAAGATTATTAGTCTTTAAATTTAGCTGATAAGAATTCGCGGTTGAGGCGAGCAATATTGCTAATAGAAATGTTCTTAGGACATTCTACTTCACATGCACCTGTATTGGTACAGTTTCCGAATCCTAGTTCGTCCATTTTAGCCACCATTGCTTTAGCACGGCGAGCACCTTCTACACGTCCTTGAGGAAGAAGTGCCAACTGGCTCACTTTCGCAGAAAGGAAGAGCATAGCCGAACCGTTCTTACAAGCAGCAACACAAGCTCCACATCCGATACAAGAAGCTGAATCCATTGCTTCATCAGCATCTACCTTAGGAATAGGAATAGCATTGGCATCAGGTATACCTCCGGTATTTACACTTACGTATCCACCAGCCTGAATGATTTTATCGAAAGCATTACGATCTACCATCAAGTCGCGAATAACAGGGAACCCTGCTGAACGCCATGGCTCGATAGTAATAGTTTCGCCATCTTTAAATTTACGCATGTGCAACTGGCAAGTTGTAATGTCTTCATCCGGTCCGTGTGGATGTCCGTTTACGTAAAGACTACACATACCGCAAATACCTTCACGACAGTCGTGGTCAAATACTACCGGCTCTTTTCCTTGGTTTATAAGATTTTCATTCAGAATATCAAGCATCTCAAGAAATGAACTATCTACTGAAATACCATCAAGTGAATATGTCTCAAAAGCCCCTTTTACTTGTGGGCCTCTTTGACGCCAAACTTTTAATGTTATATTTATTAGTTTTTCCATTGTCGTTTATTTTATGCCTTGTAATTACGTTGTTGTCTTACTATAAACTCATAGTCTAGTGGCTCTTTTACAAGCTCAGGAGCTGAATCTTCGCCCTGATATTTCCAACATGCAACATAAGAGTAATTTTCATCGTCGCGCATCGCTTCCCCTTCAGGAGTTTGGTATTCTTCACGGAAGTGACCACCACACGATTCGTTACGATTCAATCCGTCATAAGCCATTAATAAACCGATTTCGATGAAGTCTGCCAAGCGTAGAGCTTTTTCCAACTCTGTATTCAGGTCATTGGCTTCGCCCGGTATAAGAACATTCGACCAGAATTCTTTTTTAACAGCTTTCAGTTCTTCGATTGCTTTCTCAAGAGATTCTTTTGTACGTGCCATACCTACAAAATCCCACATGATAAGACCCAATTGTTTGTGGATAGAGTCAACAGAACGTTTTCCTTTTATAGCCATCAGTTTAGCTATCTTCTCTTTGATTTCATTTTCTACTTCCGCAAATTCAGGAAGGTCTGTGCTGAAACGAGGTACAGTAATCTGATCGGCAAGATAATTCTGAATAGTATATGGTAATACGAAATAACCATCGGCTAGTCCCTGCATCAATGCTGATGCGCCAAGACGGTTTGCTCCGTGGTCAGAGAAGTTAGCTTCTCCCAGTGCAAACAAACCTTTGATAGAGGTCATCAACTCATAATCAACCCAGATACCACCCATTGTATAGTGGATAGCCGGATAAATCATCATCGGTGTTTCGTATGGGTTTTCGTCAACGATTTTGTCATACATCTGGAACAAGTTACCGTATTTAGCTTCTACTACGTTGCGGCCAAGACGTTTGATAGCATCGCTAAAGTCAAGATATACGGCAAGACCTGTAGATCCTACTCCATATCCTGCATCACATCTTTCTTTTGCTGCACGAGATGCAACGTCGCGTGGTACAAGGTTACCGAAAGCCGGATAACGTCTTTCCAAATAATAGTCTCTGTCTTCTTCTGCAATCTGAGTTGGTTTTAATTTACCTGCACGGATTGCTTCGGCATCTTCTTTTTTCTTTGGTACCCATATACGTCCGTCGTTACGAAGAGATTCTGACATCAATGTCAATTTCGACTGGAACTCTCCATGAACAGGAATACATGTTGGGTGAATTTGAGCATAACAAGGATTTGCGAAGTATGCTCCCTTTTTGTATGCTTGGATAGCTGCCGATCCGTTAGAACCCATTGCGTTAGTAGAAAGGAAAAATGCATTTCCGTATCCACCTGTTGCTATTACTACAGCATGTGCCGCAAAACGTTCTAGTTTACCTGTTACAAGGTTGCGTGCAATAATACCACGTGCACGGCCATCGATCATAACAACGTCGACCATTTCGTAACGGGTATAAAGCTTCACGCTTCCCTTTTGCACCTGACGGCTCAGAGCCGAGTATGCACCTAATAACAATTGCTGTCCGGTTTGTCCTTTAGCATAAAAAGTACGGGATACCTGAGCTCCACCGAATGAACGGTTGTCAAGTAAGCCGCCGTATTCGCGAGCAAAAGGAACTCCCTGAGCTACGCATTGGTCGATGATGCTATTCGATACTTCAGCAAGACGATATACATTCGCCTCGCGAGCACGGTAGTCACCACCTTTGATTGTATCATAAAATAGACGGTATACAGAGTCGCCGTCGTTTTGATAATTCTTTGCTGCATTTATACCTCCCTGTGCTGCGATAGAGTGTGCACGGCGAGGAGAGTCCTGGATACAGAAGTTCAGTACATTGAAGCCCACCTCACCAAGTGATGCTGCTGCTGAAGCTCCTGCAAGACCTGTACCCACGATAATAACGTCAAGGCGACGTTTGTTAGCAGGGTTCACCAGTTTCTGGTGGTCTTTATAGTTGGTCCACTTGTCTGCTAATGGCCCATCAGGTATTTTTGAATCTTTTTTTGGATCTAGTATAGTACTCATATCTGTTTTTCTTTTAATCAATTAACAAAAATAATCAGTGCCTAAACAAATGGGCAAAAAGTAGCTCTTGCGTAGAAGTAAATAGTTACAAATGCAAACGCAAGACAAATAATAGTAGCAACTACTTGTCCAATTACTTTCCAGCGATTCATCCATACGCGATTGTTCCAGCCGATGGTATGAACTGCACTCCAAAATCCGTGAGATAGGTGAAACCATAATGCTACATACCATATCAAATACGCTGCAACAATCCATTCTTTGCTGAAATAGTATTTGATAAAAGCAGCTCCATCTTGTGGAGATACTGTAGCATCGCCTAATTCTACATGATGATGTCCCATTAGTTCGGCAAACATCATTTTATACCAGAACTGGCTGAAATGTAGTACTAGGAATCCAATTACGATTACTCCCAAAACAAACATGTTCTGAGATGCCCATTGCACGTTTTTAGGGCGTACATTTACTGCATAACGATCATTACCGCGAGCTTTGCGATTTTGTAGGGTTAAGATAAGTGCATAAATGAAGTGAACTGCAACAAGTCCTCCTAAGACGGCAGTACCTGCCACAGCATACCAGTTAGCACCAAGAAGGGCACAAATGGTGTTGTAGGCCTCTTCCGAAAACACCGCCGTTACATTCATCGCCGCGTGAAACAGCAAGAATAAGACAAGAGCGATACCTGAGATACTCATGATCAACTTCTTGCCAATAGAAGATTTAAGTAACCAACTCATAAATCAAATCTGTTTTTAGTTATTTAGAATAGTTAATTTTAGATGTATTGATCGTTGACTATGATAGAAAAAAAACATGCGTAATCGCTTTTTTCTATTACCCTGCAAAAGTAGGTTAAATAAAGGTATTTTCAAAGTAAAAGCAAGAGCTTTTTAATCAAAAAGCAAAAACTGTAATTACTATATGAACATATCCGATTTCATTTATTGACCTATATTATACGTATTTAAGGTTGATATAGCATAAAGCTATAAATACACTCTGTTCTTATAAATATAGTCTTTTTATAGAAAGAGCCAAAATCTATGAGTTTTATTCTGTATGGCTCTTGTCGGTATGTTTTTAGTATTGATAACATTCTAAAAAAACGTATAAAAGAATGGCATAGTAGCTTATTGTAGAATAATTTTATTTGCGAATGTCTTGAAACCCTTATTCACAGATGAACTATTTCTTTCGTAATTTGTTTTATTTATAGTGATAATGACCTGTTTGGAGACTATAGCATAATTTACGAGATGTAATTCTTGTTAAATTTGTTTAAATAATCTGTATTTTTGCATCTTTCTGGCTTTTTATGCATCTAATAAGTAAATAAGCACAAATAATACCAATAATGAAAACTTCCAGGCCTTTTACAATGTCATACGCATTGATTCCTACTGCTTTATTGTTAACATCAGTAGGCATTCTAAATTTTGATTCGGATAAAGTACTTGGATTCGCTTGTTTTGCTGCCTCTCTTATTCTTCTTGTTGTATCTCTGGTACAAATAGTAAAGGATAAAATCAGAGAGTCGAATCAAAAATTTACATAAATAATTGAGCCAACTCGTAAACTTGTTTGGCTGACTTGTCCCACGAATATTTTTTTATTTGTAGTAAACCCTTTTCTTGTAATTCTTTTCGCAGCGGTTCATCAACCAACAACTGTTCTATTTTTTCGGTAATATCTTCTACATTGTAAGGATCTACGTATAATGCTGCATCTTGGCTTACTTCGCGTAAGGCAGGTATATCTGAATTGATAACCGGACAGCCGTATGTCATCGATTCTAATGGCGGCAAGCCAAAGCCTTCGTACAACGAGGGGTATACAGATAATAAAGCATTCTGATACATGGTCTGTAATTTCTCATCGGGTATATAGCCCGGAAGATGTACATTTTCCCCGATTAGTTTTTGTAGATCAGGTGTATTGAAGGCTTTGAACGACATACCTATAATATATAGTTTCACCGACTTGTCTTTTATTTTGTCAAAGGCTTCTACAAGTCTTATAAAGTTTTTGCGGGGGTCCATCGATGATACTGCCAGAATATATCTTTCCGCTTCGGGATTGCGAGTGAAACTCAATATTTCCTCCTTACTTGGCTTATTATGAAACGGTACGTTGCTATGTACTACATGTATCTTTTCGGCATTTATACCCAAAGTATCCACTATTTCTTTCTTCGAAAATTCACTGACGGTAAGTACTGCATGTGCTTTTTTTCCGATGCGAGGCATCATGTAATGGTAGAAACGGTAATAATTTTTAGAGAACCATTCGGGGTAACGCTCATGCGATACGTCGTGGATGGTCATGATTTGATTGCTGTAATTTATTGGACCACAGCCTGTAAAGCTTATTAGCAATGGGCTGCCAATACGCTTCAGATAGCGAGGTAGGGATATCTGCTCCCAGAGATGTGTATTCAAAGAACCACATTTCACCACCTTGAAACTGAACTTATAATCCGGATGGATTTCATTCGGAACAGCTACATGAAAATCGACACCCATTTCATGAAGTTTGTTACATATCTCGAAAGCATATCGATGTACGCCTGTTGCTTTTTGTGTCAAGTATCTTCCGTTAACTACAAACATATTATGTCAATTTTTGGGTAACCAATCTTTGTTTTGTTCTACAAATATATTCACTAAACTTTCCAGTTGGTGTATCTTATCATCGATATTGGATGAGTTAAGTTCATATTCCGGATTATAAATATTTTCGAGTACTTTGTCTGTCAATGCCGGAGAGAAGTGTGTAACGTCCGAATAGTTATTCAGATCGGTAATTTCATTCATGTTGAAAAAGAACATCAATCGTGCATTGTTGCATGTTTTTAAGGACTGTTCCAGGTGATATATGAAATCGATGAACTGGTCGTAATACCCACTTTCTTTGGTATGATACCAGTATAGAGCCGAGTATGGAGACAAAACAATTGTATATTGAATATCTTTATGATCGTCTATAGCCATATTTTCCAGTAATGAAGCAAGTTTGCTGTGCATGCGTTCCTTCATTCCATCCAGTCGCTGTATCGATACTGTTTGTCCACTTAAGTAAAGATTCTTTACATGATCGGCATTATAATAGTTCAAATAACTGTTGTTCCCTATTTGATCTATTTCTGTTTTCATCACATATTCTACGGGTATCTGTTCTTTACTTTTCAGATATAGAGGTAGTATCAGGTCGATGGGTAAGAAGCGTATGCATGCTTCATATCCATATAGATACTGTAGCTTGTTGATAGGCCTGTCTTCGTATAGGAATCGCGGATAACGGACTTCTTCAAAGCCGAGATTGAACTGAGGAATGTCAAAGTTTATAATGAATGATTTTACACTATCTTTTTTGACTAACGAGTATAGATATTTCATCTCTTCGTTGTTCATTCCTCCGCTTGATAACTTAACAGGTTTAACAGAAGGATTATTCTTTTTGAGGATAGATATATCATAATTCTGTACCATCGATGATCCGAGTACAACAGTATTGTAGTCGTAGTTGCGTGCGAGTCCTCCATTTTGCAGCCATGGACTCAGAAAATAGCGTCCATCTTCATTGACTCTGAACTGGAAAAATGGATCAACAATATAAGTAAGACAGCCCACGCCTAGCAGCATTACAATAGAGGCTATTGTAAATACACTAAGGAATTTTTTGAATGAGTTTTTATTCTCTATCTTATTCATAGGCTAGAAGTTGAAATAAATAAACGCACCTACTCTCGAGAAATGAATTACCGACACCGTGAACAGCAAGGCAATAACCATCGCGTTTTTTACTGTCGGTTTGAATTCATTGTACTTATCTATACTGTTCTTAGGGTATAAAAACACCAATGTAGTCAAAATAGACAGGATAGCCAATACATATATCACAGCCATAGAGTCGGGATATGTTATGCTCGTGTTGTAAGCCATGTGGGCTATACCACTGAAGCTGAAACTCTCAGGAGCGAACATATTTTTAAGAACGGTCAGAGCTATGTCGAATGTCGGTGAACGGAATAATACCCATGCCGCATTTACAAACATAAATGTGAAGAATATCCGTATGAGGTTGGGAATTTTCTCCAGATACTTCATGAATAGCCTCTCAAATATGCGTACTACCCCGTGTGCAATACCCCATACGATGAAAGTCCAAGATGCGCCATGCCAAATACCACTGACAAAAAATACGGCAAACAGATTGAAGCATGTACGGGCAAGACCTTTGCGATTTCCACCCAGCGGATAATATATCAGTACGGCCAGGGATCGACCTAATGTGATGTGCCACCGTTTCCAAAACTCAGTTATACTTACAGACTTGTATGGAGAATAGAAGTTGACCGGAAGGTTGATGTTCATCATCTTGGCCAATCCTATTGCCATATCGGAATATCCGCTAAAGTCGAAATATATCTGAAACGAATAAGACAGGGCGGTCAGCCACGAGGTTGCAAAACCAAGCTTTTCGGGCGATAGGTATGAGTAAAATACAAAATTGTCGAGCGTATCGGCTATTACGGCTTTCTTGAAAAGACCGATAACAAAGATGAAAAGTCCGGCTGAAAAGTTCTTTGCATTGAAAAAACGATTTTCCTCATCCAGATATTGATGCAGCACATCTTTAAGAAACACTATAGGTCCCGCTACTAACTGAGGAAAGAATACGATGAACAATGTATAATCCCAAAAGTTTGGTACTTTTTCTTCACGTTTTAAGACGCTGATAAGAAAAGCTATTTGTTGGAATGTGAAAAAGCTGATGCCGATGGGCAGCATGATATGTTTTATTACAAACTGCGTGTCGAAGGCATAGTTGATGTTTTCCAGAAAGAAATTGGAATATTTATAATAGCCTAATAGCACAACATTGAATATCACACCTATTGTAAATACTATTTTACGTGTAGGAGGCCTCGCTATATTCTGCACGCCGATTGCAACAGAGTAGTTGACTATCACAGAAGACATAATCAAAGCTATATACCAGAGATGTTCGAATCCTTGAAAAAATATAGCTCCATAAAATATCAGTGATGCTACGATCAAAAATATTTGCTGGAATCTGCGGCTTACATAACGTGCCATCCCGAAGTATAGCAAGAGTACTAGCGGCAGATAAATAAATACAAAACTGTATGTAGAGAATATCATATATTAAGTATTCTACTGTTATATATCTTTATAGGTTTTACCACTATACCAACTTCTTTTCACTAATAACTTACTTAATCCGATCCAAAACTTCATTTTGAATCTGTTCCAACTTTTGTTATTGCTTTTTGTTTCGGTAAAGTAATCATCGTTGGCAATGATATTAAAATAGCGTTTCTTTTGCTCCATTCCTCCCTTCAGATACTCAATATGATGCGTAACTGTTTTTGATTTGGGAAAGACATAAAAACGTCCCTCTTTGATGTTTGGTATATAAGGGTATTTGTATTTCACATAACTGGGAACATGCACAGGTGTATTTTCCTTTATCCACAGATAACCTGCATTTGTATCTCTCAAGAAGTTGGATATATGACATTCGGGAAAAAGTTCAAAATCAAAGATTCCCGAATTTTTGATAATATATTGTGTCTTGATAATTGCAAAATCTGTAGCTAAGGCATAGTATTTGTCATACCAGTCGGCACTGGCCCAAACTGCAAAATCAGATTTGTCAAGTAAGCTTGTATATTTAGAGATAATACGATCACCGTACATCCATGTGTCAGCTTCGAGGATAAGGGTGTATTTGCAGTCCGATGGAATATATTTAATACCTTCCATTAGTAATTGCGAATTGCCTCGCCTATGTCCTGCGTTCTCCTCCAGTATTACGAGCTTGTCGATGAGCGGTAACGAATCGGGAGTGACCTCATAGCCATTGTTCTTGCCATTGCTGACAACAATTGTATAATAATCATTTTCCTTCCATGTCTCAGATATGATCCGAAGATTATGTTTCAAATCTTCAATCCTGTCATATACACGTATCAGAATTGCTACTTTCATCTAGTTTTATTTAGTATACCAGGTTTCTAATCCCTTTTTTGTAAAAGTGTATGGTTGTATCTGCGCGTCCAATCCTTGTAAAGCTTTAGCTACGGAAAAACGTGTATTTCTCGGACAATAGAAAAACACATATCCTCCACCTCCGGCCCCCGATATTTTGCCTCCTGTGGCTCCGGCGGATATGGCTGTATTGTATAGTTCTTCGAAAAGCGGAGTGGAAATTCCGTCCGCCATGTCTCGTTTGTAAGTCCATCCCCGATGCAAAACATCTCCTATTTCGTCCAGATTATTTTTCAGAATAGCTTCCTTTATTTCATAAGACTGTTTTTTTATCTGATGCATTGCTTCTATTGACCTTTCTTGATGATCTTTAACATTCTTTTGTTGCTTTTCGATGATATCTCCCGAATTTCTACTCGAGTTGGTGTAGCAAAGCAACAAGTTGTTAGATAGCTCATTGATTATTTCGTTGCGGATGCGTAGAGGATTTACAATCACTTTGTCATCTGCATAGAATTCCATAAAGTTAAACCCTCCGAATGCTGCGGCATACTGATCTTGTTTTCCTCCTGCTTGCTTTAGGTCTATTCGTTCTATCTGATATGCCAGATATGCCAGGTCGTAATCGCCCAAAGGCAAAGAGAGCCATTCGGTATATGCACCCAATATAGCAATGGCTAGGGTAGAGGATGTTCCTAGTCCCGAGCCAAAAGGAACTTCGAGAGCACAGGTCAGCGTAAAAGATAAAGGCTTTTTTATAAAGTCTTTGATTACCCTGTTGTATATACCTTTCATCAAATCGGCTTTATCGTTGGCGATAGGTAGTTCGATCGCAGAATCGAAAATATATTCCTCATTTGTTTGTGGAATACGGAATACAATTTTGTTGTCGGTGCGAGGTTCAATATTTGCGAATGCATACAAATTTATAGTTGCATTCAATATACATCCTCCATACAAATCCGAGTATGGAGATACATCGGTTCCTCCACCTGCTAATCCTAATCGGAATGGGGCTTTACTTCTTATTATCATGACTTGATATTTTAAAATATCTTGAGCAGACTATCTGCAAACTTATATAGATTTTTGTAATGTGCGTTAATGTTCTCGTATATTTTATGACCTTCGGGATATTTATCACCCACTAGTATTGTGTACATTCCCACTTTGTTGCCGAATTCAATGTCTGACATGCTATTGCCTACCATAATTGAATTTTCGAACTCTATTTCGGGGAAATCAGTAAGTGCTTTAAAAGCCATTCCCACATTGGGTTTTCTGTTTATAGAGTCAGATGTCAGATCAGTACAATAATATATTCGATCTATATGTCCGCCCGAAGTTTCTATCTGGGATAGCATATAGCTATGTACTTCTTCCAAGTCGGATATGCTCATCTTGCCACGGCCAACTCCACGCTGATTGGTGACAATGAAAATGCGTTCGAATCTAGAAGATAAGATTCTGATAGCCTGTAAAGTTTTGTCTATAAATACAAATTCTGGTATATTCTTGACATAATCGCTGGGGCGTTCTACATTAATAACGCCATCTCTATCAAGAAATAAATACTTGTATTTGTCTAAATTTTGTTTGTCCATCTTAATTTTACAAGTTCTTAAAATCTTGATTTGCCTTCGCAAAGTCGGAAGGAATCCCTATGTCGATAAAATAACCATCTTGCACACAGCCGTAGAATGGAATATTGTTGATATGCTTTTCCATCACATCTTTTTCGAAAGAAAATTTTTCAGGAAGGCTTAATGTCTGAAATAGACTTTTGTTTATTACGTACACTCCTCCATTGATTAATCCCTTTGCGCAATGCTGTTTCTCGTTAAAGCGAATGATGCGTCCTTCTTGATTTAGATCGACAGAACCATAACGGTCAAAATCTGTCATAGGTTTCAATGCTAGGGATATTATCGCTTTCTTTTCTTTATGAAACTCTGCTAACAGAGTAGTATCTACATCAAAGAATGTATCTCCGTTGAAGATAAAGGCTTTATCTGTTTCTACTTTGTCGAATGCCAACTTGATTGCCCCGCCTGTTCCTAAGGGTGAATCTTCTACAACATAAGATATCTTGAAAGGGTATGATTTGCCGTCGAGCCACTGTAGTACAACTTCCGATTTATAACCCAATGAAAGAATAAGGTGATCGAATTGCTGATTTTTTGCATAGTTGAACAAGTAACTCAAAAATGGTTTTCCGGCTACTTCGGCCATGCATTTCGGAACATCATTTACTACCGATTGTAAACGGGTGCCCAGCCCTCCGGCTAATATAATACATTCTTTCATTTTGCTGTTTTTGCTATTACTGCTTCTTTATATCTTATTGCTTATACTTCTTTGCTTCATTTTTATTTTGCTCTTCGCATATAGCTTAGGCATATATACGTAATATTTATAGAACATGAAATAGAAGAATATGATGTATAATATGAGATTTAAGTCGATAAGTCCTTTTACATTCAGCGCCAAGGTGTATACAAACATCGATATGGCAACCATATTAACACCCCAGTCTTTTGTTAAGCTAAGTTTTATGATATATAGCTGATATACGAAAAATCCCAGAGTTCCTATTATTCCCGAGAAGAATAGAAGCCGGCTATATCCCACATCGGTACCAAAAAATGTGGCTGTTCCTTGCCCTATGATCAGTTCTGAGAATTTTGTCGGTATCAAAAACATCTGAGATAATCCACTTGAAGACTTCGTTTCTAATCGCCCGTGTACAAAGAGGTTTGTAAACAATTCGAAAGCCCAGTCAGTAAAGCTCGAAAAGTAAAACATTGCAAAAGTATATCCGGCAACCATCAGGAATGCCGCAGCTATGACAAATGTCTTCGCTTGTTTCTTCACTGCCCTGTTGTCCCACAGATACAATACCGCAATAAGAGCAAACCCCACCGCCATACCTACAATCGTTGTACGAGCCATAAACAGACCGATATAAAAAATAAATACGTACAATGTAGCCAGTATAATAAACTCTTTGGTAGTAAGTTTCATTCTCATAAAGAGATAGGAAAGTAAGATAAGGGCAATACCACTGATTGCTCCCGCTCCAAAGAACCCGATGCCATATCCCAACAGGCGTTGCCCTCCGGCCTCCTCCATGATTTCTTCAGTGTACTCTCCGCCTTCCATCTGTAAAGATATTAGGAATTCTTTAACAGGATCGCTTATGTACATCAAAAATGCGCAAAGAGACTGTAATGCGATGGCTCCGATAATGTATAAGAGAACAGTGTTGAGGGTAGGTTTTTTATGTATCTTAAATATAAGTAACATAATAATATATGCTGTAAAGAACCAGGCAATCCTACTCTTTACATAGTCGAAGCTAAATCCTCCGTCATCGGCTCCATTGTACCATACCGAAGTGTAAAAAATCAGAAATAAAGCAAAAGTGGCAACCATCACATATACAACTTCCCGAAATGGAAAACGATGATAGGCATAGATAGCTAGTCCGATCAAACCCGATAGAGAAATGAAAGATGAGCCTCGTACATCCAAAGCCTGTGGATAAATATAATAGAACGTTACCAATAAAGGAACCAACATTGGTAATACCTGTTTCAATTTAGGCATACACTTTATCTAAATACTAGTTTGTAAATAAGGGACTTTTTATATCTGAGTCTAAAAGTACACTTTGTATAAAAAATAGCCAAATCTCTTGATGTATAATTTCTTTCATCGTATAAAGATGAGGCTTTCATCTTCTTTATTACTTTCAGACCTAAACGAGAATTTGCACACAGACGTAACCATGTAAGCGAAAGAAGCTTCACAAGATAATTTTCGTCACAGAAGTCTTTGTCTTTATTCAGTTTGAGTAAGGAAACCATAAATGCTTCACACTTGTCAAGATAGTCGAATGACGATTGTAAAGGAACACATTCTGCTACAGAAGTATAGATATTTATAAAGTCGTCATTGGTAGGTAAGCCCAAATGCTTGCAATGTATTTTAAACACCTTCTTCTTATTCTCTGTTTGCAGTTCTTCGTGCAAAGAGGATACCTGTTGCTTATGCACACGATACAGCAACAAAGGCTCATTCAGATTTCCCAACTTTGTTTTGTACATAGCTTCAGACCATAATGCATAGTCTTCGACATGTAAATACTCCGGCTCAAATTTTAATCCCAATTCGGTAAAGACTCTCTTGCGAATCATTACCGCCGGATGGCATATTCCCGACCGAAAAAGCATATATCCTCGCAGCTCCCGATCGTGTGTCGGGCTATGGTTCAGATCTTTTTTACTCGGATTTTCTGATCGGAAGGCATAAAACTGTGAACTTACTATATCATGATCGGTATGTTTCTCCAAAAATGCGACTTCCTTTTCGATGCGAGTAGGCAAGGAGATATCGTCAGCATCCATACGTGCTATATAATCACCTTTGCACAGCAAGATACCTTTGTTCAATGTTTGTATTAATTTCAGATTCTTTTCATTGGTGAAAACACTTATCCGAGAATCTTTTTTTGCCATAGCCTGTAATAATTCTCCTGTTCTGTCAGTAGAACAGTCATTTATGGCTATAACTTCAAGGTTACGATATGTTTGATTTAGAATCGAATTGATCGATTCTTCCACATACCTTTCTACATTATAGCAGGGTATTAATACAGAGACTAAAGGTTGGCTCATTTTTTATTTGCTACTATTGTGTTAAAGACAGCGCCATAACTGTCTACCATTTTCTCTATCGTAAAATTTGCAAGATATGATTGTCTTGCACACTCAGACATGCTCTTCTGGATGTTTTCATCAGATAAAATATATTGTATTTTTTCTTCAAAGATAGAGGCTTTATTCTCTACCGCAAAACCATTCTTCCCGTCCAATACTTCTGTAATACCTCCTACAGCAGATGCAACTACCGGAACTTTGAATGCCAGAGCTTCAAGTATCGACATTGGCAACCCCTCGTAGTTGGATGGTAATATAAAAACATCAGCGTATCTTAAATAAGTAAAAGCAGAATGCATTTCACCCAAACAAAATACATTGGGCGGCAGTCCCTCTATTTCCTCTTTATTGCCAATCCACACAAAGGCATATTGAGGCATTTCATGTGCTATATCCAGAAATAAATCGAATTTCTTTTGTTTCGATATTCGCGAAATACACATGATTGTTTTGGGATAATCTTTTTTTATACTCTCTAACTTTTCAGTCAGAGGATCTTGTTCAATTTTGTTTGTCAGATAGTGATCTGCAACGCCATTGTATATCCTTCCTACGTTTTTACAGATATTTTCCTTCTTCATCATATCCACATCGTATTGGCTCACTCCAATGATGCGGAATGCTTTGTGCTTCAACAATTTTTCGATAACTAAGAATTTCCGAAAAGCAGTCCTTATCGAATCAAATCCATGTACAGTATATACAATTGTTTTACGACCGAAGACTAATCGCCCGATCGCTCCCATCTTGGAAGAGTGCAGATGCACAACATCGGGTTTGTATTTGATACGATAGTAGAATAATTTCAATAAAAGCATTATATCTTTTATTGAAACCTCTTTACAATGATTGTTTAGCTTAATGCGGGTAAAATTATCTCCCAAATTACTCCAGGCTTCGCCATTACCTCCATATAGGAGAAAGAGTTCGTGTTCAGAACTGAATTTTTTTACCAGGTCTGCAACTATAGTCTGGGCGCCGCCATATTCAGAAACCGTAATAACCTGGAAGATTTTCATGTAATTATCTTGTAGAATTGTTTGCTCTAACTGTTATCACCATTCATGCAAAGATAACATTTTTTATATCTTTTGTGTTACATCTCTCTGTTTTATGACAATAACAAGACTATATCACGAAGCTAACGCTAATCTTTTCCACTTGTAATATCCCATTATAGAGACAACGAAAAAGATAAAAAATAAACAGCCCGACATAATATCATGTTGAGCAAAGAGTAGGATACTTGAAATTAAATTTGCAGGAATTACCAATAGCCATTGTTCTACCCACTTTCGGGAGATCATCCACAATGCTACAATGTTGAGGGAGGTAGTGAGAGAGTCTCCAATCGTGATATATATGTTATTGGTACTAAACGAAATAAGGATGCCATAAATAAATATGGCTATAAGTGCTACTCCGATTATTATAGGCAGGGTGTAGCCTTTGGTGGCGTGAGAGATGATCTCATCTCCTGTTTCTGCATCTCTGTTGCGGAATATCCATATCAGCCAGCCATATATAGATGCCCCGAAGAAATAAATGTATATACCCATGCTGGCATATAGTTGCGTACTATAGAATATATAGATATAAAAAGCTGCCATGACGATACTTGCAGCCCACATCCATACATTGGCTTTGTATTCTAAGTAAAGGAAAATAAGGCCGATAATGGCTCCAACTATACTGACCCAATTATTTTCTATAAAATATTCTATCATTGTTGTATATAAAATTGTGGGATGTTTTACTGCATCCCACAAAGTAAATCAAAATATATCAAAACCGATATCTTATCTTGCCCATCACGTTAGCTCCCGCTTGAGGAAATAACCCTTTATAAACTTGTTCTGTTCCATCTGCAAACTTATATGTATCCACCCATGCATTTGCATTATACTTTACATTTGTCAGATTGTTGATAAAAAACTGAAAATCAAATTTCCCTACTTTTTTGGCATCTAAGGTGTACGAAGCAGCAAAGTCAGTAACGAAATAATCTGACAAGCGGTTATCAGGGTTTGACGTATTGTCGTAATACATTCTTCCAACGTACTTGTTGATGAAAGAGAAGCTTATATCTTCTTTTTCGAATGGCTTGAACGTAACCGTAAAGCTGCCGACAGTATTTGGTGAAAATGAAATGTCGGTAGATTTGAATGTTTCTGATATCTGCCCCAAGCTATTCCAGTCTGTTTGATTGTCGTAGTAAGGATAGTAAACAGTGTGATTCTTTATCTTGTTACGGCTCAGGGTCAAGTTTCCGGCTAGCTGTAGCCAATAGTTAGGCGTATAAGACAATGCCAGTTCTATTCCTGTACGATAGCTGTCGGGTACATTTTCTTGCAATTTATAACCAACATCGTTCAATTTTCCGGTCTGTACCAATTGGTCTTTATAATTCATGTAATAAAGATTGGTACTAAAAGCTATTGTCGCATTCGCATATTTGTAACCCAGCTCATAGTCGTACAATCTTTCGGAAGTGATGGGGATTCCTCCTTCTTTGAGAGATTCTTTAAGGTCGGCACGCAGAGGCTCTCTGTTCGATATACCCAACGATCCGTAAATCTCGTTATAATCCGCAAAGCGATAAGATACTCCCCCTTTTGGATTAATAAAACTGTAGTAGTTTTTGCTTGACAGATTTGTAAGATCATCATCGATCCCTTTCATCCGATAGTCTACATAGCGTTCTTGTACTTCTGCGAATATCGACAGATTGGTCATCGGTTTGTATTCTGTTTTCAGGAAAACATTCATGTCTTGTTTATCTGCATCATTTCTATACCATTCGTAACCAGCAGGTATATTCTGGTTGAATTTTACCCAGAGCAATCGACCATAATGAGTTCCATCATAATAGCTATACATACTCCCTAAGGTAAAATCAAACTTCTCTTTTTCCCATTTCAGATTTACCCCTCCTACATACAAATGATTCATCATCAGTTTGCGACGTATAAGATCTGATTTTTTGTAAGTAGTACCATCTACAGTCTGATTTTCGAGTCCGAATTCTGAAAATTTACGCCCTGTTTTATAATTTTCGTAATACCCATAGCCATGATTATAACTCAAGTTTACATTCAATGTCAATGCATTTGTCAGATAACGGGTATAGATCAGCTGTCCGATATTCGAATAGTAGTTATCCGTTTCGTTATCATAATAGCGTGTATTGCCATTGTCGTCTTTATATTCCCCTGCCGGATTGTATCGCCTGTTTATAGCCAGCATGCTCGGATCGATACCTTCCCATGTAATGCCGGTATGCTGTATTCCGTTCATATAAATCAGCCGTATCAGTTGCCTGTCGGAGTAGTGAGACAATGCGGCATAGATATTCTTATGGTCTACCTTTCCGTTACGGATATACCCGTCACTCTTTACGTAAGAGTATCTTGCGTCTAACGACAATCCGCTTTTCATAATGCCTGTACCTGCTGCTCCCGACAATAATAGTGTATTATATTGTCCGTAGGCTGTAGATATGTCGGCATAGGGTTTGGGTTTTCCTCCCAGCGTTTGCATCGAAATACTAGCCCCGAAAGAGGCCGCACCGTTGGTAGATGTTCCTACTCCGCGTTGGACTTGCATACTTTGCAATGAGTTTGATAAATCCGGCAAATTGACCCAGTATACTTCCTGACTTTCAGGATTATTCAGCGGCATCCCATTCAGGGTGATATTAATACGGTTGGCATCAGTTCCACGAATGCGAAACGAAGTGTTCCCTACTGCCGTTCCTCCTTCTGTATACGAGACTACAGATGGGAGGGTTTGCATTATAGCCGGAATGTTTTTTGCGGCGTTGTCTCCTTTTAGTTGTTTTTCGGTCAGACTAGAGTATGCTACCGGAGCATCCTGACCTACACGTGTTGCAGACACAACAACTTCATCTAGTTTTATAACTTTCAAACTATCTGCTTTTTGTTGTGCGAAAATCCCCATTCCATTTATCAATATTATGGAAAGAGAAAGAAAGACCTTTTTCATTTAAGATATAAATTTTGCCAGACATACGTAAATATGTCCTGATGTTAAACAAAAAAGGGGTTTGATAAGATAATTTCCCGAATGTTAAAGATATGCGTGTGCGCAATTGCATATTTCTCTATCCCTCCGCCGGCATTACCCGGATCAGGTTTATGGGTGTGATCTCAGCCCGTTATTTTAAGGCACCCCTAAGATTTCGTTGTCAAAGATAGATATTCTATTTTGATATATAACAAGCAGTCACTTATAAAAGTTTTCTATAACTATTCTTCCCGATGTTACAAAACCTCATTTTCATAGTCATATATATAAGATAAAATTATTTAACTTTGTCACTAAATTATTTAATTATGAAATACTATATGAACAAGCTTTGCGTAATCTTATTGACTCTCCTCATTTTAGTCGGATTTTCGTCGTGTGAAACGGATGATTATATATCAAGGACAAATCTCAACTGTGAATTCCAATCATATACTAGTAAAACTGGATTTTTCTCAAGTAATGGAGGAGGCAGTTATACTTTCAATGATTTGCCCGGTCTTGGAAATGGCTCTATAATTGGGATGGAATATCAAGGAACCGAATTGGTTATCACCGGTGATTTGCGCTATGGAGATGTTATTCGTGATTTGTATATCGATGTCGAAGGGATGACTCCTTTTCTTTTTTCGCCAAAGATAGATGTATTGAAGGATTATGAGGTAATGGTATTCGATACAGCTAAAGATCCTGAATTTTATGATTTCATGAATAGTGTTATGCGCAGATTCTACAATCAAGGGGGGATAAATGTTATTGTTGATGGATATCTCACAAATAGAGCTGGTATTCCTATTAATGGTACGAAAATAGAGATATATCTTAAAAGTTATCTTGATGTAAGATTGCGGGAATGATAATATCTGTATCCGACTATCTCTCTGAGATACTACAGATAGATCAAACCAATCTATCGCTAAGAAATAAATATATCTGCCTCAAACAGATATTGGAAAGAAGCTGCAAGGAAATCACTAAAGGTGAATCTTTGCAGTTTCCTTCTTTATTTTCTCGGCTGGTCTTCATATCTCAAAAGTATGATTTGCCTAAGCGTATAGAGTGGCGGTTACATACAATCCGTATCAGAAGTTCTTTTCTGCAAAGAGATGAGAATAATCTGGTTACGCCCAAACAATACGACGATGCTAAACAAAGCATAGAGTTGTTTTATGCATTTTTGCAAGGAGACCATAGCCTCGAAATACCCGAAGGTGCCGAACAAGAGGATAAGAAAAGCTTACCGCTGGATAGGCTGCGTGTGCAGGTGCTAGATATAGATAAAGAAAACCAGTTACTGATCTGTCAACCCGAGACTTTTCCTCAAGAAACATTAGCAGTAAAATATAATGTGTCTGCAAATGAGGTATTCAATCCTACTATCGATCGTTTGTGGATTGGCGCCCAACTAAATCTGATAGATGTGAGAAAGGATGGACACGGCTGTTACATTCCTTCCGTATTTGTACTTGAGCCCGACTATCTGATCGATGCTTCTGCAATGGCAGAGTGTTTTCAATCGTATGGTAATTCTCACTTGCATTACTTCCGCAGAAAGTTTGAGCCGAATGCGAATTCTCATTATATACTGTTAGGAAATTTGGCAAACTTCTTTCTCGACGAGCTTATCTATGCCGAAAATCTCCGAACTCTGAAGTTTGAAGATGTGTTTCTAAAATCTTTCCGTCAGATGCCCTTCGAATATGCATCATGCCAAGACATAAAGGATAATTTGGATTTTCGTAACTTCATGTCGAGGGCAGAGAGCCAGTTCAACAATATCCGACGAGTAATAATAAACGATATGCCCACAAATGGCTTTGATACTACCCTGTGTACATTAGAGCCTTCCTTCTTTTGCGAGAAATACGGTTTTCAAGGGCGGCTCGACCTGTTGCAACTCTCCGATGAGGAGGATGGCGCAGACCGTATCATAGAATTAAAGTCGGGTAAGCCACCTTATCCCCGTGAAGATGTAACAAAGATTGCTTCGAACCACGAAACGCAGACTGCTATCTATCGGCTCATGATACAAAGTGTATTCAACAAAGATGCACGTCATATCTATCCTACGATCTTATATTCGAGTGCTGACAATGCCGGAGAGAATATCCGTTTTGCAGCCAGATACCAACGCTTGGAGAAAGAGATTATCAATACTCGCAATCTGATTGTGGCTACCGAACACGACTTGTATTCGGGCGATGTGCAAACGGTAGAACAAATTTTCAAAGAGCTCTTCAGTTTAGATAATTATGGTAGAGCACCTCAGTTCTTCATAGATAAGCTAAAAGAGTTGGAGGACGTTCTTACTAAATCATCTCCATTAGAAAAGACATACGCCTATCGCTACATTAACTTTGTGGCAAGGGAATTATACTTGCAAAAAACAGGAGATGAGAATTTTGATACAGCAATGAGTGTCTCAGCCCTGTGGAATACAACTTTCTCCGAACGCAAAGACGCTTTGGATCTGATCTCTGATCTCGAGATAGAAGATATAGACGACAGTGGTCGGGATATGGTGATCCGATTCAATCGATTAGCCCCTCAAGATTGTGTGAACTTTCGGGTAGGAGAAATCTGTATCTTATATCCGAAGAAAGATGAGGAAGATACGGTACTCACCAACCAAATACTAAAAGGCTCAGTTGTAGAAATATCATCTCATTCGGTAACCCTCCGTTTTAGATACAAGCAGCGAAACAGAGCTTTCTTCTCTCGTTACAGGCTTTGGGCGGTAGAGCACGATAAACTCGATCATGGGTATAATGCCATGTATAAAAGCCTGTTTGGTTTTCTCTCTGCTCCTGCCGATAAGAAGGAACTCTTGCTCGGACTTAAAGAGCCGAACTGTATCTCCCATGAGAACCGTCCCGACAAAGAACTGACTCAAGAGGAGAGGGGCGAAAGCGTTATAAAGAAAGCCTTGTCGGCTGATGATTATTTCCTTATCGTAGGGCCTCCGGGTACAGGCAAGACGTCCATCTTTGCACGGGAACTCATCGAGCGTCTTCATGCAAAAGAAGATAACAACATCCTTGTTATGGCATACACCAATCGTGCTGTAGATGAGTTATGTGCTGCTATCTGTCAAGCATTTTCAGAAGATGAATCCGTGTGTGACCGATATATCCGTATAGGTTCGGAACTATCATGCGGAGAGCCATATCGACATCGACTGTTGCAGAATATCTCATGTAAAGCTACAAACCGCAAAGACCTTTTGCAGGCAATCGCCTCAACTCGGATATTTGTAGGAACATTAGCATCTATCATGGGTAAGCCGGAACTATTCGACCTGAAACATTTTGATGTGGCAATTATCGATGAGGCTTCACAAATATTGGAATCTCAGATAATAGGACTGCTTCCTCTGTTTGATAAGTTTATTATGATTGGTGATCACAAGCAGCTGTCTACTATAACATTGCAAGATGAATCCAGATCGAAGGTCGATAGTAGCATCTTAAATGATATTGAGCTTTACGATTGCCGTGAATCTCTTTTCGAACGGCTGTTCCGTATTTGCCAAAAACAAGGATGGACACATGCCTATGATACACTTACATATCATGGACGTATGCATCAGGATATTGCACGTCTTGTAAATCCTCACTTCTATGACAATATATTAAAGATCGCAACCGAAAGGCAGCAAGCTGATTTGAATTATCCTTCTTTTGATCCGAATGATTCATATCAGACCATGATATCAAACAAGCGGGTTTGCTTTATCCCTGTCAGAGAGATAGATGATGCAAGTGTATCCGATAAAACGAACGATGCCGAAGCCGAAATTGCTGTCTCCTTGTCAATCGCTTTACTGGATATCTACAAGGCTAATAATCTTCTTTTCGACCCTCAAAGAACGCTTGGTATTATCACTCCATACCGAAATCAGATAGCCCTGATAAGGAAAAAGCTCGAAGAAACAGGTATTGCCGAATTGTCTGATATTATGATCGACACTGTAGAGCGTTATCAAGGTAGCCAGCGTGATGTAATTATACTTTCCTTCTGTTTCAATAAACCTTACCAACTCAAAAACTTTTGTAGTATGAACCGAGAGGGAACAGTAGATCGTAAACTCAATGTTGCTCTTACCCGTGCACGTGAGCAGCTCTTTCTGATTGGTAACGATTATATACTGCACCAACATCCGATATACAGGAAGATACTACAACATATTACATAAATTCTCTATAAAAAGGTGACAGATGTCACTTTTTTAATTTCAGGTGTAAGTAATTGGTGGATAGTTTTATATGTTGTATTTTGAATGTAAAAGGTGACAAAAGTGACACTATTTCATTGTTTTTCTATATGTAACCTTTTATTTATTTCTGCCTTTCGCTAAAGACCGGAATAATGGGGAACAGTATCCGAATACACCTTACTATATAAGATAAATAGAAAGAGATATGATAATAAAAAAAGCTGTTTGAAGAGCAAAATATAGTTTTACTCTTCAAACAGCCTCTTCGCTATTCCTAGATTGCTTTGCTTATATTAGTGCTTTTCTTTCAATGCTTCGAAGATTAAGCCTGCTATCTCTTCTGCCAACTCAGGATTGTCTTTTATCACTTCTTTTGCCGACTCACGTCCTTGTGCCAGTTTGGTTTCATTGTAGCTGTACCACGAACCGCTTTTCTTGATGATACCAAGCTCTGCACCAAGGTCTATGATCTCTCCCGAGCGAGAGATACCCTCACCGTACATGATATCGAATTCAGCCTTGCGGAAAGGAGGTGCAACTTTATTCTTTGCTACCTTCACGCGTGTCTGGCTACCCCTTACCTCATCTCCGTCTTTCAATTGTCCGATACGGCGAATATCAAGGCGTACAGATGCATAGTATTTCAGGGCATTACCGCCGGTAGTTGTTTCGGGTGAACCGAACATAACACCGATCTTGTCGCGCAACTGGTTGATAAATATACAGATGGTGTTTGTTTTGTTGATCGCAGCAGTTAATTTCCGCAATGCTTGCGACATCAAACGAGCCTGTAATCCCATTTTTGAATCGCCCATCTCGCCTTCTAGCTCTGCTTTAGGAGTCAGTGCGGCAACCGAGTCGATAACAATGATATCGATAGCCGAAGAACGAATCAATTGCTCTGCTATTTCGAGAGCCTGCTCACCGCTGTCGGGCTGTGATATATATAGGTTTTCGATGTCAACTCCAAGTTTTTCGGCATAAAAACGATCGAAGGCATGTTCAGCATCCACAAAGGCTGCTATACCTCCTGCTTTTTGTGCTTCGGCTATAGCATGTATAGCCAGGGTTGTTTTACCTGACGATTCTGGACCGTATATTTCGATCACTCTGCCGCGAGGGTATCCACCTACACCAAGTGCAGCGTTCAGGGCTATAGAACCTGTAGAAACAACAGCTATCTCATCGATTTTATCATCGCCCATTTTCATTATCGAGCCTTTTCCGTAGCTCTTCTCTATCTTGTCCATTGCAGCTTGCAGAGCTTTCAGCTTCTCTGTGTTTGGGGCTGCTTTTTTTTCTTTTTCTTCTGCCATTATTTCTCTTTGATAATTATATGAAACTTTTATTTATTTAGATCTAATATTTGTTGAGCGTGCTCTTTGGTTTTTATTTCCTTCGGAGTTATTATTTGCTCTATAATGCCCGATTCGTTTATCAGGAATGTTGTGCGAAATGTGCCCATGTATTTACGTCCGGCAAGTGTTTTCTCACCCCATACACCGAATTGCTCCACAAGCTTTTTGTCTGTATCGGCAATCAGCGGAAAAGGCAATTGTTGCTTTTCTATAAACTTCTGATGCGATTTTTCGTTGTCGACACTAACGCCCAGTATTTGGTAACCGGCTTTTCTGAGTTGCGAAAAGTTATCCCGCAAACTACAAGCCTCAGCTGTACAGCCCGGGGTATTGTCTTTCGGATAGAAATATAATACAAGCTTACTCCCTTGATAGTCGGATGCTTTTACTTCTTTTCCGTCTTGATCGATTCCTAAAATTTCAGGTATTTTATCTCCAACAGTAAGTGCCATATTTATATTGTTTTATTTTTGTATATAGAATGTCTTTTCGTATTCGCTTTTTTTATCTCTAACATTGTTTCTCAGGTCAATAGCTTCGTTCGATATATCTGTAAACTTAGCCGATGCTTTGTTGTACACTATAGCGTCGGTGTTTGCATCATCGCCCAGTGTTCCCAGATGTTCCAGAGCAATAACCTTGTCTTTTACAGCACTGAGGTATGCCAGTACTGCCAGTTGGTAACTCTCTCCTCCTTTGTATATCGGAGTCTCTTTTACGGTCGTCAGGTATTTATCGATTTCCTCCAGAGTTTCTATTCTGTTTTTCGTGAGGTTAGCATTCGATTTTTTATCCCACACATCTTGCACCAATTTTTCATATCTGGAGTATGCTGCATCGCTGTAATTGACGGCATCCAGTAATAAATAATTGTAATGCGTTTTCGAGTCTCCTTTGTTTGTCTTTTCTACAACACGTTTTGTTACCGTCTGGGCATTTACAATTGTAACTGATCCCAGCATTGCCACTGCAATGAATAAATACTTTTTCATACTAAGGTGTGTTTTGTTTAGTTTGTATATTAAGATTGAAGGATTATTTCACTTCAAACCATTTGTCGTTGGCCGGAGGTATATAATCTTCCATTTTTTTCAGCAAACTGCCAATATTAGCATCTATCAACAAAAGATCAAGATATTCATTTTTTAGG
The DNA here is from genome assembly GCF_004569505.1 of Dysgonomonas mossii. Taxonomy (NCBI): domain Bacteria; kingdom Pseudomonadati; phylum Bacteroidota; class Bacteroidia; order Bacteroidales; family Dysgonomonadaceae; genus Dysgonomonas; species Dysgonomonas mossii. The sequence goes on from NZ_SPPK01000002.1 coordinate 583,064, forward strand.
AAACCATTTTTGATCATTGTTTTCGACATCGTAATAAGCGGATCATAATATCCGTTGGTATTCAATACTGCTATCGGTTTTTTGTGTAATGCCAATTGAGCCCAAGTAAGCATTTCAAATAATTCGTCTAAGGTTCCGTATCCTCCCGCTAGAGCGATAACTCCATCGCTGATCTCGTTCATTAAGGCTTTGCGTTGGTGCATTGTTTCTACGATATGAATCTCTGTCAGGTTGGTATGCTCCAACTCCTTACTTTTCAGAAATTCGGGTATAACACCTATTACTTCTCCACCCTCGCTTAGTGCGCCATTGGCTACATATCCCATAAGTCCTACGTGTGCACCTCCATATACAATGCCGTAGCCTTTTTGCGCGATTGTTTTTCCGAGTAGGGTTGCTTGTTCTGCAAAGATTTTATCTGAACCTGAGGCCGAGCCGCAGAATATTGATATATATTTCATTATTAATTTATAAAATTAAAAATCCAAAGAAATGTATGGATACATACATTCGCTAAAGAGTTTCCAGCAAAGATGTTTTGTCAATGCAATGTTTTCGTTTCGCTTATCTTATCATAGCAAAGATAATAATATTATTAGATAAAAAATGATATGTAAACCTGATGTTGAAAACTATTTTATCAGAGAATTAGATCAAAGACTGGCATTACTTTCTGCTTATTTTGTAAGTTTACATTTTCTATTTATAAATACGCTCCTGTTATTTTATAAAGAATATTACTAATGTGCATTAAATTAAAAATGAGGATGAAATATATATTAATCACAATTATAGCCGTATTGTCTTTTTCGGCTTGTCAGACCTCCCGTCAGGTGGGAGCAGGTATTTATGGTTGGCACAATGTAGCCGTAACCGAAGATGTGGAAATTTATACAGATACCCTCAATCTGAAGCAAGACGGAGCAGTGTCTTACGCCTACGAAAAACGAATATACACGTCTGCCGAAGCTCGTAAGGCCTATGTGGATAAAATAAGAGACAGGTATGTGGCGATGAAAAAGCCGGAAAAGGCGGAGAAGTGGAATGATTTCAGTTATTGTATTTATTATAGTATGTACGATTGTTCAAACAGAGGCTTTAGAGTCTTATCTGTAGAAGATTATGACTCGTCAGGTAAACTGATTCAAAAAACAGTCACATCCAAAAATAAACTGAGATGGCTAGAGGTGAATGCCAAAACTGTGGGTGATTACACTTTCTTCTTTGTTTGCGATTACGGAAAGTGATTTCGATGATTGATAATAGGATTTTGCCGAATGCGGTCTACTGGTCAGTCTTATTCTTTCTCTCTGATACGAACCAGCCTCATTATAATCTTATTGGGATCGTCTTTATCTAAAATGGTTAGGACATCGTCTTTTAGCACAAACGTTTCTGTCCTTTGTTTTCCCATTCTATCCGTAACAGTAATAAGATTGTTGTTGATAGTATAAAAGCCTAAGCATTCTGTTTTGCTGACAAGACCATTCGTTTTTATTTCCAGATACATAGAATCTCGGTCTATCTTCAACTCCGGAGCTACGATGGTATCTCCGTTTACTATAATGGCAGTGTCACGGTTGTGTTCCATTTCTACAGCCCAACGCCCCTCCAATGTAGGTTGAGTGCTGCATGCCATCAAGATAGTTAAGAATGAAAAACAAAAAAGTAAATGTTTCATCAATATACGGCTTTAGAGGGGTTGAAGGTAGGAAAAAATAATCAGAATCTATATAAAATGATTTTGCATTATAAACTTTCTTAATTCAAAAATCAGGCCTTATTCATTGTGTTTAACTATACTAAAAAAGGAATATACAAGTTATTTAAAGTAAACAAATGCATTTAATTGATTGTTATCATTATAAATATCTTATATTTGTTAATAATAGAATTATATAACACATAAATTACAGCACATTATGAAGGGATTTATTTTAGGTTTAGCTGTAGGTGCACTAGGTGTATATGCAGCATTGAAGCTATCCGATGAGGAAACAAGGGAAGAATTGCGCACAAAGGTAAACAACGCTACGGATAAAGCGAAGTCTGAGTTAGACTATGGGTTGGCTGTAGGCAAAAGCAAGGCTTTGCGTGTAGGCGTAAAGGCAAGGCAAGAAGTAAGAAAAGGAAAACAAAAAATAAATGAAGTTACCGGTGAGGTAGCAGGAAAGCTGGCGAACGAATTGTCGGAAATAGAAGCAAAGGCTAAAGCAAATGCAGCAAAGGCTTAACTCCGTTTGTTTTACAATATAAAGAAAGAGATAATCGTATGGTTATCTCTTTTTTTTGTGTAAACAGCTTTATCTGTTTCTGTAACATGGGGAAATATTTCATATATTTATATTTCGAACAAAAATTGCACAATGAAGAAAATTGCTATCACCGGTGCTGCCGGAAACTTAGGAGGGCTCTTAGCTCAGGAACTTCAACACAAAGAAAATCTACACCTGAATTTACTGATACATAAAAAAGATGTAGCCGAGAACCTGAAAGATAAAAACAATGTATCTGTATTTCGGGTCGATTTGGCAAGCCTCAAAACATTGGGAGACGCATTAGCCGGAGTTGATGTGGTTGTACATTTTGCAGGGGTTTTGTTTAAGGCTAATCCCGAAAAGTTTTTGCCAACTACAAACACTCTATACTTTAAAAACTTACTCGATGCAGCTATACAGCAGAAAGTGAAACGTATAATACTGATTAGTTTTCCTCATGTTGAAGGAGAATGTACTCCCAATAATCCCGCAACAGGGCACTTGGATGGAAATCCAGAATCGATGCATGCCCGTACACGTCTTGAAGAAGAAAAGCTCTTGTTCAGCTATGGTGACAAATACGGTATAGAGGCTGTTTCTCTGCGGGTAGGAATGGTCTACGGCAAGGGGATACTAATGATAGATGCTGCACAGTGGTTTGCTCGACATTGGCTTTTGGGCGTGTGGCGGAAACCTACATATATTCATCTTATTTCGAAAGTGGATTTTGCAAATGCCACTATTGCCGCAGCCCTAAAGCCTGATATCAAAGGGATATATCACATAGGTGACGAAGGAGTGCAAACCTTACAGCAATTCTTAGACGATATTACTGCTTATAGCGGGAATCGCAAGCCTTGGCGTATGCCTGTATGGATGATAATGGCTGCAGCAAAAGGGTCGGAACTATTTTCATCTTTGTTTGGCACACAGAGCCCTCTCACCGTAGACTTTGTCAAAATAGGGATGGTTTCATACTATGGTGATACCCGTCGTATGAGAAACGAATTATTGCCCGAGCTGAAATTTAAGACTTATCGGGATGGGATAGAGCTGTTTTGACGATTGGGGTTTATCTGATTTCTTTTCCGAAAGGAACAAGAGCTAAATGTATCAGTTTAAAATGCTGTTTTCCAAACGGAATGCCTATTATTGTGATACAGAGAAGAACTCCCCAGAACAAGTGTGTAAGGGCAATCCAGAATCCTCCGATTATGATCCATATAATATTCATCACCAGATTGAGGCAGCCCGGAGCAGAGTCTTTCGATTCAACATGGCTTCCGAATGGCCATATTGCAAGTATTCCCAGCTTGAAAGCTTGTAGTCCGAAGGGAATGCCGATGATGGTCAATAACATAAGAAATCCGGAAATGAAGTATTCGATGGCTATCATAAAGCCTCCGCAAATCAACCATATTATATTCCCTATTGTTTTCATACGTAACTTGTGCTTAAAGGTATTTAAATAAGATAAATAAAATCAGTTGAACAAATATAGCAGGATTTTGTAAAAGCAATGAGATTATTCTGACTTTTTATGGAGCGAATGTCTCGTTAATGAAAAATAATTTGTTTTTTTGTGGTAAACATGGAACGAATGTCTATTAGATTGATAAGCCTTGCCGGTTTTATTTTTGCTTTCCTATTCTTGGTTAGTTGCAAGCCCTACAATAGCGATGAGGTAAATAACCAGATGATACAAGGAAAGTGGCAGCTTGTGGCTGTGGAATCGAAAAAGAATGATTCGGCAAGCCTTGACCTGAATCAGCAAGATGTATATTTATACTTTAATGGAAATAAGTGTACGCAGGAAATTGTCGGACTTGTAAAGTCGGACTATACCTTTATAATACATAATTTTACACTGATGTTGTATAAAGATTCTGTATTCGATAATAAGCTTGATATATACACTTTAACTGTCGACTCTTTAGTCTTTAAGCAAGGAGGAGACAGGTCTCTAAAATATAAAAGAACAGGGCTGTAAGTTTGCCTGTTCTTCTATAATTTGTGTATGTAAGTGTATGATGCTTTTTAGTCTATCCTTCTGAGAAACCTTCTCATTTCGTATATTATATCGGGTCTGGCATCAGTCCTGAACTTGTTGAAGCTAACGAAAGAATCAAACTCTTTATTCGTAGATGAATCTGTTCTTTTTTTCCAGTCTGTAATCCAAAGGAAAGGTGCTGTAGGTACATAATTTCCAAGTGTATCAACAGCATTGTCTACAAAGTAATAAACAATATCGTCAACGATTTTTACGGGATATTTACCTGTGATTTGTACACCATCATTATCCGGATCAAGGAAATCTATATTTACAGATGTCTTTCCACTTCCTTCATCATTGAACGTATATGTGTTGCCTTTCAGCTTAGCCAGCGTTTCTTTCGAATAAGTAGCGTCGTATACCCCATTAGCCAATAGCTGATAATCATATACTTCCCACTTTCCGAGTAGGCTGCTATATTTACCCTTAACATCTACTTTCTCCATATTGGGATGTATATTCGGTGCTTTTTCTATATTTCTCATCGATCTGCCGTCTCTGATCTTATAGCCATCTACCGTAAAGTATTTGAATACCGTAAAAGCCTCCTTGTTTTTATAAAATATAGAGATTGTTTCGGTATTTACAAAAGAAGTATCTCTCCCGTTATGTCGTGTAACATTCATGGTGATCAGACCATCTTTTACATCGTAAGTACCTTTATCTATAAGCTCATCCAGTACATTTGAGTTTTCGAATGTGTAAACGCCTTTCGAGTCTATATAGAACTTGTTTATAAATCCGTCATAATCTACTGATCTGAAATTTGGATATGCCGATTCGGACCCATCTTCTTTGACTTTAATTACTTGTTTCTCCGAGTTATATATTTCCCATGTGCCCAATAAATCATCTTTAGTAAGGTCGGATGGAGTAATTGTTTCTGTATTGGTATCCGGTTTGTCAGGAGTATCGCTGTTGCAACTGCTTAATCCTATAATAGTACATATTAAGGGAAAAATGCAAAGTAGTTTTTTCGTCATTATCATTTGGAGAACGTTTTGTATAGTTTATGCCTGTTTGCTGTGCAAAGATATAATAATATCTGCAAATGAATGAAATGTATAGCTTTGTTTTTGCTTTATTTAATTGTATTCTATCGTTTTAGCCTCTATGGATAGATTAAATGTATTTTTTTGTAAATTATTATTTAGGTATGTTAAGGTGGTTTTATCGACTCAAATTCTGCCTCTTTAATATGAGCGGATAAGAAAAATCATAATCGGAAACGTATAGTGTCATTATTCCGTTTTTGATGGATCGTATTTGTAACGACAATTTTTTTGGTGTAAGTTTTTTCGCATTGTTGTTTTGTAGAAATTCAAAATAAGTAATATCGATACTGTTATTTTCAATCAAATACTTTCCTGTAATATTGAAAAGAATGACTCCGTCCATCGATTCTCCTAAATGAAAAGTATAATTATCCTTGAATATGTATATATAAGGATATTCCGTCTCTGAATATTGCCTCGGCTTGTCAGTTTCTTTTACTTCTACCCATCGTCCGGCAATGTCGCCTTTTGTGTAAGAAACATCTTGTCCAAAAAGGTGAAGAAAAGAGATCGAGAGTAAGCAGAATAGGATAACCTTTTTCATACTACTTAGGTGTTAAGATATGCAGAAGTGAAACCTTATTTCGCAATATCTGTTATCTCGTCCGAACGGTATACATGAAGCCCTACTGTATTCTGTTGAGCAACTCTATACATGGCTTCAGCTACATCCTTCGCTTTGATCGGACGATATTTCTTTAATTTGCCTGTAAGAAATATGGAGAATATTTTCATGGCAAAACTTAGTACTCTTTCTCCAAAGCGGAATTCTTTCCTGTTACCTTCCAACAACGATGGTCTGAATATGGATATAGACTGGAACGGCAATTTCCTTAGCTCTTCTTCGCACTTGCCTTTTATGCGTAAATAGAAGTTGCTCGATTCCGGATTAGCTCCAATTGCTGATATAATTGAGAATTGCTTTATACCATTCACAGCAGCTACCTTTGCAAATTGAAGAGGGTAGGTAAGGTCTACTTTTTTGAATGCTTCTTGGCTTCCGGCTTTTTTGATGGTCGTTCCCAAGCAGCAAAACATATCGTTTCCTTCCATATAATCCTTATACGATTCTACGTCGTCGAAGTCTACGATATGCTGAACCAGTTTGGGGTGCGATATTTTAGTCTCGCGACGTACAAAACATATCGTTTTATCGTAGATGTCACTATTTAATAGTATTCTCATTAGATGTGACCCCGTCAATCCGGTACTTCCTATCAATATTGCGGTTTTTGCCATCTCTTTATCCTTTTGCTTTTCTGTTTAATTATTCAAGGTCTACTACAGTAATTCCTGTTCCTCCAAATTGTACATGCTCATCCTGAAAATTTCGCACACCTTGAGCCGTACGGAGATAGTCTCGTATCATCTGTCTTAGTGCTCCCGTTCCCGTTCCGTGTAATATTCGTATTCGAGAAACCCCTACGAGCACTGCATCGTCTACAAAATACATGACTGCTTGCAGTGCCTCTTCGCCACGCATACCTCTCACATCTATATCTTGCTTGAAGTTGAGTTTCTTCTCTCGGAGATCGTCGCTGGCTGCTACGCTGATTGTAGTGCTGCGGTTTTCACGTTTTACTTGATTTTTACTTATATATTCAAGCGTTTCGAGTTTTACGGTCGATTTGATCATACCAAATGCAACTGTAGCGCTTCCTTTTTGTATATCAAGTACTTGTCCGATTGAAGTTTGTCCTTTGATGCGTACATTGTCTCCAATAGCGATTATTTGTTCTTTAATCTCTTTGGGTTGTTCGCTTTTTTTCTTGTTATTTTTTTCTTTCTCTTTTAACTTCTCTATTTTTTTAGAGATCTTATCATCCGAGAAATTTTTTTCGTTTTCTAATGACGATTTGAATTCGTTGAGAGTCAATCGGGCTTGCTTTGTCTTTTCCTTCTCGGCCTGCGATTCTCGAATTGTACGTATCGTATTCTCTATTTTGGCATTGGCATCAGATAAAACCCGTTCTGCATCGGCCTTAGCCTGACGGAGTATCTCTTTCCGTTGTTTTTCGACACTCAGCAGATCTGTTTCGTATGTTGTGGTAATCTCTTCAAGCCGTTTTTCTTTCTGACGGATGCTTTGGCGTTTAGTTTCCCAATATCGTTTATCTCTGACAATATCTTGGAGGTATTTGTCCATATTGATGTAGTCACTGCCTACTATTTCAGAAGCATCGGCAATTACATCTTCCGGCAAACCTATTTTTCGGGCTATTTCTATTGCAAAAGAACTTCCGGGGTTGCCGATAGATAAAGTGAACAGCGGTTGCATCAGGTGGCGATCGTATAGCATTGCCCCATTGATAACACCTTTATGTTCATTTGCATAATGTTTGAGGTTTTGGTAGTGAGTTGTGATTACACCAAAAGACTCTTTTTCATTAAAGCGTTTAAGCAGGGATTCTGCTATTGCGCCGCCGATTTGTGGTTCGGTTCCCCCTCCAAATTCGTCTATAAGTAAGATTGTTTTTTCATCGCAGTTTCTTACAAAAAACTTCATATTGGTTAGATGCGAACTGTATGTACTCAAATCATTTTCTATAGATTGTTCGTCACCTATATCTATAAATATATTGTTGAATATCCCTACTTTCGAATTTTCTGCTAAAGGTATCGGTATTCCGCATTGTACCATATATTGAAGTAGTCCCACTGTCTTTAGGCAAACGGATTTACCTCCTGCATTTGGTCCTGAAATAATGAGAATGCGATTGTCTTCCTCAAGTTCTATATCGAGAGGTACAATTTGCTTATTCTGTTTTCTGTGAGAAATAAATAGCAGAGGGTGCTTCGCTCTATACCATCTTATAATCTGCTTGTCTTCTATGCTTGGTTTTATAGCATCCAGATCGATGGCAAATGTAGCTTTGGCTCTTATAAAATCGATTGTAGCCAGAAATTCGTACGACTGCAATATGTCTGCTACCAGCGGGCGAAGTATATCGGTGAATGTTACCAGTATTTTTATTATCTCTCTGCGTTCTTCACTTTCCAGCTCTCTTATGCGGTTGTTGGCTTCTACTACTTCGGCAGGTTCTATAAATACAGTTTTGCCCGAAGCTGACTCATCATGTACAATCCCTTTTATCTTCCGCTTAAATGCCGGTGCTACGGGTATTACAAGACGTCCGTCACGCATGGTGGGAGTTACATCTTTTTCTACAAGCCCCTCGTTCTGAGCCGTGCGTAAGATCGCATTAAGGCTTCGAGATATCCCGCTCGAAACATGTGCTATATCTTTTCGTATGCGGCTTAGCTCAGCGGATGCATTATCCTTTATGCGCCCAAACTTATCTAGGATATTATCAATCTTACTTATTAGCTGGGGAAATATCGCAACTTCTCCGGCTAATGCATACAAGTATGGATAAGGGGTATTTTCTTCCTCTTCCTTTTTTAGGAAAAGAACAATGTCCCGTATTGTTTGTAACGATCTTCGTAAATCAAATAAGGCTGCTTCGTCTATCCATGTACCTTCTACCCGTATGTTGCGTAGAGCATGCCTCACGTCAAGAAAATAATTAGTAGGGAAGTTGTCTTCTTCGTTTATGATGCGCATAAATTCCTCGGTTTGAGACAACGATTCTGATATATGTATATAATCAGAAGAGAAGGCCAGATTGGTAACCTTTTCTTCCCCCAGTGGACTTAAGCATTTTGCTATGAGTAGTTGGCGGATTTTGTCAAATCCTATTTTATATTCAAAGTTTTCCGGATAAATCACAGCGCTATTATTAAAATAAAGTGCAAATATAGTGAAATAGATTAACTCATTCTGTATTCAAATTTTATAAAATGGGCTTATTCTTTTTGCAGAATATAAAAATTACTTTACTTTTGTGAAAATTAAAAGGGAGAGCTTTATTACAAACTCCTAGAAGGCTGTGGAATAGTACAAATGCCATCTATGTAAATAAAAAAGAGCTATACATAATTTACTGCTAAATATAAAAAGCCAGTTTTTTTAATAAATTTGTTATAGATTAGTAATAAATTATGCTAATAAGAGTTTCCTTTATATTCTGATCTTTAAAGTACTTTATACAATATATTCCAATGCAAGAGAGGAGTGACGAAGGATTTATTGGGCATTTATTATCCTGCAATGACTCTTATCTTTAAACTAACAAGTGTTTTTATCTCATTATCTGCTTGTGAAAGTAGGTTTGGGGTTTTGTCATTGATTACGCTCCTCTTGAGCATTGGTTTATCTTTTTCCTTTTTTTTATTAATCAGATGATTTTCATTGCGATGTGGCTTGTGGTGAGTGGTGCTCTTGCTTGTGTTGGTGAGGCTTGTTTTCTTGTTAGGGAAAGGTTCTTTTTTTATACTCATTCTAAATAAAGTCAGTTTTCCTTCTCTTTTTATATAAAAAATGCCCATCTTTGTGTCTCTAATTAAGTGAAAGATTTTTAGTATGCTTTTATCTGATTTGAACACGGGAGAGAAAGGTGTCATTGTACGCGTAAATGGAAGTGGTGCTTTTCGTAAACGTATTCTCGAAATGGGTTTTATAAAAGGAAAAACCATAAAGGTGATATTAAATGCTCCCCTCAAAGACCCTATTAAATATAAAATAATGGATTATGAGGTTTCGCTCCGAAGAAGCGAAGCTGCTCTAATCGAAGTTATATATCCTGATTCACATAAAGTAAGGGATGAGAATCTGTCGCACTCTGCGACGAACGAATCTTTAGGTTATTATTCCACCACGGAAGATGTGGTAACATCTTTGCGAAAACCGAATTCCGATTCGAAAAAAGTAATAAGGGTCGCATTGGTAGGTAATCCTAATGCCGGAAAAACTTCCCTCTTCAATATTGCTTCCGGAGCTCACGAACATGTAGGTAACTATGGTGGGGTAACCGTCGATTCGAAAGAAGGAAAGTTTAAGCATGGAGGCTATACTTTTAAAGTTGTAGACTTGCCCGGAACTTATTCGCTTTCGGCATATACTCCGGAGGAATTGTTTGTAAGACGACATATTGTAGAAGATAAACCCGATGTGGTTATTAATATTGTTGCTGCTTCCAATCTTGAGAGAAACCTGTATTTGACTACCGAGCTTATCGATATGGAGGTGTCTACGGTGATCGCTCTTAATATGTATGACGAACTATTAGAAACGGGTAGCGAATTTGATTATCAGAGCCTGTCTCAGATGATTGGTATTCCTATTGTTCCTACAGTTGCTAAAACGGGAGTAGGTATAGGTGATCTGTTCGATGCGGTGATACGTGTCTATGAAGAGAAAGAACCTATCGTTCGACGTGTACATATATATTATGGTAATGTTGTAGAAAATGCAATAAGCAAACTCAATATACTTCTTGAAAAGGAAAAAGAAACATCGTTGATTTTCCCTCGCCGTTATATTTCAACAAAATTGTTGGAAAAAGATAAAGATGTAGATGCCTATGTCGGTTCATTGTCAAATGCTGCGGATATCTATGCTCTGAGAGACAATGAGGTTAAATATATAGAAGATACACTAAAAGAAGATACCGAATCCGTGCTGACGAATGCCCGATATGGTTTTGTGGCAGGAGGGCTGAAACAGACACTCAAGGAAAAGCTTTTCGAGTCGGACGTAACCCGGATGATAGATGCAGTGGTTACTAATAAGTATATTGGATTCCCTGTGTTTTTCTTTTTTATGTGGGTGATGTTTGAATGTACATTCCGTTTGGGTGGATATCCTATGGAGTGGATTGAAAACGGGGTGGCAGTACTCGGTAATTTTATCCGTGGAAATATGGTTGACGGTATGCTTAAAGACTTAATTGTTGATGGTATTATCGGCGGTGTTGGCGGTGTAATAGTTTTTCTTCCCAATATATTGATTCTATATGCTTTTATTTCCTTTATGGAAGACTCCGGCTATATGGCTCGGGCAGCTTTTATAATGGATAAGGTGATGCATAAAATGGGATTGCATGGAAAATCTTTTATTCCATTGGTTATGGGATTTGGTTGCAATGTGCCCGCGATACTTGCTACAAGAACTATCGAAAGCCGTAATAGTCGGATGATAACTATGTTAGTTAATCCGTTTATGTCTTGTAGTGCACGATTGCCTGTGTATTTGTTGTTTGTAGGAGTTTTCTTTAAGTCGTATGCAAGCTTTGCCTTATTTGGTTTGTATTTTACGGGGATTCTATTGGCTGTGATTTCTGCCCGCTTATTTAAGCGTTTTCTTTTTCCGAAGGAAGATACCCCATTTGTAATGGAATTACCTCCTTACCGTATGCCTACAATTAAGTCGGTGACTATACATATGTGGGATAAATCTCAGCAGTATTTGCGAAAAATGGGAGGTGTCATTTTGGTTGCATCTATTATCATCTGGTTCTTAGGTTATTTTCCACGAGATAAAGAACGGGAGTTGAAATATGATAATATGATAACTCAGGTTGAGCAGCAAGAAGGGTTGGGGGATGAAGAAAAGAGTGCTCAGATTGAAGAAATAGAAGAGGGTAGAAATACGGAGCATCAAGAAGAGTCGTATATTGGTCGTGTAGGTAAAGCTATCGAACCTGTGATGAGGCCTCTCGGTTTTGATTGGAAGATAAGTGTTAGTCTTCTTTCAGGTATGGCGGCCAAGGAGGTTGTGGTGAGTACTTTAGGTGTATTATATACGGGGAGCTCTGAAGATCAGGAATCGCTGGAAGTTCGTCTTTTAGCAGATAGGCAAGTAGATGGAAGCACAACATTTACTCCGTTGGTAGTTGTCAGTTTGCTGCTTTTTGTGCTGATTTACTTTCCATGTGTCGCAACTATTGCTGCTATAAAAGAAGAATCCGGCTCTTGGAAATGGGGTGTTTTTAGTATTGTTTACACAACTTTACTAGCCTGGCTTATTTCTTTTGTAGTGTATCAAATTGGATGTTTGTTCTGATTTTCTGCTGTTTTCTTTCTTTTTTATTCTATTGTTTCTTATTGTAATAATTATAATATGTAAAGGGCGGCTTTGGTTGCTCTTTTCTTTTTTTTTGAAAAAGTTATAATTAAATGTTAAATCTCTCCTTTTTTAAGATAATAAAGGCTTTGTTTTTTGAGCGTTTTTTTTGTATATAGCTTCTGTGTGGTTTCAATATGTAATGTATTTAACATTTGTATTGCTTGTATATGTTTGTAAATCTGCATTTAATTGTGTTTGTTCTTTCAAAATGACAAAATTTGTATAATTTAATCTAAGATTTGTTTTTTCGTGAAAATTGCCTAATTTTGTATATCAAAAAACAAACTGATGCTAAAAAGTCTGATATTGCATCAAAGTGTTAGCATCGGGATGAAGTTTTAATTTAGAAATTAAAGTAGTGTTTGTATGATGAAAAGAGTGATGTTAATTCTATCCTGCTTATTTATAAGCATAGGATTTATTACAGCACAAACAACTCGCGTAACCGGTGTTGTCGTGGACAATGTAGGAGAGCCAGTTATTAGTGCTTCAGTCGTAGTAAAAGGGACTACCGTTGGTGTTTCGACTGATTTGGATGGTAATTTTTCGATAAATGTACCTGAGGGTAAAAATACATTAGTATTTTCTCTTATCGGAATGAAAACAGTGGAAGTTAAGATTTCTCAAAATATGAGAGTCGTTATGGAGAACGATGAACATATTTTGGGTGATGTCGTTGTTACGGCATTAGGTATTACAAGAGATAAGAAAGCGTTAGGCTATGCTACTCAAGATGTAAAATCCGACAAGCTGAATATGACGGGTAATACAGACTTAACTAAATCTCTACAAGGTAAGGTTGTAGGTGTAGATTTGAAAAACTCTAGTGGTATGCCTGGAGCATCATCTCAAGTCGTTATCCGTGGAGCTCGTTCTTTTGATGGTGATAATACTCCGCTTTATGTTGTTGATGGTATGCCGATTGCAAGTACATCTTATTACGATACAGGTAATAGTGTTAGTGGTTCAGACGTTGCAAATAGAGCGTTGGATATCGACCCTAATGATATTGAGTCTGTTAATATATTGAGAGGTCAAGCCGCTGCAGCTCTTTACGGACTTCGCGCATCTAACGGTGCTGTGATTATCACAACTAAAAGTGGAAAAGGTAAAACGATTGGTAAAACAAATATAAGCTTAACGCAAACTGTTGCTTTTGATGTTGTATCTCGTACTCCTGACTATCAAACAACTTGGGCTCAAGGGATGAGAGGAGTATATGCTTCGAGCAAGTCAAATGATAATTCTCATGCATCTATGGCATGGGGGCCTAAAATCTCAGATTTACCTAATGACCCTCTTTATGGTGGTAATGGTAAAGGACATGATGGGAAATATCAAGTTCCTCAATTAATAGAGGGCGGATATGCACCTGAAGATGCTTGGGTAACACCTGGAGTTTATGATAATTGGAATGACTATTTCAGAACAGGTGTTCAGTCTACAACATCGGTTCTAGTTAGCCGAGCTGAAAATACTGGGACTTTTGCTGTTGGTATTTCTTATACAGATCAATCTGGTATAGCATTGAAAACAGGTCTAGAGAAATGGAATGCGAAAGCTAATGGAGATAAAAAATTGAATGATCATTTTACAGTAGGTTTTTCTGCTAATTTCTCCAAAAATAGTGTAGATAAATTATCTGGTGCAAATGATGGTTCCTTAGCGGGAGTAATGGGCGCACCTGCCAGTTATAATCTTAAAGGAATGCCTTATCGTACAGCAAGTGATCCGTATAAACAAGTTTATTATCGCAGCTTAACTTTTGATAACCCTTATTGGATACAATATAATAATACGTTTTCGGAAAATACAAATCGTTTCTTTGGAAATTTATTTGGTCAATATGAAACTAAATTAGCTGATGATCATAAGATTACCCTTAAATATCAATTGGGTGCGGATACTTATACCACTCATTATCAAGATGTCTTTGGTTATGGTCATGCTGGTAAAACAGGTACAATAGATAATTATGGTATAACTCAATTTACTTATAACTCTTTGTTTACCGCAGTTTATGATTGGAAAATTTCAAATGATTTAGACTTTAACTTTATAGCAGGGAATGAATTAAATCATACTAATAATAAGTCTTATAGCGAATATGGTGAAAACTTTAATTTTGGTGGTTGGAATCATATTGGGAATGCTAATACAGTTACTGCAAGTGAAGGACAAAGTCAGGAGCGTACAGTGGGCTTTTTTGGAAGTATGTCACTTTCTTATCTGAATATGTTGTATTTTAATGCAACTGCTCGTCAGGATATCGCCTCTACTATGCCTCCCAAAAATAGAACATTTTTCTATCCGTCTGTATCGTTAGGATTTGTGTTTACAGAACTAGAACCTTTCAAGAACCAAAATGTACTTAGCTTTGGTAAAATTAGAGGTTCTTATGCAGAAGTAGGTCAGGCAAGCTCTAGATATATGAATAATTATTACTACCGTCCTACTTATGGCGGTGGATTTTGGCAAGGACAACCTATTGTTTATCCTGTAGATAATGTAAGTGGTTATGCGCAGTATCCTAATCTGTATGACCCTAATCTGAAACCGCAAAATACAAAATCATGGGAAATAGGCTTGCAATTGAATTTCCTTCAAGATAGAATAAGTCTTGATTATACTTTTGCTAACCAAAATACTGTCGATCAGATATTTCCGGTTCCTCTTCCTGGATCTACAGGTGCATCATCACTTATAACTAATGGTGGACAGATGAAATCTACTTCTCATGAGCTTATGTTAAATGTAACTCCAATACTCATGAAAGATTTCCGTTGGGATATAAATCTGAATTATTCGAAATTGGATAATAAAGTAGTTTCATTGCGTGAAGGTGTTGAATCTATTATGCTTGGAGGATTTGTAACACCTCAGGTTCGTGCAGGTATAAACTCTACATATCCTGTTATTTATGGAGTTCAATATAAAAAAGATAAAGAAGGACGTATATTAGTGGACGAAGATCCAAATAGTGTTACTTACGGTATGCCGATGGCCGGGGAACCTGGAGTAATAGGAAAGGTTTCTCCTGATTTTATTTTGGGTGGAGGAACAACGTTGACCTATAAGTCTATTTCGTTAGGAGTAGTGTTCGAATGGAAAAATGGTGGTCAAATGTATTCAGGTATGAATGGTTTGATGGATACATATGGTGTTTCTAAGAGAACTGAAGATAGAACTTCTACTTTTATTTTCAAAGGCTATAAAGCAGACGGAACTCCTAATGATATTGTTAGAGGTGGTGCTAATGATAAGAATGCTTATCAAACTTTATATTCTGATGTACTTTCCAATATTGATGAATCATTTATATATGGTAACTCATTTTTAAAATTAAGGGAGATTTCTCTAAGATATGCTCTTCCTAAATCAGTATTCTCGAAAGCTGATGTTGCTCTTTCTGCTTTTGCTCGTAATATTTTGCTTTGGACAGAATTACCGAATGCAGATCCTGAAAGTTCACAAGGTAACAACAATATGATGGGTGCATTTGAACGCTTCTCGTTACCCCAAACTACTAGCTTTGGTTTTAGTGTTAATGTAAATTTCTAAAGATAGATAAGATATGAAAAATAGAAATTTTTTACTTATATTATTGATGTCATTGGGGTTGTTTTCTTGTACCGAAAGTATCATGCAAGATATTAACGAGGACAAAAATCACCCTGCCGATATGGCTTCAAAATTTATAATTACGGATGTAATTAATAATACATCTTTTAGTGTAATAGGCTCTGACTTCTCATTTTACGCTTCAGTATATGTCGAATATAATGTAGGAGTGCATGGCCAAATGTATAATGCTGAGATTAGAATTGGTGAACCAACAAGTGCAACTACCTATAATAATAGCTGGAATAATGTCTATTCTAATTTGTTGAACTTGAAGAAAGTTATAGAGAAATGTTCGCCTGGAGGCTCTGAAGAAAGTGATACAGCAGTTTTAGGGATAGCACAGGTTTTAAGTGCCTATAATTTGGCTACATTAACAGATCTAATGGGTGATGTGCCTTGGACAGAAGCATTACAGCCAGGTGTTATTTGGACTCCAGTTCTAGACAAACAACAAAGTTTGTATGAGGTTATAAATAAATTAATAACTGATGGTATAGCTAACCTTGAAAAAACATCAAGTGTTCCGGTTATTGGAACTCAGGATCCTATTTATAAGGGTGTAGCAAGTAATTGGGTTAAATTTGCTTACGGATTAAAGGCACGTCTAGCAATGCGTTTGTCGAAAGTTAAACCTGATTATGACGCTGTAATTGATGCAGCAAATAAATCTTTTACGGCAAAAGGAGAAGAGGCATTATTTAAATGTGGAACTATTAAAAATCCATTTAGTATCTTTCTAACAGATAGAAAAGCTATGGGGGCAAGTCAAAGCTTACATGATAAGCTTGTTGCAAAAAATGACCCACGTGATGGAAAGTTCTTTAAACCTTATCCGGGTACAAGTGAATTAATTTTTGCTCCGAATGGTAACCCTAATCAGGTACAGGGATCATATGGTGTGTCAGCTCTCTCTACATCTACTCCTACAGCTCCAATTTATTTGATGAGTTATCATGAACTTGAATTCCTAAAAGCAGAAGCTTACGCGCGTAAAGAAGATCTTATAAATGCAAAAATTCATTTAAAGAATGCTGTAATTACAGCCTTTACAAATGTTGGAATTGACGCTGAAGATGCAACTGATTATTATACAGCTTCTATTGAACCAAAACTTAAAAATCCGGCAGATGCATTAAAAGAGATTATGATGCAAAAATATCTAGGATTATTTGAAGGCGAATCACTTGAAACTTATAATGATATTAGACGTCTAAAAGCAATGGGAGAAGGTGATTTTATACCATTGGCTAATACAAAAAATTTCCCTCTTAGATTTACTTACGGGGCTGAGGATGTGACGACAAATAAAAATGTTGCAGAAGCTTACGGTGACGGAAGTTATGTGTATACGGAAAATGTATGGTGGGCTGGAGGCTCCCGTTAAATGCGTAATTTAAATTAATTAGATTGATTATGAAAATATATATTTATGCAATAGTGACTGTTTTATTATTAGTTACAAGTTGCAAAGATCATAACGATAATTTAGTAGAGGAAAGAGGTACATATGTTGTACCAGTATTATCTGAGCCTTCCCCTGGTTATTTTACTGATAATCTTGAAAAAAGTTACGTTCAGTTTGATTTATCTTTACCGGAAGGAGAAAAAATTGATAAAGCTGAAATAGAAGTGACCCATGGAGATAAAAGTGCTATCTTAAAAGAGGTGTCTATTCCATCTACTGGAGTAAAAGTTACAGCAACAGAAGTGCTTAATGCCCTGAAAATGCCTGTGAGCGATTATAAATTAGGTGAGACTTTCAATTTGTATATTCTTACAACTAAAGGAGGAGTAGTGACTCGTTCGGTAGCGACATTTCCTATTGCTGTTGTCTGTTACTTTGATCCGGTAATGTTACTAGGTTCATTTGAATTTAAGTCTGACGACTGGGGAGTAGCTGGTAGTGTAACAATGGTTGCTGATGCCAATGACCCATATAAGATTTACATCGAAGGATATCCTCAGGCTGAAGGGCTTACAGGAAATGGAAACAGAATAACACTAAATGTTAATCCAAGTAATTTTAGTATAACTGGACCAAAGGTAGTTTTAGCTGATAACCTAGCCGAATGGGATCTAACTTATACCAATTATGCTTATGAACCAGTCTCTGGAAAATATAGTGCTTGTGATGATGCTTATACTGTTACATTTGCAATATCTGTTGCACAAGGTTCATTTGGAAATAACGTATTTACATTTAAGAGAGGAGCAAAATAACTCTCAATTTGTAAATTGAATTAGCAGCCCTAAAGAAGTATTATGTATAGTACTTTTTTAGGGCTTGTTTTTATTCCGTTAATCTGATGTGAAGAAATCGAATGTCTTCTTCTGTCTTTACATCCTTTTTTATGTCTTTTAACCTCTCTTTAACGTCAACTTTCTTTTATCTTATGTAACTTTGTTTTCAGAAACGGAGGATAAATATATGTTTCAAGAAATTATTGTTGGTATTATAGGCCTATCTGTTGCCTTGCTTGTATTGTTTAAAATTTACGGATTCTTTTTTTCTAAGAATGAGCAAAAAGGTAGCTGCGGATGTTCGGGATGTGGCTGTAGTACGAAGCAAAAACAAGTAAAATATTGAGGTTTTATTTGGAGTGAAGGATAAATATTCATATATTTGATATAAAGATTTAAGTCGTGTTGGTCGATTGGGAAGCTCATCAATTAAAAAATGACCGAGACAAGCTTTTGATTCTAATGGCGGGCCACACCTTCGGGTTGCTTAGCGCGGTGGATTACAAAGGGATCGAAGCACTCAAATCCTGTTTTACGGAGTTTCGGTATATCCACCAATACGACTTTCTATACAAAAGGAGTTACTTTCATTAAGTAGCTCCTTTTTGCGTTATAAAACGTTCTTTATTTTTATTTCATATTTTCTTTATGGTATAATTTCTTTTGTTATTTCTATTAATTGTATATTTGTAACCGAATAATATTGATTGTTGTTATTTATATCAAACAAAAATGGACACTTTAGAGAAACTGACCGCTGAAAAATTACTTAGTATTAGGGCTATTAAACTGCAACCTTCAAACCCTTTTACATGGGCGTCAGGATGGAAATCACCTATTTATTGTGATAATCGTAAGTTGATATCGTATCCTCGCATACGTACTTTTATTAAAACCGAATTATCTCGTCTTATTCTCGAAAATTTTCAGGAGGCTGATGCCATAGCAGGAGTTGCTACAGGAGCTATCGCACCCGGAGTTTTAGTTGCTGATGCATTAGGTTTGCCGTTTGTTTACATACGGGCTACACCTAAAGATCACGGATTGGAAAATCTTATAGAGGGTGAGTTGAAACCGGGGAGTAAAGTTGTAGTAGTAGAGGATCTTATATCTACAGGATCGAGTAGTCTTAAAGCAGTAGAGGCGATTCGTCGCGATAGCTCTGAGGTAATTGGAATGGTTGCTAATTTTACATATGGTTTTCCTGTTGCAACAGAAAATTTCAAAAAAGCTGATGTGAAGCTAATTACTCTTACCGATTACGATGCTGTCCTAAAAGAGGCTTTACGCATAGAATATATCGCCGAGTCTGATCTGGATACATTACAGGAATGGAGAAAGTCTCCGGCAGATTGGAAATAATCCATAATATATAATGGCTGAATTTGTAAGTGAAGTAAAAACTATTCCGCATTCTGATGCGGATATATATACAGTGCTTTCCGATTTGAACAATCTGGAACTGGCTAAAGATAAGATACCACAGAATATGGTCAAAGATTTGTCTTTTGATCAGGATTCGTGTACCGTTACTGTTGATCCGGTCGGAAAAATACGTTTTGTTGTGGTTGAACGTGACCCCAATAAAACAATAAAATTTCAGGCAGAGCAATTGCCTTTTGATGTCACGATGTGGATACAATTAAAATCCTCTGCTGATGACGAAACTAAGATGAAGCTCACGATTAAAGCTGATTTGAATCCTTTCTTGAAACCGATGGTTTCTAAACCATTGCAGGCAGGATTAGATAAGGTAGCCGAAAGCCTTTCTGCTTTACCTTATGCTGATATTTTGAATAAAGGAAGAATAGAGGAATAGCCAATGAAACTTTGGGAAAAAAGCGTTCAAGTAAATAAAGATGTAGAGTCTTATACCGTTGGACGAGACAGGGAGTTGGATGTATATCTTGCTCCTTATGATGTTTTAGGCTCTATGGCTCACATCACCATGTTAGAGTCTGTTGGGTTGTTGACAAAAGAAGAACTGGCTGTTTTAATCAAAGAGCTGAAAGGAATATATAAACAGGCAGTTTCCGGCGAATTCGTAATAGAGGATGGCATCGAAGATGTGCATTCTCAGGTAGAACTTATGCTTACCCGTAAGCTGGGAGATGTTGGTAAAAAGATCCATAGTGGTCGTTCCCGTAACGATCAGGTACTCATTGATCTGAAACTTTTTACCCGTGATCAGATTCATTCTCTCGTAAATTCTGTTACGAAACTAATCGATGTTCTTTTGCTGCAAAGTGAGAAATACAAAAACATCCTCATGCCCGGCTATACGCACTTGCAGATAGCTATGCCTTCATCTTTTGGACTATGGTTTGGTTCTTATGCCGAAAGTCTTGTAGATGACCTTCAGTTACTCTTGGCTGCATATCGAATATGCAATCGGAATCCACTCGGATCGGCGGCAGGATATGGATCTTCATTTCCCCTCAATCGTCAGATGACAACCGATTTGTTAGGTTTTGACTCCATGAATTATAACGTTGTTTATGCACAGATGGGACGTGGTAAGATGGAGCGTGTAGTCGCTTTTGCCATAGCTAACATTGCTGCAACATTATCTAAATTGTCGTATGATGCATGCTTATACAACAGTCAGAATTTTGGATTTATTAAATTGCCTGACGAGTATACTACAGGATCGAGCATAATGCCTCACAAGAAGAATCCTGATGTATTTGAACTTACACGGGCAAAATGCAATAAGTTGCAAGGCTTGCCGAACAATATAACGTTAATTACCAATAATCTTCCATCCGGATATTTCAGAGATTTACAAATTATAAAAGAGTTATTTATTCCTTCATTTGAAGAAATGAATGATTGTTTGCAGATGGTTGCGCAAATGATGGGTGAAGTGAAGATAAACGAACATATACTGGATGATCCTAAATATCTTTTGATATTCAGTGTCGAAGAAGTTAACAGGCTGGTTCTGGAGGGTGTTCCTTTCCGTGATGCTTATAAGCAAGTTGGACTGGAAATAGAAAAAGGGAATTTTAGTCACAATAAAGAAGTACATCATACGCATGAAGGTAGTATTGGTAACCTGTGCAATGATCGTATTGATATACTCAAGCAGCAGATTGTAGATCAATTCGAATTTGAGAAAGTGATATCTGCTGAGACAAAATTACTTGGAGAGAATTGAATTCTTTACCAAATAAGTTTTAATGCATAGCTTAATATTTATATATGAAAGAATCTGAAATAATCCTGGCGAGCTTGTCAGGAGAGGATAAGCCCGGGGTTACTGCAGCCTTGACTGCGGTTTTAGCAGATCACAATGCCAATATACTTGATATAGGGCAGGCTAATATACATCATTCTCTTTCTTTGGCAATTATGTTTGAAGCAACGAATGCCGGAGACGTTATAAAAGATTTGCTTTTTAAAGCTACGGAGTTGGGTGTTGTTATCCGATTCTCACCCATCAGTAAGGACAATTATACCCGCTGGGTGAATCTTCAGGGAACAAAGAATAGATATATAGTTACAGTTCTGGGACGTGTTTTAGACCCTTCTCATATTTCGGCTGTAGCACAGGTGAGTCAGAAACATAAATTAAATATCGAAAAGATAATACGTCTGACAGGTCGTGTGCCATTGGCTGCTTCGGAGCGCCCAAGCCGTTCATGTATTGAATTGTCAATCAGAGGAACTGTAGATGATGTAGATGCCCTGAAGCATGACTTTATGAAACTTGCCGATGATATGGGGATTGATATTGCTTTTCAGGTAGAAAATATGTATCGCCGTATGCGTCGTTTGGTTTGCTTTGATATGGACTCTACATTGATTCAGACTGAAGTTATTGATGAGCTTGCCGAACGTGCAGGAGTGGGAGATGAAGTAAAAGCTATTACCGAAGCTGCTATGCGAGGAGAAATAGATTTTAGTGAAAGCTTTAAGAAACGTGTAAGCTTGTTGAAAGGTTTGGATGAGTCTGTTATGCAGGATATTGCCGAGAATTTGCCTGTAACAGAAGGAATGACACGCCTTATCCGCATATTGAAGAAGAGCGGATGTAAGCTCGCTATATTATCCGGCGGATTTACTTATTTTGGAAATTATCTGAAAGATAAGTATGGTTTCGACTATGTTTATGCAAATGAATTGGAGATTGAAAATGGTAAGTTGACTGGTAATTATGTAGGCGATATAGTGGATGGTAAGCGTAAAGCCGAGTTACTTCGTTTGTTGGCACAAGTAGAAAAGGTTGATATTCGTCAGACTGTAGCAGTAGGAGATGGGGCCAATGACCTTCCTATGCTGAATATTGCAGGACTAGGTATTGCTTTTCATGCTAAACCAAAAGTGAAAGCAAATGCGAAACAATCTTTATCCAATGTAGGTCTCGATGGCATCTTGTATTTCTTGGGTTATAGAGATTCTATGCTCGAAGGAGAGAAGTAAACAAATACAAAATATAAATTTTAATAGGCTGTCTTACAAGAGATAGCCTATTTTTTTAGTATTAACACGGATGTTCGTGATGTTTTATCTTTATTTGATAAATATGTAATATCTAATTGGTAGAAGTCTGAAAATATATGGAACGTGATTTTTTGCACAGAAAAGATATATAGGAACTTTTTTCCGTATCAAGTATAACTTTTAGATATTTTGGGATTATAATAATATCTGAAAGGAGTTATACCCAATAACCGCGCTATCCAAAATCCACTTTCACAAGCGGAAATTTAAATCTGTAAGGTCGGTAATAAATAAGGAGACTTACTCGGATATTGGGGGTTACAAATGCCCAGAACACCCTAAATAACTCCTTCCTGATATTCTATCATTTTCCTATCTTTATAAACAGGAAAATATATATTTATGCCACATTATTGGCAAAATTTTACTATTGTGTGTTAGCTACACATCTGTAGCCAATACAAATATAGGCAAATATTTGATATTAACGATAGTAGTTGTGTTAAAAATACACGAAGGTGTTAATGAAATGGAAAAATGATAGGTTTACCGTGTTTGTTTCTGTTGTTTAAGGTTGTTGTTGATGTAAAAAAGCGATAATTCAGAACGAATTATCGCTTTTAGATATATGTTAATTATTTGTACATCTTGTTTCGTAATGATTTTATATCCTCCGAAGTGATGTAGTCATCATAATCCATGATCTTGTCGATAATTCCGTTCGGTGTCAATTCTATTACACGATTACAGACAGTTTGTATAAATTCGTGGTCGTGCGACGCCATCAATACATTCCCTTTAAACTGAATGAGTGTATTGTTGAAAGCCTGTATCGATTCCAAATCTAAATGGTTGGTAGGTGAGTCGAGAACAAGGCAGTTTGCGCTCTTTAACATCATGCGTGCTATCATACAGCGCATTTTTTCGCCCCCTGAGAGTACTTTTGTGTTTTTTAGTACTTCTTCACCCGAAAATAGCATTCTACCCAAAAATCCCTTTATATAGATTTCGCTTGTGTCATCAGAAAATTGTGATAGCCAGTCGATCAGATTCAGATCTTCTTTAAAATAATCACTGTTATCCAATGGTAGATAAGCGTTGGTAATAGTTTGTCCCCAGCTGAATGTTCCAGCATCAGGCTTAGCATACTCATTTATTATCTCAAAGAAAGCAGTCATTGCACGCGGATCTTTCGAAAGGAAGATAACCTTGTCGTCTTTTTCTATGTTGAAGCTGACATTGTTGAATAATACTTTCCCTTCTATCGATTTGCTCAGCCCGTTTACCTCCAATATCTTATTTCCGGGCTCACGATCAGGTGTGAAGATGATTCCCGGATACTTGCGAGACGATGGCTTAATTTCTTCAATATTAAGCTTTTCAAGCATCTTCTTACGGCTGGTGGTTTGCTTCGACTTGGCTACATTGGCACTGAATCGACGAATAAATTCTTCCAGTTCTTTTTTCTTTTCTTCAGCTTTTTTATTCTGTTGCTGTTGCTGACGCAAAGCTAATTGGCTCGATTCGTACCAGAAGCTATAGTTACCCGCAAACATAGTTACTTTACCAAAGTCTATATCTACAGTATGTGTACACACAGAGTCTAAAAAGTGACGGTCGTGCGACACAATCAATATTGTATTCTCTGCATTTGCCAGATAGTTTTCCAACCACATTACAGTTTCAATATCAAGGTCGTTGGTAGGCTCATCGAGAAGCAGGTTGTCAGGGTTGCCAAACAAGGCACGTGCTAACAAAATACGTACTTTTTGCTTACCGCTCATATCGCCCATCATCTGATAGTGCAAATCCTCGGTTACGCCAAGTCCGCTAAGTAGCATTGCTGCGTCATTCTCTGCATTCCATCCCTCAAGTTCGGCAAATCGTTCTTCAAGCTCCGATGCTCTGATACCATCTGCATCCGAAAAATCTTCTTTAGCATACAGAGTATCTTTTTCTTGCATAATACTCCATAGCGTACTGTGCCCTTGCAGAACGGTGTTCATTACCGTTTGATCATCAAACGCAAAGTGATCTTGAGACAATACAGAGAGACGCTCACCCGGTCCTAAAGAAAACGTTCCGGTTGTAGCATCTTTTTCGCCACTAAGTATTTTGAGAAGTGTAGATTTCCCTGCGCCATTAGCGCCGATTATACCATAGCAATTGCCACTTGTAAATTTAAGATTCACGTCTTGGAAAAGTACTCTTTTTCCAAACTGAATCCCTAGATTAGAAACTGTTATCATTATTATTATTCAATTACAGATTATATACGATATAGGATAATATCTCATTACCCAAATGCGGGCACAAAGGTACAAATTATTGGCTGATAATCAAAGCATACCAACCTTTAGGAATAAAATTATATTATAATTTAGACTAAAGACAGTCTCACTCTTCGTTTACAAAGAAATAGCTTTTACTGCTTGTTTCTTATTTATTATATTCTCACAAAGTTCTGATTGTTACAGAATGTCTTATTTCAGGAACGATTTGAAAAATACGTCTTTGTATTCCATCCCAAGCTTCGATTGTGATTTTATTATCCGATTTGTTATTGATGTATTTTTCGAAGCCATACAGATAAGAAAATTGCGTAAAATAATCGGGTTTTGTAAATTCTTTCGCAATGTCATTATAGTATCCTGCGCTCCAGAACATACAGTCGGAAAAGCCTTCCGAGTTGGTAAAGCGAGTGGTTTGATCTCTGAATACCATTGTATCATCTATGAAATAACGATATCCGGCAGACAGGACATCTTTGTTGCGTTCAAACTTTCTGTTGTTTACCTTTTCTATAATGTAGCCCGGACGTATACCGGCAATATAAGCAGGGGAATTAAAATCTACATCTTTGATATGTCCCAGATCATCTGCATCATAATAAATCCCTGTATAATTATATTTGTTTGTTTCTACAATATAATTAGCTTCTCTCTTGTTTTGAGTATACGGAAACTGTTTGAGCATCAAAGGTGTATGAAGCTTCACGTAGTCTTCGAGCGAATACTGAGCAGAAAGATAATCTTTGATATTACAATCCCATATTTGAGTTAGCTTCGAATTATCTATGTATTTACGATCATAGAAGCTAAATCCATATTCCACTACGTATTGAGCCGAAGAGCCTACTTTAGGATCATTGGAATCAAATATAGGTAGAAGTACCAGTTGATTTTTGTCGCAGTCGTATCTCAACGACATAGGGTTATAATTCGGGTTGTTCAACCCGGTGTATCTGTTGTTGGGCGAGTAGCTGTAATATGCCTGTACTACTATATCCGGATCGGAAGTATCTCTAACCAGACCTTTCGACTGTAATTCTTTTTCTAATAAGGTTGTAATTTGCTTGTCTATAGCCGGTACATTCTTTCCCGCATCATAAAAGTCGTACGTGTGATAATCTGTGAAATCTACATCAGAGTTTGTCTGGACATGTAGCGGCAGCGTAAATATCTGATGATTGGTGTTTTCAAGGCTATAAAAAGAGTATACTTCAGATAATTGTTTTTCGCTTACTGAATTGGTCGCAATACATTTACGCATAAGCGGATACTCTTTAAAGTAGGTATTCATATTGCGAATTGTAAATTTTACTTCGGGATCATATTTGTTGTCAAACAGCCAGTTTGCAATGGTCTGATTGTCTCTCAGATATGTAGCTTGCCCGTTGATCTCCATTATTATATCATCTATTTTTATTCCTGATTTTTCGGCAGGAGAGTTGGGCTCTACTCCCGTAATAACCAATTCGCCATAACCCCAGTTCTGGTTTCTGCTAACTTCGAATGTTATGCCGTAATAGCAGTTTTTTTCATAGTCTTGGGCTTTTGCGTAAAAGGGAGTTATTAATAAAAGAAGAATAATATAAAGTACTTTGTTCATTTTGGGACCAGATTGAAAAATTAGAGCACAAAGATAGAACTAATAGATTAAATGCATGTTATCTCTTACCGAAAAAAGATAATTCTAAAATTTTCTCTATGCGGGGTAAACTTGTTTTTTTGTTATTTTGCCAATTTATCTATAATTGCCAACATTTGATTGTAATTCTTGTCTATTGATTCTAATAATTTGTATTGTGCACGGGTACGTACTAAATTATGCGTGTCATATTTAACCTTATAATAATTGTCACCGTCTATGTAATCCATCAGGAAGCGAAGCACTTGTTCGAATGTGATATACTTTGCTGAAAATGCAAGGTTCTCTATTTCGGCTGGAGTAAGAAATACTTTTGTCTCGGAGAGGTAGCCTTTGGTGTAACCTTCAAAAATATCCATTTTGAGATACACATTGTCGAGATTTTCATCGTCTTCTTTACCTGCATTTGCATAAGAACGAATGGCGTCACCATAATCATTTAGGCAGATGCTGTTAAGCACCGTATCGAGATCGATTGCACAGAGTACATTTTCTTGTTTGTCGAACAAGATATTGCTTATTTTAGTATCATTGTGAGTCACACGCATCGGTAGTTCCCCTGTCTCTGCTTTTGTCCAGAAGTCCAACATCTCTTTTCTACGGTTCTCTATCCAACCTATTTCCTGCTGTACCTGCGATTTTCTGCCTACGGGATCTTTAGCCAACACATCATCCCACTGGCTGAAACGTATGCGCATATTATGAAATCCGGGTAGTATATCTGCCAGAGGTCCTTTCATATCAGCCAGCATAGCCTGAAATTTTCCGATGCCTTTCCCTCCCTGTGCTGCCAGCTCAGGCGAATCGGCAAATTGATATGTTATCGTATCTTCTATAAATAAGCAGGCTGCCCAATATTCATTTTCTTCGTCTTTGTAATATAACTTCCCTTCGGTTGTGGGAGTAACGGTAAGTGCTTCACGAAGCGGATCTCCACCTTGTTCTTTTATCTTATGCTTTAGGTGTGTGGTTACCTTATGGATATTTTCCATCATGGATGGAATGTCTTTGAAAATGTTTTTATTCTTGCGTTGAAGAATATAGTTGGGGCTGTTTCCTTCTGTTTCTACAAAGAAAGTATCGTTGATAAGTCCCTCTCCCATAGGGCGAATTTCTTTTACTGTTCCGTCAAAAGCAAATTTGTAGCCCAAATTTATTAGTGTTTCTTTCATAATGGTAAATGATATAAATAAGGTTGCGCGATTTTTCTGTGATACAAAAATAACGAAATCTTCCTAATTCTAAGCTTGCATTGTTTCGAGAAGAATGTAGAAGGACTACAAAAAGTAAAAATCTATAAATAGACTCTAAATAAATACGTAACTTTATACCGCGAAAAAATTATATAATAAATTAAAGGAAATAAATCATGTTTTCAGGAATAGTAGAAGAAGCAGCAACAGTAGTATCGTTACGTAAAGAAGCCGAAAACCTGCACCTTACAATGAAATGTTCATTTACTCACGAATTGAAGATAGACCAGAGTGTGGCGCATAACGGTGTTTGTCTTACAGTGGTAAATCTGGAGGGAGATACATATACAGTGACAGCTATAAAGGAAACATTGGAGCGCTCAAATCTTGGCTTGCTGAAAGTCGGTGATAAAGTAAATCTAGAACGCAGTATGCTGATGAACGGACGCCTCGATGGTCATATTGTACAGGGACATGTAGACCAGACAGCAAAATGTGTTGAAATACGTGAAGCAGACGGTAGCTGGTACTTTAAGTTCGAATATGAATTTGACCGGGAAATGGCAAAAAAAGGATATCTTACTGTTGATAAAGGTTCTGTTACTGTTAACGGTGTCAGTCTTACCGTGGTTGATCCTACAAATAATACATTTGAGGTTGCTATTATTCCATATACATACGAGCATACGAACTTCCATCAATTTAAAGTAGGTAGTGTGGTTAATCTCGAATTTGATATTATAGGTAAATACATCAGCCGCATCACTCAACTTTAATAAATGAACAAGGAGGATTTCTACGAACTGGTGAAGCATCGCCAAAGTACACGAGCTTTTGATACTACACGTGCAGTAGATAGAGAAATCATAGCTCGCATACTTGATGCCGGACGTTTAGCTCCTTCGGCATGCAATGCGCAGCCGTGGCATTTTATTGTAGTCGACGAACCTGAATTGAAGAACAAGGTGGCCGATGCTGCTTCAGCTCGTCTGTTGGGGATGAATCATTTTACGAAGCAAGCTCCTGTTCATATCGTAGTAGTTGAAGAAAAAGTAAATTTGAGTTCGGGAATTGGAGGTATTGTAAAAGACAAGCATTTTGCATTTCTGGATATCGGTATAGCTACCGCACATATTTGCCTTGCAGCACAAGCTGAAGGTTTAGGTAGCTGTATATTAGGTTGGTTTGCAGAGTCGAAAATGAAGAAATTACTGAATATTCCAGACAACAAGAGAGTGGTACTCGACATTATTATCGGATATCCGGCTCAACCTTTACGAGACAAAAAACGAAAGACTACCGAAGAGGTGATTTCATATAACACATACAAATAGAGTTATTTCACATTTCCTATGGAGAAGAAATATTGGTTTTTTCTTATCATCTTTACCCTGGTTGCCGTTTGGTCGGGGTATCAGCCCTATGAGGCCGGATTATGGTTTTTGGAAGCCGGGATATGCCTTGCGGCAGTCATTGTATTGATAACTACTTTCAAGCGATTTTGCTTTACGGATATGACCTATATTTTTATTCTCATCCATCTTATCATTTTGTTTGTGGGAGCTCATTATTCTTATGCCCGTGTACCGCTATTCGATTGGGTAAAAGAGGTTTTTGATCAGGACAGGAACAATTACGATAAGGTCGGGCATTTTGCACAAGGCTTTATTCCTGCTATGGTTGCTCGTGAGTTGCTCATACGTTTGGATGTGGTTCGGAAGAAAGGCTGGATTCCATTCTTCGTTAT
Organism: Dysgonomonas mossii; assembly: GCF_004569505.1. Taxonomy (NCBI): domain Bacteria; kingdom Pseudomonadati; phylum Bacteroidota; class Bacteroidia; order Bacteroidales; family Dysgonomonadaceae; genus Dysgonomonas; species Dysgonomonas mossii. The sequence goes on from NZ_SPPK01000002.1 coordinate 612,578, forward strand.
TTGCATTTGTCTAGCAATTAGTGCCTTTTACGAACTGATAGAGTGGTGGACTGCGGTTTTGTCGGGAGACGGAGCAGAAGATTTTCTGGGTACACAAGGGTATGTATGGGATACCCAGTCGGATATGTTTTGTGCTATGATCGGGGCTATTTGTATGCTGATATTCTTTTCAAGATTACAGGATAGGCAAATAAATAAAATGGCTCATCCTGATTATTCAGAAAAAAATAATTAATCAATATTTTTTAGATATACATCTAACTTGTAATTAAATAATGAGATTGACACCAAAACAAGAGGGGAACATTATAATGTTCATTGTGATTTGCGTATTTGCAATCAATATCCCTGTCAACAAATATGTATATTCTCATGGATACCTTTCTTCGTTTGGCATGACGCTTATGCGTATGTTATTTGGAGCACTTGCTTTTTGGTTTACTTCTTTATTTACTCCAAAAGAAAAGATAGAGAAAAAAGATATGCCGATTCTGTTTGTCGGTGGGCTTTTCGGTATGGTACTCAATCAGGGGCTTTTTGCCTACGGTCTCAGCCGTACGTCTACTATCGATGCGTCTATAATAACTACGGCAGGACCCTTGTTTGCGATGATTATAGCAGCCATTGTACTAAAAGAACCCGTAACGGCAAAGAAAGTAGGAGGTGTGGTTGTCGGTGCTGCCGGTGCTATATTTTTGGTATATACGAGCCATTTGGGGCATCCCGGACAGGAAGCGGATATGATCGGAAACTTGTCGGTGGCGAGTGCTTCTTTTTCGTATGCTTTCTATCTGGTAATAACACGTCCGCTGTCAACAAAGTATTCACCTATCACATTGATGAAGTGGATGTTTCTTTACTCAGCGATTGTCTTGTCTCCAATTTTTTATAAAGAAATAACAGAGGCTCCGTTATTTAGTCAAAAGGATATATTACCCTATCTCCTTGTCGGGTTTACACTCGTGGGAGCTACATTTTTTACTTATATGATGATTCCATTGGCTCAACGGCGAATAAGGCCGACCACGATAGCGATGTATAATAATTTACAACCTCTCATCGCCTCCTTTATCGCAATATCGGTGGGAATGGATAAATTTACAATAGATAAACTGATTGCTGGTATCCTTATTTTTATGGGCGTGTATCTGGTAACAGCAAGTAAGTCGAAAGCGGATATAGACAAAGCAACTCAAAATATTAATTAAAATATTAGTATGGATTTGGATATATTTAAGAAGACTGGTAAAGTAAAAATAACATGTTTATTGTTGATAGTATTAGGGGTAGTTGTGAGACTATTCTTTTTTGACTATATATACTGTGACTATAAATTCTTTTTGAATGAGTGGGTCGAATATATCAGGAATAATGGATATGCTTATTCATTAAAGGATTCTTTTTATAACTATACACCGAGTTATATTTACATACTTATATTACTTGCTAAAATTGATGTTTACTCACTTTATAGTATAAAGGTAGTTTCATTACTATTCGATTTTTTAGCTGCTTATTTTATTTCAGCTTTGGTTTATCTGGTAAGTAAAAATAATACGGCCAGATGGATATCGTTTACCCTTGCTACTTTGTTGCCTACAGTTATACTAAATGGAGCACTTTGGTCTCAGTGCGACTCTATTTATTCTTCTTTTGCAATAGGAAGTGTATTCTTCCTGTTGAAACGAAAAAATATTATGTCAATGATATTTCTTGGGATAGCATTCGCCTTTAAGGCTCAGGCTAGTGTCCTTTTGCCATTTTTCTTTATTTATATGATAAGAGGTGGAATTAAATGGTATTACTTCTTTATTATTCCCACTGTGTATGTCTTTTCTTTATTGCCGGCATGGATTATGGGGCGTCCATTAGCGGATTTGATATTAGTATACCAGATGCAGTCTAATTTTGATAATGCATTAGTCTCATTTTTTCCGAATATTTATATATGGATAGAGAACTTCATCCCAGCGGATAAGATATACGGCATGCTTTTTACTGCAATATTTGTTTTATTAATGGGTTTTATACTTATGCAGAAAAAATACATATTCACACTGGAATCATGGGTAAAGCTTATCTTCTTAAGTTGCATCATTTGCCCTTTTGTCCTACCTGGAATGCGTGAACGTTATATGTATCTCGGTGATTTAATAGCTGTTGCATATATATGTCTTTACCCTAGAAAAGCATACTTGGCTGTAGGGATACTTTTCGTTTCATTTTATTCTTATATAAGAACGCTTAATTATTTTGGCGTATTTCTTGGAGATAATAATGTTAATCCTTTGAAGGCATTATCTTTTTTTAATCTTATTCCATGGAAAGCTGTATCTCTCTTATATTTAGGTATAATAATGCTGATTGTGACGGATTTTGTGAAATCGTTGAGAACCAATGTGGTCGAAAAAGAATTCTAGTTGAAAATAAAGAGTAAATTTGTAGATTAATATTATTTGAATGTGATGAAGAAAGTAAGAATCATATTGCTATTTATACTTTTGCCATTGGCCTGTTCTGCCCAATTTTTAGGAGTAGGTGTTCAGTATGCCGATGCCAAAGGAAAAGGAAATGACTTCCAGTTTGCAGCTAACGCCTCTTATCCGGTATGGCATAAAAAGAATCCTTTCAATTCTTTTATATCCAGTGGTATCGATTACACGGGAGGAAGCTCGCCTGTTGCGGGACTAAACCTGAAGCCTATACAGCTTACTAGTTTTATCAGCGAATCGTTATTTAATAAAAATAAGGTAACTATTCTAGTGGGGTGCGATGCGGGTTATTTGTTTAACTTTAGGCATGGTAAAGACGGAATTGTAATTACTCCGAATGTATATATAGATTATAAATTCTTTTTTGCAAAAGCCGGATATGACTTTAATGTGACAGGAAACGAACAGCAGTTCTTTGTCCGTGCCGGATTTTGTTTTGGTATGGGCTCTATCAAGTCCTTTGTGAAAACCGAAATATGGTAATATTCTGATAATAATCATATTTTTAGTATCTGTAAATATAGTATAATGAGGAAAATCTTTTTTGTCTTTTTTATGCTGATGCCTCTCATGGCGTTCGCTCAATATCTAGGTGTTGGCGCTCAGTTTGCTCAAAAAGATAGATTGCAGCTTTCAGTAAATAGCTATATTCCTCAGTTTGTGTTGAATGATAAATCCGCACCCTTCATATTCGGAATAGGCGGAGGTACAGATTATATTTCTCCTGCTTCGTCATCGGTTTCAGGTTTAAATATAAAGCCTGCTTCATTCTTTGTTATTACAAACAATTATTCTCCATTTACAGCTGCCGTTAAGTTTGATGCGGGTTATAATTTTGGCTTCGGACGTGGTAATGGTATCGTTTTATCGCCTAACCTGTATTTTGACGCTTACATGTGTTATGTTTCGGCAGGTTATGATTACAATACGTTTAATGGCAGAGGTCAATTCTATGTTCGCATTGGAGCCGGGCTGACCTTGGGGCTCTTGAAGTCTCTGGTTAATAGGTGATATATGAGAATATCATCGCTGAATATCTTATAATAGATAACTCTAAACTTACAACTATTTTTACTAATTTTGCAGATTATTTTATCTCGCATTAATTATCCTTTCAAAGAATGAAAATTGCAGCGTTGGTATCGGGAGGCGTAGATAGCTCTGTGGTTGTACATCAACTTAAAGAACAAGGCTACGATCCTACGATATTTTATATACGAATAGGTATGGAGGACGAACAAGGTTATATTGATTGTCCTGCAGAAGAAGATATAGAAATTACAACATATATTGCTAAAAAATATGGTTGTAAAATGGAAGTGGTATCATTACATGAAGAGTATTGGGAGAATGTAGTGAGCTATACAATAGATGCGGTGAAGCGTGGTCTTACTCCCAATCCAGACATGATGTGCAACAAGCTGATCAAATTTGGATGTTTCGAACAAAAATGGGGACACGAGTTTGACAAGATAGCGACAGGTCACTATGCTACAACTACAGAAATAAATAGCAAGACGTGGCTGTCGACAGCTAAGGATCATGTTAAAGATCAGACCTATTTTCTTGGACAAATAGATTACCTACAGGTTTCTAAGCTCATGTTTCCGATAGGTAACTTGCTTAAAAGCAAAGTCAGGGCTATTGCTGCACAGGCAGGACTGCCATCGGCTCAACGTAAGGATAGCCAAGGTATTTGTTTTTTGGGTAAGATCAATTATAATGATTTTATTCGCCGATATCTGGGAGAGCGCAGAGGTAAGATTGTAGAGCTGGAAACAGGTAGAATACTGGGTAAGCATGATGGGTATTGGTATCATACCATAGGGCAACGCAAAGGCTTAGGGCTGAGTGGCGGACCTTGGTTTGTAATCAAGAAAGATACCAAACGAAACATTGTGTATGTTTCTAACGGATACGACCCGGAAACCCAATATGGGAAAGTGGTAAATCTGGCCGGATTTTCTTTTATCACCGAAGATATTTGGGGCGACTTTGAAGGCTCTAAAGATATAACATTCAAGATACGTCATACCCCTGAATTTACCAGAGGCAGAATTGAAAAAATAGGGGACTTATACCGTATATATTCTGATGATAAAGTGCAAGGTATTGCTTCCGGGCAGTTTGGTGTGGTGTACGACAGCGACTCTAAACTGTGTATTGGTAGTGGTATGATTGCAAATGATGAAGATTAAATATTTTTTCATATAGTGGCAACGTAGGTTTTATTAGTAAAACTGCCACCTGACACAATTCACAACATAATTCTTTCTACCATGTTCTTTTTTGCTGATTTGACAAACATAGAGGTTGTCGATATAATTGAAGTATTGGGTACAATAGCATTTGCCATCAGTGGTATCCGTTTGGCTTCGGCGAAGCGTTTCGACTGGTTTGGCGCTATTGTTATTGGCTTTGTGACCGCTACCGGAGGAGGAACACTTCGTGATCTTCTTCTCGATGTTCCCGTATTTTGGATGCAGGCGAGCCGTTATATATGGTGTACGCTTTTCGCTTTTATCATAGTGCTTGGTTTTCGTAAATATCTGGTTCATCTCAATAATACGATATTTTGGTTCGACTGTATCGGTCTCGGGCTATTTGTTGTAGTAGGATATGAGAAGGCTTTGGCGCTCGGTTATCCGATATGGGTATGTGTATCTATGGCTACCATAACCGGTATAGTAGGGGGGATAATACGAGATATTCTTATCAATGAAGTCCCGATCGTATTTACTCAGGAACTATATGCCGTCGCTTGTATTTTGGGTGGAATATTGTTTAGTGTTCTTTATTATTTCGATATCCAGCTGTTAGTGATAGAAGTTTCCACAGCCGTATTTGTAGTGGTGATTCGATTTTTTGCTACCAGATATCATATCAAATTACCGATACTGAAAGGAGAGGATTAGGTAAGGGATAATTTTTGCTACCACCGGTTATACACTTCAGAAATGATATCCATATAGTTTTGGGATGAATATTCTTCATTCAGTAAAATTTAGGAGGTTTGTTCGATAATTTTTATACTTTTGCATAGCAAAAAATAAGATAATAACGATTATATAAATATTTATGGGAAGAGCGTTTGAATACCGCAAAGCGACAAAGCTGAAACGCTGGGGGAATATGGCCCGCGTATTTACTAAGTTGGGGAGACAAATTACTATAGCTGTGAAAGAAGGCGGTCCCGAGCCGGATACCAATCCTCGTCTTCGTGTATTGGTACAGCAGGCAAAAAAAGAAAATATGCCTAAGGAGAACGTAGAACGTGCCATCAAAAAAGCTACATCGAAAGATGAGGCTGACTATAAAGAGGTGGTATATGAAGGATACGGACCTTTTGGTATTGCTATAGTAGTAGAAACTGCGACAGACAATCCTACCCGTACGGTGGCTAATGTGCGTAGCTACTTCAATAAGCATAACGGATCTCTTGGTACATCAGGTAGCCTTGAGTTTTTGTTCGACCATAAATGCGTATTTAAGATTGCACCCAAAGAAGGTGTTTCGCTAGAAGACCTAGAGCTCGAATTGATCGATTATGGTGTGGATGAATTAGAACACGATGAAGACGATATTATCCTTTATGGTGAATTCAAATCTTACTCCGAAATCCAAAAATATCTTGAAGAAAACGGCTATGAAATCCATAGTGCCGAATTTGAACGCATTCCGAACGATCTGAAAGAACTAACAAAAGAGCAGCAGGAGCAAATCCAGAAATTGCTGGATAAGTTTGAGGACGATGATGATGTTCAGAATGTTTTCCACAATATGAAAGAAGACTTCGAAGAATAAGAAAAAATATATTAAAATAAAAAAAGCTGTAAAATCTTAATTTTACAGCTTTTTTTATTTTAGTAAGGCTTACTATAAAAGTCAAGCACCGAATGGGTATAAACACAATAGTCTATAGGGAACTTTCGTTGGAAAATAGTAGGGTGTTTAGCTCCTATTGGTACAAGCATTATATCCGATTTGCCATTTATTTTTATTTTATCCTCTTTAGGTATATTTTCTCTATTATCAAACTTGTGCGAAAAGTAGTATAAATAGGGATATATCCATGCTATATATTGATCAGGATTGAGTTCTTTATCGTCAGATAGTATCTGTATATCTTTTTTTTCTGTTATAGCCTTTTGTAATTCTACGGCATTCAATGGTATATCGTTTAAGCAGAAGATGGCGTCCCATTGAGGATCTACCATTACCCATTTGTCGAAGTCGTTCAAAAAAACTTCCATTACTACATGTCCTGCGCCGGATGGGGTTGTTTCCACGTCTTTTCTCTTTAGTGCTAATGTGCGGGATGGCAGCCCTATGGCGTTCAGACAAGCGGTTGTTACTATCCCGTATTCTACACAACGAAATTGTTGACCTTTTTTTACTTCCTCTAGAATATATAATGCGTCATTTTTTTCGGGAGTATTGTATCCATTGTGTTTCCAAAGCTTATGCACCCATGACGATATATTTCGTACTTTCTCCAAGTCTGTTTTTCCTTTGGCTGCAATGCTATCTATTGGATACTCTTTTTTCAATCGTTCCAAATATGGGTTATTCATTCCACTTTCATAAATGAATTTGAGGTCACTATTTTGTTCTACTGTATCAAAAGTTATCTCATTTGTTTCAATACCGTTTTGAATAATGATAACCAAAGGCTTCATTCCGGCTTTTTCTATATTAAATGTGAACTTGCTATTTTCAGGAATACGTGTTTTTATACTGTCAGTATCTGTATAAAGAGAGAAATCAAGAGGATTAATGTTGATCGGAACTTTGATCGTATCGCTTCTCTGATCCGAAAATGGCATTGATTCATTTGATATTGATCCATTTACAATGATCTTTACTGTTTCAGAATTAGCCTTTATGGTTGTACTACTGTTTGATTGGGCATATAAACAATATGATGCCATGATCATATAACAAATGAATAATGCAATTCTTCTCATAATTTTATTAATTGTGTTTTATATATGACGAAGATGGAATGTAAATAGTTACAAATTATATCAGATATTTTCGTTTAAATTGTTTTTTGCCGAGGGGAGGATATATATATATATTATAACTGTCGCTATCTGTTTCATTTCTCTTGCTCTCAATATATCCGTTTTTCATTTATTTGTTATGATAAATATATAGATTTGTTTGCAGTGGCAAATAGGTGCTCCAAATTTATTTTAATGGGAGAATTTAATTTTTACTTTTCTATCTTTGCATACTATCATTTTAAATTTAAAAATAAATTATGTCATTATATTTGAGTATAATATTACTAATTGTAGTCCTCAATTTTGTATGGACACAATATCTTGCTTACCGTAACAGGAAGCGTATGAGTCCCGAAATTCCTTCTCAGTTGGAAGGGATTTATGATGATGATGAATATGCAAAGCAGCAGGCTTACCAAAAGGAAAATAGTCGTTTTGGTTTATATGGCAGCCTTTTTTCTTTTTCAGTACTTTTCTTAGTACTGGTCTTCGGACTTTTTGGCTGGTTGGATGAATTCCTAAGGCAGTTTATTAGTAATAAAATATTATTGACACTTTCTTTCTTTGGACTGATCTATCTGATCAATGAGATTTTGAGTCTTCCATTCGATTATTATAATACGTTTGTCATCGAAGAACGGTTTGGGTTCAATAAGTCTACCAAAACTATTTTCTGGCTCGATCAACTAAAGGGACTTTTGTTAGCAGTTGTTTTGGGAGGAGCTATTCTGGCTCTTATTACATGGCTGTATACTGCAATCGGCGAATTGGCGTGGCTCTATGCCTGGGGTGCTATTACTGTGATTTCTTTGTTTATGACCTTATTTTATTCTAATATAATTGTGCCATTATTTAATAAGCAAACGCCTTTAGGGGAAGGTGAGTTGCGTGATGCAATTGAGGCTTTTGCTCAAAAAGCAGGATTTGCAATTAACAATATCTATGTGATGGATGCTTCGAAGCGTTCGACCAAGGCCAATGCTTACTTTACAGGATTTGGAGCAAAGAAACGTATTGTTTTGTTTGACACGTTGATCAATGATCTGGATAAAGACGAGATTGTCGCTGTATTGGCTCATGAGATAGGGCATTACAAGAAGAAGCATACACTGCAAGGTATGTTTATTTCTATTTGTTATACAGGAATCATGTTGTTTTTACTGTCATTGCTTCTCGACAATAAAAATATTGCAATAGCTTTGGGTGGTCAATCTGCATCGTTTCATTTAGGTCTTATAGCTTTTTCTATTTTCTTTACTCCGGTTTCTTTTGTTATTAATGTGCTTTCGAGTATTCATAGCCGTAAAAATGAGTATCAAGCAGATGGTTATGCAGCCGGATTTGGGTTGGCTGATTCACTTATTAGTGGGCTAAAGAAATTGTCGGTCAAATCATTAAGCAATCTGAATCCCGATTCATTATATGTGTTTTTTAATTATTCGCATCCTACATTATTGCAGCGTATAAAAGCAATGAAAAAATAAGAATCTCATTTAAACCTTTATTATCGGCTTAGATCTTATAATTATACACAATGTTGTACTTAATATAATACACTATGAAACGCATATATATAATTCTTGTTTCTGCTCTTATAAGTATGAGCCTTTATTCTCAACCGGGTAGAGATAGAGACGTAAGGAAAGATTACCCGATGGATCAATACCAAAGAAATATCAGCAGGGATATTTTTGGCTATTTACAATACGAAAATAGTAGGGGAGAAAGAGCTTCGCTAAAAAAGGACGTTTTCGACAACTGGATATATAGTGACAATAGAAATAACGAAGTAAAATACTCTAAAGAATATTGGAATTCTATACTTCAAGATTTTCATCAAAATGATAAAAGGATCTTTCTATGGTTGATAGAAATGTATGCTGATCAGTCAAATTATAAAGAAGAGTACAAAGTCGATATTTTTGGTTATCAGCAATACGAAAACAACAAAGGACAGAGAGCCTCTCTCAAAAAGGATATTTTTGACGCATGGGTATACAGCGATAGTAGGAATAATGAAATAAAATATTCGAAAGAATATCGCGAAGATATGCTTCGTTACTCTTATTACGATGATATGGACGCTTTTTTTCGGTTCAAAGATATGTGCGAAAACCTGTCAAATTACAAAGAAGAATACAAAATAGATATTTTCGGTTATCAGCAATATCAAAACAATCAGGGAGAAAAAGCATCATTGAAGAAAGATATTTTCGACAGAATGGTTTATGAAGATAATAAAGGAACGAAAATAGAACTTGATGAAAGAGACTGGTCTAGATTATTGAGAAAATATCATTCGGATAAAGAAGTGTTTATGATGTTTATCCAGCGTTATTTATTCGATAACTGATTTATGGAATTTCACTGTCTTTTTTCTCTATTAATATCGGAACGATATTAAAAACTTAATGATGATGCCATGAGAAAAAGAATATTTTTTCTAATCAGCTTCTTTCTGTTCACTTTTTTCTTGTTTGCTCAGGAAGTACAAACTATACATGTAATGGTTGCCCTCTGTGATAATAAATATCAGGGAATCGTAAAAGTACCGAAGCGAATAGGTAACGGACAAGATCCTGATAATAATTTATATTGGGGTTGCGGATATGGCGTTCGCACATACTTTAAGAAGAGCCCTGATTGGCAGGAAGTAAGACATTATAAAAGCGCAGATGATATCTGTCTGGAACGAATTGTTTTCAAGCATAAGACAAAAAACTACTATCTTGTTGCAGATGCTTATGACGGAAGATATATAAGTGATTGTACCATCGATTTTCTTAAGGCTTGTGCCGGTAGTAAGAAAAATACAATAAAGCTTGATGATAAGACAATATTGGGGTTGTATGGCGATGCTAAGCTGGTGGCGTACATCGGCCATAACGGATTAATGGATTTTTCGCTGGCTAATACATATCAAAATACAGATGGGAAAAAGCGGGATACAATTATTCTAGCCTGCTATAGTAAACGATATTTTTCACCTTACTTGCAATCAGCCAAAGCCGAACCTTTACTATGGTCAACTCACCTAATGAGCCCTGAAGCATATACGTTGCATGATGCTATAGCTGTATACATAAACGGAGGTACATCTGCATCTATCCGTGAGGCTGCAGCTATGGCCTACAATAAATATCAGAAGTGCGGAATGAAGGGTGCTCGAGGATTATTAGTTACAGGATTTTAGACGTTTTTCTGATATATAGTTCATTTGTGAACATTCTGTAAATTATCTAATCTGTGGTATTTCATTTCTGAAGTATTTGTTGCCGAAATAAGCTTTTATAGTACATTTGCATCTGTCAAATTGAAAATAAAAGTTTGTAAAATTTCAGATAGAAATGAAAGCAGCAATAGTTACAATTGGTGATGAAATTCTCATAGGTCAGATTGTGGATACAAATTCTGCATGGATGGCTCAGAATCTTACACTAGCCGGATTTGAGGTAGAAGAGATGCAGTCGATAGGCGACAATGCTCAGCAAATAAAAGATACGATAAGCGATGTTTTTCAGCGTGTTGATGTCGTATTGATGACAGGAGGTCTTGGACCTACGAAAGATGATATAACGAAGAAAACCCTTTGCGAGTATTTTGATACCACATTAGTTTTTGACGATGCTGTACTGGATAATATAAAGAATGTAATATCTAATTTTACATCCCTAAACGAATTGACTCGCAATCAGGCTTATGTGCCTAGAAATTGTACCGTGATACAAAACAGGGTAGGTACAGCTCCTATTACATGGTTCGACTATAAAGATAAAGTGCTCGTTTCTATGCCGGGTGTACCTCACGAAATGAGATATGTAATGGAAAACGAGATACTTCCCCGCCTAAAGAACAAGTACGATATCGAGGCATACATCAAAAGAGTGTTTATTGTAAAAGGCTATACTGAATCTGCTTTGGCAATGTACATTGCCGACTTCGAAGATAATCTGCCGCAAGGTTTTGGACTGGCATATCTTCCTTCTTTGGGACTGATGAAGCTTCGCTTGTTCGTCAGGGGAGAACATCGTTTGCCGGAGATGGAGGCAGAGGTTAAAAAACTACAAGCATTACTGGGCGATGCTATTATAGCAGAAGAAGATATTACTCCCGAAAAAATACTCGGAGCAAGGCTTTTCGAAAAAGGGCTTACCTTAGGCACTGCTGAAAGTTGTACAGGTGGAAATATTGCACATATGATTACATCTGTTTCGGGTTCTTCCAATTATTTCAAAGGTTCAGTCGTTTCTTATGCAAATGAGGAAAAAGTAAATGTATTGCATGTTTCTCAAGAAAATATAGATAAATATACAGCTGTAAGTGAAATTGTCGCTGCACAGATGGCAAAGGGTGCACAAAATCTCTTGAATGTAGATTGTGTAATAGCTACTACCGGAATAGCCGGGCCCGATGGCGGTACAGAAGAGAATCCTGTGGGTACGGTATGGGTATGTACTGTATACAAAAATAAAAGCATTACAAAAAGGTATCAGTTTGGGAAATATCGAGAATCCAATATTATACGAGCGTCCAATAATGGAATGTTGCAACTGCTCGAAATGATAGATAACGATACATATTAAATTGCACTTCTTTATATATTAATAAGGAAAGAGAAAAAACATTGCCTCTCCAAACATCACGTCTGTAGAGGCAATTTGTAAACACAATCAATATTAAGTTAATCTTAATATTATATTATTGTGGAGACCTTATTTTTTCGATCCTGACATGATACCTGCGTCCGTATCATCATTATTCAATCGTTTGTTGCCTGCTTTGTACTGGCGTCCGAAGTTGAAGTTTATTGTAAAATTTATTACAAATATCTGTTTCAGATTATCGGTATACACCAACGATTTGTTTGGTGTCAGAGCCGAATAATTGCGGCTGCCTTGCGAATAACTTTTTGCAAATGGATTAAACATTCCTCCGGTAAGACTCCATTTTACTTTTTCCAGGCCTAATAGACGGCTTTCGTCTGAATATCCTACCGATACAATATGAAGGCGTTCTCCTCTTTCCATTGTTTCGCCCCAAAAGTTATTCCAGCGTGTATATACATCTCCTGATAAAGACCATTTTTTATAATTGAATGTAGCAGAACCTCGCACCCGCCACGAGCTATACGTATGAGTAAATTCTTCCCCATAGCTTATATATCGGTTGAATCCGGGTGTAACGGATAGTGTGAGATATTCGCCAAAGGGTTTTAATTTGAATGTTGCCTCCGTATTTAATCTATGGAATCCTTTCTGATTGATATTTGTACGAACGAATTTGCCTTCTTCAAAAGTTACTTGTTCCATGATTGGCTTATGATCGTAACTATATCTCATAAAGAATTCTGCCCCGAATATTCCTTTGTTATATCCGCCCGTTAGTGTATGGGTATAATACCATACTGTCTGGAGGTTAGGATTACCCTTTCGGATTTGTAATGAGTCAATATCTTGTTCTACATTGTTCAAGTCCGACAATGAAGGCGAATATCCTGATATGTATCCATTGTATCTGATATATGCATTGTCGTTAATATTATAAGATACACGAACATTTGGGCGGAAGATATATTTTTCGTTATGGTTTTCTCCTTGACTATTATAGTTACGCATTACGCCCAACCCTAACGAATAGTTAAACTTATTCTTTTTAAATTGGAACTCTGCATAGCCGTATGTTTCAGCAAAGTTGAGTCCTACATTGGCAGCAACATTTCCTTCGTAACTATTGTTCGTATAACTTTGGGTATGTTTCAGTCCGGCTGATATCTTTCCTGCTTTCAGTGTTTTCTCATATATACCTTCCGCTATTAAGGAGTATTTATCTCCAAGTACTGATGAATATATATCTGTATTCAGTATACTGTTTCTACGTTCCTGATACGAACGTGTAGATTTAGAGTCGATATATGTGCCTACTAAATTGAATATCAAAAGCTGATCGTTCTTTAGGTTTCGTTGGTAATACAAGTCTAACGAAGGAGCATAACTTCTCCATGTCGAATGATCGGAGATTGACAGAGGGTTATTGTTATCCGAAGAGTAGATCATACTGTTTCTGTCTGAAAACTGATTCGGTGTTTTCTGATAATTATTTCTTAATGTTGCGTTAAACATGTATTTGTCCGCTTCATTCAAACTATAATTCAGTGCAACGTTCAGCCTGTCGTCTTTAAATGTTGTTGGTTGCCCTTCTTCTGTACGAGTCAATGTTTTGTCGGGAAATACAAATGTCTCCTCATTTTCGCGTGTCCATTCTATATTTCTACGCGACCAATATGCATTAACACCAAACTCTGACTTCTTATGATTTACTTTCGCTGAAAGAAAATTCTCGCCCCAGCCCAATCCTCCAAATGGGACATTAGCCAGATTCGCCGATACATTTCCTCCCGAATCTCTGCGACGTGTGATATAATCGATAACAGCACCTACATTCCCGTAGCGCATTCCCGGATCGTCATGATATTCGATACGGATTATATCTTCGGGCTGAATAGCTGTAATCTCTGCGATAGTTACTTCTACTCCATTGATGCGAAGCTGTACGGCATCACCACCCGGCAAGCTAATTGTATTGTTCAAAGGGTTTACGATAATACGTGATAACTGAAGATTACGTAGTAGTGTAATACCGCTATTCGATGCTTTTATCTGTGCATCGGATGGGATAATTACTTTCCTGTCGGGTTTTTGTATAACTGCATTTGCTGTTACTGTTACATCTTTGAGTACTATATCAGAGGATTTCAACGGTACATTTCCCAGATCTGTGTTTTCAACTGCATTCTTAACAGGAATATATCTTTTCCCATATCCTACAAATGTGGCTGATAATATATAGTCACCTGTGGGGATGTTATTAAAAGCAAATAGACCTTTTGTATCTGATGATGCGCCTGCTACAAAACTTGAGTCTTGTTTCAGCAGTGCTATGTTTGCAAATTCTATAATGTCATGAGTATCTGTATCAACTACGGTTCCTGATATATTAATCTGACCTAACAGTGTTGATGAGACGATTATAAATAGTGCGGCTAGTATTATTAATCTTTGTTTCATATTCCTTATTCCTTACATATTGATTTGTTGTATCGAGCTCGTTACTTTTATGACGTAGTTGCCTCGGAAAAGGTTACATGTAAAAATGAATTTTTCTATATATTCTTATCTGAAGATTAAAAAATACGAATGGATTTGTGTTTTAATATTCTGTTTATATGTGCGTTGTGTTTTGTGTAAAATTATTTTCCTTTGATAGCTAAAGAGCAAGAATGTTTTTTGAAAATTATTTAATGTATCTTTGCTTCTTTAGAAAAGTGATGACAGAAGCATATTCTACCGATTGTAAAAAGACATTTTCGAAACAAGAGAAGCTTTGTAGTACGAAGGCTATTGAGAACATTTTTGCAAATGGAGATTCTTTTGTGGCTTATCCTCTACGAGTTGTTTATTTATTGACTGATGAGGATAATAAGGAGAATCAGTATGCTTCGGTGATGATAAGTGTGGCTAAGAAAAAGTTTAAACGAGCGGTAAAGCGCAATAGGGTAAAACGCCTGATAAGGGAAGCTTACAGATTAAATAAATCATCATTGTCGGAATTGTTACAAATTCATAACAAGCGTTTGGATATTGCTTTCTTGTATTTAAAGACAGAATTACCTACGTATGCAGAGATAGAGAAGGCAATGCAAAAGGCTCAACTCTTATTATCCGATAAGATTAGGAAAATAGAATAAACCGAATGAAGAAGCTATTATCCTGGATATTGTTGCTGCCTGTATATTTCTACAAATACAGTATCTCGCCTATGCTACCCCCCTCGTGTCGTTATACACCTACATGTTCGGAATACGCAATTCAGGCAATAAAAAAATACGGACCATTCAAAGGTTTTTGGTTGGCGACAAAGCGTATTGCTCGCTGCAATCCTTGGGGTGGACATGGGTATGATCCAGTTCCTTAAAATAAAAAGAACCCCCTTCGATTTGTCGAGAGAGTTCTTCTTTACTCAAGTGTTATTAAATGTCAAAATTAAATATTGATAGCTTTCTCAGTTTTTATTTTCTGTATTTCCTTTTCAGCTTTCATCTTAGCTTTTAGTTTAGTCTTTTCAGCTTTCTCCTTGGCTTTTGCTATAGCCTTATCTGCTTTTTTCTGAGCATCCTCAGCTCCTTTTTTCGAATCTTTTTCCATTCTTTTTTTAGCGTCGTCTGCGGCTTTTTTAGTATCAGAATCTATTTGCTTTTTTGCCTTTTCTATTTCCTGCTCCATTTTTTTATCTGCATCGGCAGCATCTTTTGCGGCTTTGGTTCTTATACTTTCTATTTTAGCTGCGGTTCTTTCGCTGATAACGATTTTTTCTTGAGCTTTGATAGTTGTGACGGTTGTCATTGCTGTTAATATAAACAGACTGACTATTAATTTTTTCATAATTGTAAGTAATTAAATGTAGTTTACGATTGGTTCAATTAATTAGTTTGTTCTAAATGTTTTCAATATTGTGTAGGATAAATATAATGAAAAAAATACAAATTGAAATTTTTTATGTTTTTATTTAATATTCTGTATGTTGCATTATGTTGTGTTATATTTTTTGCATAAATATATTTGTTTTTTCGGAAACAATGTTTTCTTTTGAGAAAAATATGAATATTATAACATTAAAATACAATGAAAGACTCAATATTGAGAGAGGTCACTCCTCTATCGCAAAGGGACTGTTTCATGATTTTTTCCCGTATAAAACAGCATTTTACATTTCCTATTCATGTCCATGCCGAGTTTGAGCTGAATTTTATAGAAAATGGGGCGGGAGCAAGACGGGTAGTCGGCGATAGTATAGAGGAGATTGACGATTTAGAACTAACCTTAATCACCGGGTCTAGCCTTGAACATGGTTGGCTGGATCATAAATGTCAGTCGAAAGAGATAAAGGAAATAACAATTCAGTTTCATGGCGACCTTCTGAATGAACAGCTTTTGCAGAAAAATCAATTCAGGTCGGTAAAAGAGATGTTTGAGAAAGCCATTTATGGGGTTACCTTTTCGAAGGAGACCATAAAGCAAATAAAAGACAGGCTATATTCTCTTGCTTCGGAACATGAGGGAGCTCATTCTGTTTTAAATCTGTTTGGTATCCTATCCGATTTGTCTTTATCGCCTATGCGCGAATTATCCAGCCGATCGTTTAATGAACATACGCAAAATTATGATAGCAGGCGGATAGAACGTGCTTACAATCATATGTTGGAAAATTATAGTAAAGAAGTCCGGCTTTCCGATGTTGCAAATCTGGTCGGGATGACCGAAGTTGCTTTCAGCCGTTTTATAAAACAGCGTACAGGTCGTAATTTTATCGATTCGTTAAATGACATACGCTTAGGGCATGCTACGCGTATGCTGGTTGATACTACTCATAGTGTTGCTGAGATTAGCATTGTGTGCGGGTTTAACAATCTGTCGAACTTTAATCGTATATTCAAAAAGAAAAAAGGATGTACTCCACGCGAATTTAGAGAAAATTATAAAGAGTCTAAGTTTTTTGTGTGATAATACTTTTTTGTCAATTTATGATATTTTTTTGATTTTGACTTAATGTTTTTTCTATATGTGTCAGCTGAAAAATATTATTATTATCCTTTGTGAATAATCCTTATTTATATAATATGTATCTTATAATTAGATGCTAAAGTAGATTCTGTGCTTGCTAGCGAAAGAGTCTACTTTTTGTTTTTGATAATAAAGTATTACTATGTGATAATATAGTATTTGTTATATTTTATTATCATAAATACATTTGTATTACGCTAAGAAGCAATATGAGAATAAAGCAAATCTAACCGTGTAAAAATATTACTAATCATTATCGAAGCCTTAAATTATGAGAAAAATCCTTTTTTTATTGCTCCTGATATGTATGGTTCCATGTGCTATGTATGCGCAGAACTATCAAATTTCAGGGAAGGTAACAGATGCTAAAGACGGCTCACCGATGCCGGGTGTGACAGTTCAAACACAGACCAAAGTCGGTGTGATGACTGACTTTGACGGAAATTATACTATAAAAGCGAATAAGGGCGATGTCCTTACATATTCTTTTATAGGTATGACGCCCCAATCAGTAAAAGTAGAATCAGATAAACCTATTAATGTTGCCCTTCAGGAAGACAATGTGGCTTTGGAAGAAGTCGTTGTTGTTGGGTATGGTACAATGAAGAAAAGTGACCTGACGGGTTCTGTTAGTAGCTTATCGGCAGACAGGCTTAAAGAGTCCGTTATCACAAACCTCGACCAGGCGCTCCAAGGGCGTGTGGCCGGAGTACAGGTTGCTTCCAACTCGGGAGCACCGGGAGCAGCTACCTCGATACGTATTCGTGGTGCTTCTTCTATTAATTTGACAAATGAACCTCTGTATGTGATTGACGGAGTGCCAATGAGTGGTGCCGGTTCATCTACAGTCGGTTTTTCTTGGTCGGGAGGTTCTAACGGTCAAAACGTAGTAAACCCATTATCAGCTATTGCTCCAAGCGATATCCTATCTATAGATGTATTGAAGGATGCGTCCGCAGCCGCAATTTATGGTTCTGCCGGAGCTAACGGGGTTGTGATCGTTACAACTAAAAGAGGAAACAAAGGGCGTACAAATATTACGTACGATGGAAGTATTTCTCTTCAATCTCCTATCGATAAATTGGATATGATGAACCTACGCCAGTATGGAACTTACCAACAACAGCTTTACAATGAAGGTTTCTTGCCGAATGTTGATCAGGCTTACCTTGATCCTTCTTTGTTGGGCAAAGGTACAAACTGGCAAGATGCCGTAATGGATAATGCATGGATGCAAAACCATAGCCTTTCCCTAAATGGAGGAACAGATAAAACTCAATATCTGGCATCTATAAGTTATACAAATCAAGACGGTATATTACTAAATTCAGATTTTGAGCGATTTACCGGTAGGGTGAACGTTGATAATGAATTTAATAAATATATAAAGGTCGGAGCATCTCTTTCCTATTCACGGACAGATGAATCTATTATCAATAATGATGGTATCAATGGCGTGGTAATGCAAGCTGCATTAATGTCGCCGGCAGTTCCTGTTTATGACTTTGATGGAAATTATGCAGGACCTGAGACCGTAAATGGGTCTTCGATATATAACCCTGTGGCATTGACTAAAGATCAGATCAATACCTTGCGCCGCGAGAGGGTTATAGCTAATATCTATGGGCAGTTTACTCTCAATCAATATCTTAATTTTCGTTCAGAAGTGGGTATTGATGGCTCCAATAGTACAAATAAGGGATTCAAGCCAAGTTATGAATACGGTCAGTTGAAGAATACCAATGTAATGATTATGCAAAACGAAGCGCATAGCTTATATTGGAACTGGATGAACTATGCTACATACAATCAGACTTTTGATAAACACAGCATTAACTTAATGGCCGGAACAGAAGCTTCTAAATCATCATGGGAAAGCCTGCAATTACAAAAAGATCAATTGTCTTCAAATGATATTCATGTGATTGGTTCTGATGGTAAGTTTGTGGCAAGTAATGGTACAAAAGATTCTTCAGCAAAAGTTTCTGTTTTTGGACGTGCGAATTATAATTTTGACAATCGTTACTTATTAACCGCAACTTTAAGGGCGGATGGATCTTCTAGATTTGGCGTAAACCATCGTTGGGGATATTTTCCATCATTTGCTGCAGCATGGCGCATATCTAGTGAAAAATTTATGGAGGAAACACAAAACTGGTTGTCGAATCTGAAATTGAGGTTGGGTTATGGTATGAATGGGAATGATGGATTACCTACATATCGTTATGGATCTACTATGCAAGCTTTTCAAACCGTGTTTGGTACAGCTTATCGTATGTCAAATAATGCTAACCCTGACCTGAAATGGGAAGCTTCGGTACAATATAATGGAGGTATTGATTTGGGATTATTTAATAATCGAGTTAATCTTACTGTAGATACATATTATAAGACTACAAAAGATCTCTTACTTCAACCTTCCGTTTCGCCGGTTCTTGGAGGTTTAGGATGGACTGATATTCAGACTCCATGGATGAATATTGGAAAAGTGGAAAACCGAGGACTTGATATATCATTGAATACACATAATATAGCGGGTAAAGATTTTAATTGGACTTCAGCCTTATCATTCTCTTTAAACCGCAATAAAGTAAAAGAGCTGGATGACTTGGGTACCCCTTCTTATGGAAGATTAGATTGGTATGCTGCATTTCAAAGTGTATCGATGATTTCGGTAGGACAACCTATCGGTGTATTTTATGGATACAAAACCGACGGACTTTATAAAGATGCGGAAGACTTGAGAAATTCAGCGAAGCCCGAAGGTGTAGAGATTCATCGCACTACCGGTGCTTGGGTTGGTGATGTTAAGTTTAAAGATATCAGCGGGCCTAATGGTGTTCCTGATGGCATCATTAACGAATATGACCAAACGGTTATTGGAGATCCTAATCCGGACTTTACTTTTGGTTTTTCTAATACCTTTAACTACAAAGATTGGGAACTAGGCATTGGCCTCACCGGATCGGTAGGAGCTGATATCTTGAACTATGTACGTGTAAAAACAGAAGGTGTGATGTCCCAGTGGGACAATCAGTCGACCACAGTACTCAATCGTGCACAATTGGGATACGTTAATGGAAATAAATATGATGTGGCAAATGTAGATAATAGCTATATAATCAATCCGAATGCAACACTGCCTCGTTGGAGCGGTAATGATATCAATGGTAACAACCGTATGAGTGACCGTTGGATCGAAGATGGAAGCTATTTGCGCATTCAGAATATATCATTAGCATATAACCTGCCAAAGATTTGGTTGAAGAAGACAGGCATATCTAATTGTAAACTCTATTTCAACGT
Organism: Dysgonomonas mossii; assembly: GCF_004569505.1. NCBI lineage: Bacteria > Pseudomonadati > Bacteroidota > Bacteroidia > Bacteroidales > Dysgonomonadaceae > Dysgonomonas > Dysgonomonas mossii. Next base: position 633,002 of record NZ_SPPK01000002.1, read on the forward strand.
TCAGAATGTGTATACGTTTACAGGTTATTCAGGTTTAGATCCTGAAATTGGTTCTTACAACCAGCAGGCAGGTCTTTCTAACGTGGATATGGGACGTTATCCATCACCTCGTGTATTTACTTTAGGTGCAAATGTTACTTTCTAATTTTAAAGATAAAAACATGAAGAATATTAAAAATATAATCAAATCAATTTGTCTTTCATCCATTATCCTGGGTGCTACATCTTGTAATGATTTCTTGACTATAGTTCCTGAGTCAGAGCAGGTGCTGGAGACATATTACACATCAGAGTCTGCCGTTAATGCCAACTCTGCCTCTCTGTATGCTGCGTTTGTCTGGCAAGACTTTGGAATGAATTTTATGTGGATGGCAGGAGATGAGCTTGCCGGAGACCTTTATTACACTTACGATCAGGAAGGTCAATTTTATTATATGACTTTCCAGAATGGGAATTCCTTCCTTACTCAGGGGTGGAATGGGCTTTACCGTGTAGTTTCGTATTGTAATAATATTATCAATGGGATGCCTGCCGCAGCAAGATCTAATGGAGTTTCGGAAACGGTAATAAATCGTGCTCTTGGTGAGGCTCGTTGTATTCGTGCTATTGCTTATTATTGGTTAACAGAGTACTGGCAGGATGTTCCGATTATAACAAATAATAATATCTCCGGAGGTCAGGTGATTCGCCATAAGCAAGCAAGTGTTTACGAATTTATCCGTCAGGATCTCGAATTCGCTAAAGACAATCTTCCTTCAACTCCATTTCAGACCGGTAGATGCTCAAAATATACAGCTATAGGTATGTTGGCAAAGCTTCATCTAACGATGGCTTCTCACCTTTCTGATGCATCATCATCCGATAATTTTGCCAAAGCTAAATCTTACGCAGCTGAGGTAATTAATGATAGTGGGCTGAAATTATATTCAGACCTTTCTACAATGTTTTATCCAAAAGGAAACAACTCTTCAGAGTCTTTGTTTGCTATACAATGTACAAACGATGGTTATGGATACGGTAACGGACGCAATGTCTCTTTGTCTCGTAATGCACTGATTACTTTAGGTTCATCTTGGGGAGCAGGTAAGGGACCGACTCTTAGTTTGCAAGAAGCTTTTGATTCGAATGATGCCCGCCGTTATTATACATACATGCGCAATGGTGATAGCTATCCAAATTTGGGTGGCGGTGGATATACTTATCATAATTTTTCGCAAGATGAGTCTACCGAAACATCAAATGGTATGTTGGCACATGTAAGGAAATACGTAATCGGAGCTAATTCCGATTGTGACGGAGTTGCGGGAACATCCAATCAGGATGCAGGTAATAATATTTATTTACTCCGTTTGGCAGATGTATATCTGTGTTATGTTGAGGCATGTATCGGCTCGGGTACATCTACTACTGACGCTTTGGCATTGACCGTATATGATAAGGTACGTGAACGTGCCGGATTTTCTACAAAAGCCACTTCTATTACTTACGATCAGTTGATCAAAGAACGTCGTGTCGAATTTGCTCTTGAAGGTGTCAACTTCCTTGACATTAAACGGATGAGCTATAGGGATATGAATAAGGCTCTTTCTTATTTGAATGGAATGAAGCGTGAACGTCAATATATTTCTAATGGTAGTTATACATGGCAAGAACGTAATGCCAGCAATGCACATCACGGAGGGTTTACTCCTCTCGATCCGAGCGATGATTCTTCGGGTAAAGGTTCTATATTCTATCTTGATAAAAATGTAGGAACTATAACTATTACAGAAAAAAATCTTGTGTTGCCTGTTCCTGCGGAAACAGTAACAAAGACACCAAGTATAACTCAGGAACCGGTTGATTATGCATTTTAACTTTTAAGTAAGACTAGATTATGAAAAAATATATTTTAAATATAGCTATTGTATTACTTGCTCTTGTCTCATTCAATTCGTGCTCGGATGATGACGATAAAGGCGGCTCGGGAGGAGGTACTCCGGTCGTTAGATACATACGCCCATGCGACGCAACTATTTCTGATTCTTTATTGACAAGCGGATATTTGGGTACTCAGATTGCCATTATTGGAGAAAACTTGTCGAAAGTTAATAAGGTTTATTTTAATGATCAGAAAGCCAAGTTAAACCCGAATTTTGTGACGGACAATACTATTATTGTTAATATACCTTCAGGTATTCCTGGAGAGAAGCAAGATTTGATTAAGTTATATACAAATAATGACTCTTGCTATTATACTTTCGAAACAAAAGTTCCTGCACCTGCACCTAAATCCATGACATGTGAATATGTTGATGATGGCAATGTTGCTTATATTCATGGTCTTTATTTTATTCATGAAGACGCTAACCCTTTGACTGTAACTTTTGAAGGAGGATTGCAAGGTGAAGTTGTGAGCCATGATCTAGATAATATAGCAGTAAAAGTTCCTGTAGGTGCTAAGCCCGGACCTGTAAAAGTTACATCTGTATATGGTACAACTGAAAGTCCATTCTATTTTAGAGATAATAGAAATATCATTCTAGACTTTGATACAAAGTTTGCTGATGGTGGATATCATCATGGATGGCATGCCGGCTCAGGATATAGTACTGACGGTGGATTAACAGGTTGTGGACAGTATCTGATATTTACAGGAGAAATGGATGATGACAAATGGGATGATAGCAAATTTGGTTATGAACGCTGGACATATCGTACTACCGATCCTGATTTCTTTGATGCAGGTGCCCTTGATAAATATGTTTTAAAATTTGAGGTAAATATACCTGACGTATGGTCTGCTGCTGCTCTTCAAATTATTTTTACAGGAGCTTCAGATGTTTGGATGAATTGGCAGGAAGGTGGTTCTACCGGTGGTAACCCTAATAATGCTTATTTGTCAAATAGTAATTATCCTCGGGCATTGTGGATTCCATGGGCAGATACAGGCACTTATGTCAGTAATGGTTGGGTTACGGTAACCATACCAATGACAGATTTTAAATATAGCAAAGATGGTACTAACCTGAATAAGGTAAATGCTGCAGGACATTACTCCGGTATTACATTATTTGTTAATGGAGGAGGAGTAACAGGTACACCTTGTAACCCTACATTCCATATTGATAATGTACGTGTTGTTAAAGCTCAATGATAATTGCTAAAATTATAAGAATATGATATTGAATAATATATATGGAAAAGTCGTTTTAGTAATGCTGGTAATTTTTGCAGTTACATTCTCGGCATGTTCTAACGATGATGATAATAGTTCGGGTGCTGTGGTTCTTGAAGCTTTTGGCCCAAGTCCGGCTCTACGTGGTAGCGAGCTTACCTTTATAGGGAAAAACCTTGATAAAGTAACAAGTGTAATCCTTCCCGAAGGTATTGAGATTACTGATATAGAAGTGGTAAGTAAAGAAAAAATAAAGATTACCATTCCTCAGGATGCTAAAGAAGGCTATGTTAAACTTGTTGCCTCAGGTTTAGAAATAACTACCAAAACGTTGCTTAAATATACAGAGCCTATATCTATTACGAAGTTTGCACCATCTCCTGTCAAGGCAGGTCAGACTCTAACAATAGAAGGTGATTATCTGAATTTGATTCAGAAAGTAGTCTTTTCTGATAATGTGGAAGTATCTTATAAAGATTTTTTGACATGGGAGCGTAAAAAGATTGAAGTCGTTGTTCCTCGCGAAGCACAGACCGGTATTATTATTTTGGCTGACACAGCTGCTATTCCGGTGGAATTGAAATCAGAAACAGAATTGCAAGTAGTTCTCCCTTCTGTAGAAAAGGTATTGGATCTTACAAATAAAAAACCCGGAGATGTAGTTTCTACAATAGGTCAGAATCTTGATCTGGTAGAGTCAGTACAGCTTCCTGATGGAGCGCCTGTGGCTCATGCAATAAAAGATGACGTATTGGCATTCACTCTGCCTGAGGGTATCACCGATGGCGCTATTGTAATGGTTGCTTACTCGGGCGTACATGTAGCTATAGCTAATATCGGTGTCGCTGTGCCAACGGATTTGGTGGCTACTCCTGCTACAGGCATAAAGGATGGTAGTGTCATTTCGATCAAAGGGGTTAATATGGATTTGGTTACTACAGCATTATTCCCAGGAGTATCAGAGGCTGTAACACCTACATCGAAGAGTGCAACGGAAATAAAAGTAACTACTCCAACTAATGCCAAAACAGGAGATCTTATTCTAAATACCGCTAGTGGAAAAACTGTATCAGTAAAAATTGCTACGTTAAAACCTGAGATATTGTCATACAATCCATCTTCTGTCGCTGCCGGTAATGAATTTACAATAAAAGGTAAGAATCTAGATCTTGTTACATCTGTAACATTCGGAGGAAACAAAGTTGTTGAAGTTACTCCAACATCTTCTACTGACTTGGTGGTAAAAGCCCCGGTAGATGCAGAGACAGGAGAACTGACATTAACAATGAAAAATGGAGAGACTGTAAAGGGCTCCGTTTTGACAGTGACTAAACCAGACTTCTGTTATATACCTGTTCTTCCGGGTTCAGATGAGGAAATCAAGTCGGGTACTATTTTGAAAGTAGATGTTCAGAATGCGGATAAACTGACCAATGTGCAGGTAAACGGAAATAATACACAGTATATTTTGCAAGGTTCTACTCTTAGTATACTTGTTCCAAGTAATGCTAATGGAAATACAGCATTTAAGCTGATCTCATCTAACGGAGAAGTGACTTATACAATACGTATTGTCTCTTCGGGGATAGTAGAAACTGTGATAATGAATGAAACACGTGACCTTGGATCTTGGGCGGGTGAAGGAGCTGGAGGCGCATTCCGTCTGTATAAGGAATCTTTTGATGGAATAAAAGCCGGAGCAATACTTAAATTCTATTTTACAGTTACCGGATATGGACAATTGCAGATTAATAATGCAAACTGGGCAACGTGGGATACACCTGTATTTACTGATACAAGTTTAACATATTATGAGATGGAATTAACTCAACCATTCCTTGACAATATATTAGGAGCTAACGATGGTTGGTCAACTACAGCAATTGTTATTCAAGGGGAGCATCTTGTAATCTCTAAGGTTTCTATTATAACTGGTCGGTAATATTATAAAATAAAGGCTTGCCTAATCTGAATTTATATTAGGCAGGCTTTTTACAAAAATATGTATTATGAAAAAAATAGCACAAAATATTTTTTATATCTTACTGGGGGTTATCCTAATGACTGCCTGTACCGATGTTGATGATCCGGTTATCGGCGATCCGGGTGTTCCCCAATTAGCAAGCAGTACACCTGTTGATGGAACAACAGATTTGCCTGAAGGTGACATAACTATTGTTCTGAATTATGATCAGAATATATTCTGTCCCAAAGCCGGACAGGAAAAGATTACTATAGAGGGAGCTACTATAACGGATGTTTCATTTAAGTTAAGTCAGATAACGATTAAAGCTACCGGATTGGAAAAAGGTAAGACTTACAAACTAGTTGTACCTGCAGGTGTTGTACTTGGACCGACTTATATAGAAGTGCCTGAAACATCTATCAGCTTTACAACGAAGGCCGATCCTGTTATAACAGCTACGCTTTGTAATCCGAATGCTACAGCTCAGGCAAAGAAGGTGTATCAGTTTTTGGTGGAAAGCTATAAACAAAAAGTTATCTCCGGTACGATGGCTAATGTAAATTGGAATGTAGAAGAAGCAGAAGCCGTTCATACTCTTACCGGAAAATACCCGGCATTAAATACTTTCGATTATGTGCATCTGCCATATTCTCCTAGCAACTGGATTGACTATAGCGATATTTCGCCTGTAAAAAACTGGTGGGATGCAGGTGGATTGGTTTCTATTATGTGGCATTGGAATGTTCCCGTATCGGCTAGGTTATGGAATGGTAATGTAGCTATGCCTTCCGATTGGTCGGGCAATGTACAGCTTACTGATGCGTCAGCTCTTGAGGGATTTGCATCAGCGAAGGTTAACGATATTATCCGTGTTGCAATCAAAGACGTGGCATCAGGGGCTCAAGGCTCACTAAAAGGTAGTGACTGGGGACAGATTGCCGATGGTTACGAATATTTTTCTATCAGTGGCGATTATTATGAGATGAAAATAACAGATGCTATCCTAACTAAATTAAAGTCTTCGGGTCTTATCATAAGCGGACATGATTACACTGTAACAGCTGTTTATCTGATACCTGCCGATTCTAATGGAGATTATGCTTTTTACAAAGCTGATACATACTTCGATGCAGCCAAGGCTACAGTTGAAGGAACACGCGAAAATGAAGTCTTTAAGGCCGATCTTGCAAAGGTAGCTACTTCATTGAAACAATTACAATCGGAAGGAATTGCTGTTATCTGGCGTCCATTCCACGAAGCTGCCGGCGGCTGGTTCTGGTGGGGTAAAGATGCTGATTCTTGCAAAAAGCTCTGGATTGCTATGTTCGACTATTTCAAATCGCAGGGTGTAAACAACCTGATTTGGGTGTGGACAAGCGAGTCTGACGATAGTAGCTGGTATCCGGGCGATGAGTATGTAGATATCATTGGTCGTGATTTATATAGTAAGAATACAAGCGATTGTGCATCTATATACCAATCGGAGTTTGCTCGCTATGGGCATAAGGTGATTGCCCTTTCCGAATGTGGAACAGTTGGTCTTCTATCCGAACAATGGAGTGCGGGTGCACGTTGGGCATGGTTTATGCCATGGTATGGAAAAGCTGATAGTGGTAGCAAACATGCTACTGACGAATGGTGGAAAGATGCAATGAAGCAAACTTATGTGATTACTCGTGACCAGGTTCCGAGCATGAAATAATATAAAGAATGAATATTAACTCTCTCCTTGTTTTAGGGCAAGGAGAGTTTTTTCACAAAATATAGAGAGTTATGATTAAGAATTTTTACAAGGCTTACATTCTACTGTTTTTCCTGTTTGTCGGATGTAGCGGAGACAATGCAGATCAAATAATTGCTCAGACTTTTGTAGAGCAGCATGGTCAACTTTCAGTAAAAGGTACTTCATTGGTAGATAAGGACGGCAAGACAATAGCTCTCAAGGGGGTAAGCTTTGGGTGGCATAATTGGTGGCCGCGCTTCTATAATGAGTCTACTGTAGCATGGCTCAAATCGGATTGGAATTGTAATCTGGTGCGTGCAGCCATCGGGGTTGAACCCGAAGGAGCATACATAACCAACCCTCAAAAAGCGAACGAATGCCTCGATAACGTTGTTGATGCGGCTATCGAAAATGGAATGTATGTTATTATAGACTGGCATAGTCATGGGATAAAGACACAGGAAGCCAAGGCGTTTTTTACAAGAGCTGCCAATAAATACAAAGGCTACCCGAATATAATATATGAGATATTCAATGAGCCGGTAGAAGATTCTTGGGAAACAGTAAAAGCATACTCGGAAGAAATAATTAAAACGATTCGAGCGATAGATACTAAGAACGTAATATTGGTAGGTACACCTCATTGGGATCAGGATATACATCTGGCTGCAGATAATCCGATCGAAGGATATGATAACATCATGTATACACTACATTTCTATGCTGCAACACATAAGCAATATTTACGTGATAGGGGTGATTATGCCATCGGAAAAGGACTTCCTATTTTTGTGTCGGAGTGTGCAGGTATGGAAGCATCGGGTGATGGTGCTATAAACAAAACAGAATGGAATAATTGGTTGAACTGGATGAAACAACATCAGATAAGTTGGGTTGCGTGGTCTATCGCAGATAAAAACGAAACATGTTCGATGATTAAAGATTCTACATCTCCTGCTACCGGTTGGAAAGATTCCGATTTGAAAGAATGGGGTAAAATAGTAAAGGCCGCACTACAGTAAAAAGAACAGTGAGTTGTAATTAAAGATTAAAAAAGTATTATTCTTTGTATGGATGTCGGTATTCTCCATACTGTCTATTGAATATTCTTATTTATATGTCTAATAAGCCAATAGTGTTTAGTTTGTAGACGCTGTAAAATGCCAAAAAAAGTATTATAATTGATTAAAAAAGTATTTGTAATAAGATGCTGACAATTATAAATTTGTACTATCTATCATTAAATAGAATCATAGCTAAAAGACCATGAAAAAATATACGATATATCTCTTATCCGTAATCACTTTCTTTCTTGTTTTATCCTGCAAACAAGCGGTAAAAGAAAATCTCGACCCGACCGTTTCCGAATCATTTTCTGCCGAATGGAAATTTCATGCCGGAGAAGGTGTCGACAGCCTTTGGATGAATGTAGACTACAATGATACTGCATGGCAAGAAGTGTTGTCGTCTAAATCCTTAAAAGATCAAAACATCAAATTGGATAATGGCTTTGGTTGGTATCGTAAAAGAATACAAATGTCGGATGTCTTAGTTAATGCCATAAAGAATAAAGGTGGGATTATGCTTCATCTCGGACGTTTGGCTGCTACCGATGAGGTTTACTTTAATGGTAAGCTTGTCGGTAAAACGGGTCAATTTCCGCAAGACTATAGAGGCTACTTTGACAATGAACGAAACTATTTTGTTCCCGAAGAAGATATTAATCTTACTGGAGAAAACCTGATTGCGATTAAGTTTCATGATGGTTGGAATGTCGGTGGCTTCCTCCAGGGGGCTGCTCTATCGATCTCTACCGCTGAAACAAAAGATAAATTAGCCTTAAATGTTCAGGTGGCGGACTCCGACTATATATTTATGGCTCCTAGTCCTGTTCAGATAAAAGTAAATATCGATAATAAGAACAAATGGGCAGTACAAGGACGATTGTTGGTAACGCTCACAACAGACGATTATCAACCGCTAAAGGCTGACTCTATGGATATAGAAATAGACGGAAAAGCTTCAATATCCAAATCCTTTAGCTTCGATAATCCAAATCCCGGGTTTTATAGATATACCGTTCAGTTCAGACGCAACGACACAATAGCCTGTGAGAAAAAGTTTAATGTCGGCTTCGAACCCGAAAAAATTAACTCGCCTCTCGATGCAAAAGATGATTTTAAAGCATTTTGGGATAACAACCTGAAAGAGCTTGCAAAAGTTGCACCGGATTATAAATTGACACTCGTTCCCGAGTATTCGAAAATAGATTACGATGTCTATTTGGTTGAAATGCGTTCTTTTGGTAATGAGCTGATAAGAGGATATTATGCTAAGCCTAAAAGAGAAGGTAAGCATCCCGTAATTGTAGAATATATGGGATATGGCTCACAACCTTATCCACCAAATCAGTGGTGGGATGGATTTGCATACTTTGTTTTATCGATCAGGGGGCAAGCATTGAATCAACCAACAAATCGTTTTGGAACATGGATTACATACGGGCTCGATAATAAAGATAATTATTATTATCGTGGGGCATTCTTGGATGTAGTCAGGGCACTTGATTTTGTTTGCAGCCGACCAGAGATAGACTCCGAAAAGATTGCTGTAAGAGGTGGTAGCCAAGGTGGAGCACTTTCATTTGTGGCTGCGGCTCTCGACAAACGCGTAAAAGTAGCAGCACCCAGTATTCCTTTCTTATCCGATTATCCTGATTATTTCAAAATAGCCCCTTGGCCTAAAAGCGATTTTGATAATTATATGACAACACATCCCGAGGCTAAATGGGAAGACGTTTATTCACTTCTTACTTATTTTGATATCAAGAATCTGGCTCAGTGGATTGAATGTCCTCTTATTATGGGGATTGGAGTTCAGGATAACGTTTGTCCGCCTCACATAAATTTTGCGGCTTATAATCAGGTAAAATCCGAAAAACGCTGGATGGCATTCCCTGAGTTTGCCCACAGTGTTGGCAAAGAGTATAATGATGCTTCGAAAGCGTTTATCAAAGAAAAATTAAACATAAAATAATAATGAAGAAACTAATTCTTTTTACGATCACAGTTCTAAGTCTTTTTTCTTGTAACAGTAAGAAAAGTACAACCATGTCGGAATCTGCTTTTGTAAAACAAAAAGATGGTCACTTTGTAATAGGTGACAATCCGTATTATTTTATTGGTACAAACTACTGGTATGGCGCAATATTAGGCTCTACAGGAGAAGGAGGAAACCGTGAACGCTTGTTGAAAGAACTCGACTTCATGAAAGAAAATGGCATCAATAACTTACGTGTACTGGTGGGGGCAGATGGTGTTGCCGGACAAGCAGTAAAAGTGAGGCCAACGTTGCAAACAGCACCCGGGGTATACAACGATACTATCTTCGATGGACTAGACTTCTTCATGGCAGAGCTGGGCAAACGCAATATGCATGCTGTTCTCTATCTCAATAATAGCTGGGAATGGAGTGGCGGTTATGGTCAGTATCTCGAATGGTCAGGAAAAGGAAATGTTCCCGAAAAAGGAGTTTATGATTGGCCAGTATTTGTTAAGCATGTGGCACAATATGCCGACTGCGACAGTTGCCATACAATGTTTCTTAATCATGTAAAGCATGTAGTCTCTCGTACAAATAAATATACAGGGAAAAAATATACCGAAGATACAGCACTTATGTCGTGGCAGGTGGGAAACGAACCACGTGTGTTTAGTGACGAAGGTAAACCTGCATTTAAGAAATGGCTCAAAGAAACAACAGCATTGATACGTTCGCTAGACTCTAATCATCTCATATCGATCGGAAACGAAGGACTTATGGGTTCGGAAGGAGATATGAATCTTTATGAAGAGATACATGCAGATCCGAATGTCGATTATCTGACAATACATATTTGGCCTAAAAACTGGAGTTGGATCGATATAACCAAGATTAAAGAATCGGTAGATACGGCAATTGTGAGAACAGATAAATATATCTCTGAACATCTGGCTGTGGCAAAAAAACTGAATAAACCGATTACAATCGAAGAATTTGGCTTTCCTCGCGACAATCATAAATATACCCTGGATGATCCTGTTACAGCCCGTGATAAATACTATGCCAATATCTTTGAACACATAGTAACAGCTTCTAAGGATAAAGGAAATATTGCAGGTTGTAATTTCTGGGCATGGGGTGGATTAGGACGTCCGGCTCATGAATTTTGGAAACCGTGGGATGACTATGTAGGAGATCCGGCGCAAGAAGAGCAAGGTTTGAACTCTGTGTTTGATACAGATTCAACAATTAAATTAATAAAAGAATATGCAGATAAGTTAAATACTAAATAGAAGCTAAAACACAAAGAGTAAAGTAATTCTAATAAAACTTAATCAGGTTGAACCCCTTAAAAATCAAGTGATGAGCAACATTTTCAATACACGTCTTAATGCTGTTACAGCAGAATATGAGAATTTAGTTACATTAAAAAATGAACCAATATTACCGGGAAATGGTATTTTCGAACGATATAAAAATCCTGTATTAACTGCCGGTCATGCTCCTGTCTTCTGGCGTTATGATCTCAATCCCCAGACCAACCCTTATTTTATGGAACGTTTTGGAATAAACGGAACATTCAATGCCGGAGCAATCAAGTGGAAAGGTAAATATATAATGGCTGTACGTGTCGAAGGCAATGATCGTAAATCGTTCTTTGCAATAGCCGAAAGTCCGAATGGTATAGATAATTTCCGCTTTTGGGATTATCCTATTGCTATGCCTGAGACTGACAACCCCGATACAAATGTTTACGATATGCGCCTTACTGCTCACCAAGATGGATGGGTTTATGGTGTGTTCTGTTCCGAAAGGAAAGACCCGAAAGCGCCAGCCGGAGATTTGTCTTCAGCTGTAGCTGCAGCAGGTATTGCACGTACAAAAGATCTGATCAATTGGGAGCGTCTGCCTGATCTGAAAACAAAGAGTCAGCAACGGAATGTTGTTTTACATCCCGAATTCGTAAACGGAAAATATGCACTTTATACACGCCCTCAGGACGGATTTATCGATGCCGGTAGTGGTGGCGGAATCGGTTGGGCACTGATAGATGATATTACCAATGCAGAGGTGAAAGAAGAAAAGATAATCAATTTCCGTTATTATCATACTATCAAGGAATTGAAAAATGGAGAAGGTCCGCATCCTATAAAAACATCAAAAGGCTGGCTACACCTTGCACATGGAGTGCGTGCCTGTGCTGCGGGATTAAGATATGTATTGTATCTTTACATGACCGACTTGGAGCAGCCCGATAAGTTGATAGCAGAACCTGCAGGACACTTAATGGCTCCGATGGATGAAGAAAGGGTAGGGGACGTGTCTAATGTATTATTTACGAATGGTTGGATAGCGGACGACGATGGTACGGTATATCTGTATTATGCTTCATGCGATACACGTATGCATGTTGCAGTATCTTCTGTAGATCGCTTGGTTGATTACTGTTTCAATACAGCACCTGATGGCTATCGTTCGGCTACATCGGTACAGACATTGTCGGCTTTGATTAATAAAAATCTAGAATTAAAATAATAATACTAAATGTTTCGAGGGTATTTTTCACTATCTCTTTGTCATGCCGGATGTAATGGAGAACTTCCGGCTTATCCGGCGTGACAAAGAGGATAACACTCTGATAGAGTGATCTTACTTTTGAAACAACCTATTATCCACCATGAAAACAACAACAGTTACTTTAAAAGAGAAAATCGGCTACGGATTTGGAGATATGGCCTCTTCCATGTTTTGGAAGATATTCGGCATGTACTCCTTGTTCTTTTACACAGATGTTTTTGGTATAACAGCAGCAGCGGCAGGAACTATGTTTCTAGTTGCCCGCCTGTGGGATTCGGTATTTGACTTATTCGTTGGTATAGCTGCCGACCGTACTAAGACCCGTTGGGGAAGATATCGCCCATATTTACTTTGGTTTGCTGTGCCATTCTCCGTAATGGGAGTTATAACATTCTTTGTTCCGGATTTCGGATCAACAGGGAAACTCGTTTATGCTTATATCACTTATTCCCTGATGATGATTGTATACTCCCTGATAAATGTGCCTTATGCTTCATTATTAGGTGTGATGTCATCCAATCCGCAAGAACGGAATATTCTTTCTTCGTACCGTATGTCGTTTGCTTTTATTGGTAGCTTTATAACCTTTATGTTGTTGCAGCCATTGGTTGATATGTTTGCTAGTCTCGAGGGTAAAGCGACTGTAGATGTTACGAAAGCGGTAACCGAAACATCGGTAAGTACATCTCCTATTGGTTGGACGTTAGCCGTAGCTTCTATTGGGGTGTTATGTACTATTCTGTTTATTTTTTGTTTCAGATGGACACGCGAACGTGTAGAGCCAGTTAACGAAGATGAAAATACTTCTGTAAAGCAGGATTTGAAAAATCTGTTTCATAATGCACCTTGGTGGATATTGGTAGGCACAGGGCTTGCTGCTTTGTTGTTTAATGCTGTTCGCGATGGTGTAGCCATTTACTATTTTAGAGACTATGTACAGTTTGCATATAAAATGCCGGTTACAGGTTGGGATATGACTACTATTTACTTCCTTGTTGGTCAGGCTGCCAACCTTGTAGGTGTTATTCTAGCCCCTGTTTTATCGTCCAAATACGGAAAGAAAAGAACATACATGTTGGCTATGGCGGGAGCCGCAGCATTAAGTGTAGTGTTCTATTTTATACCTAATGAGTTAGGCTGGATATTATTGCTACAAACATTAATCTCTCTTTGTGCAGGTTATGTTCTACCTCTTCTTTGGAGTATGTTTGCCGATATTGTAGATTATCAGGAACTGAAAACGAACCGTCGTGCCTCGGGGCTTATTTTTTCATCGTCTTCTATGTCCCAAAAATTAGGATGGGCTTTAGGTGCAGCTCTTACAGGATGGATTTTATCCATATTCAAATATAATCCGCATATTGCTCAGCAAAGTATGGATACTATTTTTGGAGAGCGACTGATGATAAGTATCCTTCCTGCTATTTGTTGTATTATTGCTTTCCTTGGAATGATGGCTTATCCCCTTTCTGAAAAGAAAGTAAAAGAAATAACTGCCGAACTGGATGCTAAACGTGCCCAAAAAGATTGATCTATGAACGGTTTCAAAAACGAACTGGAGAATAATATATTGGCTTTCTGGATCGATAAGATGCAGGATACAGAGCATGGAGGTTTTTACGGACAGATAGATGGTAATAACACATTGCACCCTGAAGCAAATAAGGGTGCTATACTAAATGCCCGTATCCTGTGGACTTTCTCTTCTGCATACCGCATATTGAAGAAGAAGGAATACCTTGATATGGCTCAACGGGCTTTCGATTATATTACTGCATATTTTCTTGATAGGGAATATGGCGGAGTATATTGGGAACTCGATTATAAAGGAAATCCTGTAAGTACAAAAAAACAAACCTATGTGCAAGGGTTTATGCTATACGGTTTCTCGGAGTTTTATCGCGCAACAGGAAACAAGCAGGCTCTTGAATTGGCAAAAGAATTCTTCTATCTGATAGAGAAATGTCATGATGATAAATTGGGCGGCTATCTCGAAGCCTATACTCAGGATTGGAAGCCTATTGAAGATATGCGCCTGAGTGATAAGGATGCCAATGAAAAGAAAACAATGAATACACATTTGCACGTTCTGGAACCATATACCAATCTGTGCCGGGTGTGGGACAATGAGCAGCTTAAAGCAGCTCAGAAAAGATTGATTGGTATTTTCACCGAGCGTATATTGGATAAGAAAACAAACCATCTGAATCTCTTTTTCGACGAAGAGTGGAATGTGAAGTCTACAGCCATATCCTACGGGCACGATATAGAAGCCTCATGGTTGTTGTTCGAAGCTGCTGATGTGTTGGGCGATAGAGACTTACTTGCCGAAATAAAAAATATATCATTGGATATAGCAGATGCTGCATCCGAAGGTTTGCAGGCCGAAGGCAGTATGATATACGAAAAGGATGGGAATCACATAGATGGCGATCGTCATTGGTGGGTACAGGCAGAATCTGTAGTAGGATATATGTATGCGTACAAAAACTCTAAGGACATAGCATATAAAGAGAAGGCTGCACGGATATGGAATTATATCCGCAATCAGATCGTCGACCAAGAGAATGGCGAATGGTATTGGAGCCGAAAAGAAGACGGAACAATCAATCAAAAAGATGATAAAGCCGGCTTCTGGAAATGCCCGTATCATAATGGGCGTATGTGTATGGAGATGATAGAACATTTCGATTTAAAATAATGCTTAAAATTAAAATATGAAGTTTGGATATTTTGACGATCAGCGTCGGGAATATGTAATTACAAATCCTCAGACGCCATGGCCATGGATCAACTATCTGGGTAATGAAGATTTCTTCTCTTTGATATCAAATACAGCCGGAGGTTACTCTTTTTATAAAGATGCTAAGTTTCGTCGTATTACTCGTTATCGCTACAACAATGTTCCTATGGATAATGGCGGACGCTATTTTTATATCAACGATGGAGGAACTGTTTGGTCGCCGGGGTGGAAGCCTTGCAAAACCGAACTCGATAGATATGAATGCCGCCACGGAATGAGTTATACGACCATTACCGGGGAGAAAAACGGAATAGAAGTAGAAGTACTTTTCTTTGTGCCCCTGAAGACATGGGCGGAAGTTCAGAAGGTGAAGTTGACAAACAAGTCGACAGAAACCAAACGATTCAAACTGTTTTCTTTTGCTGAGTGGTGCTTATGGAATGCTGCTACCGACATGGAAAACTTTCAGCGTAATTTCTCTACAGGAGAAGTAGAAATAGCAGACTCTGTCATTTATCATAAAACAGAATACAAAGAGCGAAGAAACCATTATGCTTACTATAGCGTAAATGCTCCGATACAAGGGTTTGATACCGACAGAGAATCATTTATAGGTTTGTATAATGAGTTTCGTGATCCGCAAACTGTGATGGCGGGAAAGCCTACCAACTCTGTGGCTCACGGTTGGTCGCCTATAGCATCGCATTACCTCGAGATAGAATTAAAACCCGGCGAAACGAAAGAACTGATATTTGTATTGGGTTATGCAGAATACGAAAACTGTGAGGACAAATGGGAATCGAAAGGTGTTATAAATAAGAGCAAAGCAAAGGAGACTATTGCCAAATTCGATACGGTTGCAAAAGTACAGGCTGCATTTGATGAATTAAAAACCTATTGGGATAATTTGTTAAGCAGCTATGTGCTAAAGAGCAGTGAAGAAAAATTAGACCGCATGGTCAATATTTGGAACCAATACCAATGTATGGTTACGTTTAATTTTTCTCGCTCCGCATCTTTCTTCGAATCGGGAATCGGGCGAGGTATGGGATTCCGCGACTCCAATCAGGACTTGGTTGGTTTTGTTCACCAAATTCCCGCACGTGCCCGTCAGCGTATTATCGATATTGCATCTACACAGTTTAGTGATGGCGGTTGTTATCACCAGTATCAGCCACTCACCAAGCGAGGAAACAATGATATCGGCGGTGGTTTTAACGACGATCCGATGTGGCTTATTTTCGGAACAGTCGCCTATCTGAAAGAGACGGGAGATTTTTCCATATTAGACGAGGCTGTTCCTTTCGACAATCAGGCGGGAACAGAGAAATCACTGTTTCACCACTTGACTGTTTCATTCAATCACGTGATCGAAAACTTGGGACCTCACTTACTGCCTCTTATCGGGCGTGCGGACTGGAACGATTGTTTGAATCTAAATTGTTTTTCGTGGGATCCGAATGAGTCATTCCAGACGACTGAAAACAAAACGGAAGGATCGAAAGCCGAATCTTTGATGATCGCCGGACTGTTTATTGTTTGTGGTCAGGACTATGTAACGCTTTGCCGCCAGATAGGAAATAATCAGGAAGCTGACCGTGCACAGGGTTATATCGACTCTATGATCGAAGCCGTTAAGAAACATGGATGGGATGGTAATTGGTATCTTCGTGCCTATGATTATTACGGAAAGAAAATCGGTAGTAATGAAAATAAGGAAGGAAAGATATTTATCGAGTCGCAAGGTTGGTGTGCGATGGCAAAAGTGGGGCTGGAAGAAGGTATGGTAGAGAAATCGCTGGATTCTGTCAAAAAATATCTGGATACACCTAATGGTATTGTATTGAATAATCCGGCGTTTACAGAATATGTAGTCGAATACGGGGAGATTTCTTCTTATCCTGCCGGCTATAAAGAAAATGCAGGTATTTTCTGCCACAATAATCCTTGGATTATGATTGCCGAAACCTTCTTGGGACGAGGCGACTATGCATGGGAATATTACCGCAAGATATGCCCTTCTTATACCGAAGAAATATCAGAATTGCATAAAGTAGAGCCTTATGTATATTCTCAAATGATTGCCGGAAAAGATGCATTCAAGCCGGGTGAAGCTAAGAACTCTTGGTTAACCGGTACGGCAGCATGGAATTATTATGCGATCACGCAATTTATTCTGGGTATCAAGCCGGATTATAATGGATTGGAAATAAATCCTTGTATTCCTTCTGATTGGAAAGGGTTTGAGGTGACACGCAAATTCAGAGATGCAACTTATCTCATCAATATTAAAAATACAGGAGTGAATCGAGGAGTAAAAAGTATAATAGTTAACGGAAAGGCTTTGTCAAGAAACATTATTCCGCTACAGCCTGCCGGTTCGGTGAATAAAATAGAGGTAGTATTAGGTTAATTTTTAGTTTGAATTATAAACTCTTTGTTTCGGAGATCGTGTTTTTTGAGGTATATTTGACATATATTGTCTTATTGAGAACAGAAAATACCTTACCGCTAGAATAGAAATTGTTTACTGTGAAGTTCAGGATGACAATGTATACGAATAGTTTATTTGTAGAACTTAAATATTTTATATGAGAAAATTAGCAGTATTAGTAGTTGTATTGGGTATCGCCTGCGGCATGTATGCGCAAAAGGGTGATGCAGAGAGAAGAGCAGCCGAGATGGTGTCGAAAATGACATTGGCAGAGAAAATAGGGCAGATGTCTCAGATAACAGTTGATCTGGTTTGTAAAGGTCAGGACACTCCTCCTACCAGCACATTGGAGATAGATGCAGACAAAGTGCGCGAAGCTGTTGTTAAATACCATGTAGGATCTATTCTTAACGCTCCCGGTACACGTGCGCGTACGCCTCAGTGGTGGACTAAAGCTGTAGAACAGATTCAGGAAGTAGCAACGAAGGAAACCCGTATGAAAATTCCTGTTATCTATGGTCTCGACCAGATACACGGAGCTACTTATACGGCAGGTTCTACCATGTTTCCTCAGGAAATAGGTATTGCCGCTACATGGAATCCGGCGCATGCCCGTAAGATGGGTGAAATTACAGCTTACGAAACACGTGCAAGTAATGTGCCTTGGAACTTCTCGCCTGTACTGGACTTAGGACTCGATCCACGTTTCCCTCGCCAGTACGAAGGATTTGGAGAAGACCCTTATATCGGTTCGGTTTTCGGATACGAATTGGTGAAAGGATATGAAGGCGATGATAATAACATCGCAAACCCAACAAAGGTGGCTTCATGTATCAAGCACTTTATAGGCTATTCGGCTCCAATTAGTGGAAAAGACCGTACGCCGGCTTATATTCCCGAGAATGTATTACTCGAATATCATGTTCCTGCTTTTAAGGCGGCTATCGATGCCGGTGCACATACTATAATGATCAACTCAGGTATTATAAACAATGTACCTGTACATGCCAGCTATGAGCTGATGACTAAATTGTTGCGTCAGGATTTAGGCTTTCAGGGTATGATTGTTACAGACTGGGAAGATATAAACAAGTTGTATAACCGTGACAAAATGGTTCCTTCTATCAAAGAAGCAATCAAAGCAGGTATTAACGCAGGAATCGATATGTCGATGATTCCTTACAACTATAAAGAATTTTGCGATTTGTTGACAGAGCTTGTCAATGAAGGTCAAGTACCGATGTCACGCATCGATGACGCTGCAACAAGAGTATTGACTGTGAAAATAAAGCTTGGATTGTTTGAAACACCGAATACCTATGCGAAAGATTATCCGGAGTTTAACTCTAAGGCATTCCAACAAGCTTCTTACAATGCCGCAGCAGATGGTATCACATTGCTGAAAAACAAAAACAATGTATTGCCATTGAGTAAAGGAGCGAAGATTCTGGTGACAGGCCCTAATGCTGTTAGCAAACGTGCGTTAAACGGAGGATGGACATTCTCTTGGCAAGGTGAAAAAATAGACGAGTTTGGAGACTTGTATCATAATATTCTTGATGCGGTACAACACAAATTCGGTAAAGCAAATGTTTCTTATGTTCCGGGTGTGAGCTACACAAAAGAAACAAAATGGGATACAGAGCATAAAGACCGTTTCGATGAGGCTATTGCTGCGGCTAAGAATGTAGACTATATAATATTGTGTTTGGGTGAAAACTCATATTGCGAGAAACCGGGAGATTTGAACGATTTATACCTGAATGACTTACAAACAGAGCTGGCTCAGGAAATGCTGAAACTTGGCAAGAAAGTGATCTTGGTATTGAGCGAAGGACGACCTCGTTTGATCTCTAAGTTCTCATCCAAAGTAGATGGTATAGTACAGACATATTTACCGGGAATTTACGGAGCCGATGCATTAGCCGATATTTTGGCGGGAGATGTAAACCCTTCTGGTAAATTGCCTTATACATATCCGGCATATCCGAATTCATTAGTGCCGTATTTCCATAAATATTCTGATGAGCAAGTAAATACCGATGCTGCATACAATTACGAAGGAGACTATAATTTTGAATATCCGTTCGGGTATGGCTTGAGTTACACAACTTTCGCATATTCAAATATAAAGTTAGATAAGTCTCAATTACCTCTTAATTCGAATGAAGAAGTAACTGTATCTGTAGATGTAAAAAATACAGGTAGCCGCGATGGAAAAGAAGTTGTACAACTTTATACAAGCGACCTGGTTGCATCATTGGTTCCGGATGTGAAAAGATTGCGCCGTTTTGAGAAGGTCGCTTTAAAAGCAGGTGAAACAAAAACTGTAACATTTAAGTTGAAGCTAAACGATCTTTCTTTTATTAATCTCGAAAATAAACGAGTGGTAGAGCCGGGAGATTTTGAATTTCAGGTAGGAGCTTCCTCTAATGATATAAAAGGCAAGGTGTTGTTTACTATAAAATGATTGTTTTTCAATATAGGTTGGTTTTTTTAGGTGAGAGATTCCATACTTACCCAGAGTATAGAGTATGGAATTAAATTAAGTATTATTATTTCAACAGTTTTCCGGCCAGTCCGGGAGACTGTTGATTATTAACCTTTACCGTGATGATGAGGTATATCTTCTTTTTCCTATTCGTTTTTATTATTGTTCCTGTGAAAGCTTCGGATACATTGGTTGACAGGCAAGCTACAGAGCGAACAAAAAACTTATATCAGAATTTGAAAGATATACAGAAGAGCGGTAAGGTTCTTTTCGGGCATCAGGAAGCTACCAGCTATGGACGTACTTGGGTTGGAGATAAGAATAGGAGTGATGTTAAAGATGTTACCGGTAGTCATCCTGCCATTATAGGCCTCGATTTTGCCAATGTGACTACCTCCGATTCAGAGCGGTTTGAGAAGGCTAAACATGAGCTCATTACTTCCGTTGTTGATACTTACAACAGGGGAGGTGTTTCCACCTTTGCTTGGCATGCTAGTAATCCCGCTAACGATGGAAGTTTTTATTGGGAGAAAGATCCTATAAAAGTTGTTCCGGACATTCTTCCCGGAGGGAAATTACACGATAAATATAAAAAATACTTACAATCTATTGCTGATGTTGCTTCAGCATTTAAAGATAAAGAGGGAGTGCTTATCCCTGTTATATTTCGTCCGTTTCATGAATATGATGGCGATTGGTTTTGGTGGGGAAAGGGACATTGTACCAAAGATGAATTTATTGCTTTATGGCGGTTTACGATCGACTATTTGCGAAACGATTTAGGAGTGCATAACTTCATATATGCATTCTCGCCCGATTGCAAGTTTACAACACAAGGGCAATTCTTAGAATACTATCCGGGTGATGAATATGTGGATATGCTTGGTCTGGACAACTATTGGGACTTTCGCCCCGATGGAGGAAACAACCCTCAGCTTGCGGCGCAGAAGCTTAAAATAGTGTCCGATATAGCCGAAAGCAAAGGTAAATTAGCAGCCTTCACCGAGACAGGATTGGAGGGGATACCCCAGTCGGATTGGTTTACGGCAACATTACTGCCTATTCTACAAAAGGTAAAGGTTTGTTATGTGCTTGTATGGCGCAATGCCAGTGATATGGCGCATCATTATTATGCACCTACTGTGGGACATCCTGCCGCTAACGATTTTAAGGCGTTCTCTCAGTCTGAAACCATATTGATGGAGAATGATGTGACTGATATATATAATTGAGACAGTTAATCATCTATTAATGATGAGAACCAGAAATACTATATATCGGACAAAAAAGAGACACGAATAAAATAGCTTGAACCTGTTACTTTTACATACACTTCGCTCCTGTGGCCGTTGGTTGTTACTTTTTAACAAACTGAAAAATGAATATATAATGAAGAAAACATTTCTATTACTAATGTCTGTAGCTATGGTACTCGTATCATGTAAGCAAAAAGAAACGATAGCAGATATGAAATTGCCTATTGATAAAAATGCCACAAAAGAAACTGTAGAGCTGTACAACCGATTGTTTAAGTCGTTAGATAAGGGTATAATGGTTGGTCATCAGGATGCTTTGGCGTATGGTCATGGCTGGTATAAAGAAGCCGGGCGGTCGGATGTGAAAGATGTGACTGGCGATTATCCTTCAGTGGTAGGGTGGGAGTTAGGACATGTTGAAATCGGGGCTCAATTTAATCTCGATTCTGTCTACTTTTCGGATATGAAGCACTATATCAAAGAGACCTACGATAGAGGTGGCATAACAACAGCCAGTTGGCATGGAGATAATATCGTAACAGGAAATACCGCTTGGGACTGTGCGCAGGATTCGGTTGTAAGAACAATACTTCCTAATGGCTCAAATCATGCAAAGTATCTCACATGGCTCGATCGTGTTGCAGATTTCTTTCTCGACTTGAAGGATGATAAAGGCACCCTGATTCCCGTGGTGTTCCGTATGTATCATGAACATACAGGAGCATGGTTCTGGTGGGGTAGTAAACAGTGTACGCCCGAGGAGTATAAACAATTGTGGATTATGACCGTAGAGTATCTGCGTGATAAGAAAAACGTACACAATCTTCTTTATGCCTATTCTCCATCAGAAACAAAAAATGAAGCCGAGTATCTTGAGCGTTATCCCGGTGATGAATATGTTGATATAGTGGGTTATGACTGCTATGTGCCGGGTAAAGACAGTGAAGCTGTAGCAAAATACAAAGAAGCGATGGATCTCAATCTTAAGATTGTAACCGGCTATGCAGCTAAGTCTGGTAAAATACCTACTATCGGAGAAACGGGAATGGAATCTATCCCGGATTCTATGTATTTTACACAAGCTGTATATCCTATTATAAACCAATATAAAATAGCATGGGTATTATTCTGGCGCAATGCCTGGGAGAGCGATAAGCCTGAACATTTTTATGCACCGTTCAAAGGTCATTCGTCTGCAGATGATTTCAGAGAATTTGTAGCTAAACCCAATATTCTGATGAATGCAGATGTAAAATAAAGACTTTCTTATGTCTTAATATACTGAAGGATAGAACTCGGTTTCTATCCTTCTTCTTTGTTATATCAAACTGTTTAGGGGCGATAGAGCAGCCAAATTTCTGATGCTTTTTAGAAGCCTTAAAATGTAGCTTTGGTATTTCAATTCTCCCTTAAACGAGCTGCCGGATGATAGAACTGAATAGTATAAAAAGGCTAAAGTCCTTTTCATTATTAACATATAAACTGCCAATCCTAAGTTTTTTTAGGCTCGAAAACTTTACCAACCAAACAAAAAGGATTACTTTTGTGGTGCATTTTTAATAAGGATAACTGTTTGAATTTAAGCACCTATAAATAACATTTATGTAAATATAGATAGGCCATTTATAATCTTTTAAGAATCAATAAAATATAACCTATATATTAAACAATTTTATTAATCATGGCTAATCAGAAAGAAAAGCTTTTCTCAAATTTTCCGCCGATATCTACTGAAGAGTGGATGGCAAAAATCGTAGCAGACCTGAAAGGGGCTGATTTTGAGAAAAAACTTGTTTGGAAAACAAACGAAGGGTTCAATGTAAACCCTTTTTACAGAAGTGAGGACCTTGAAGGCCTTAATACGGCTGTATCACTTCCGGGTGAATTTCCTTACGTGCGTGGTACCAAGAAAGATAACGACTGGTATACTCGTCAGGATATTGACGTCCGCGATTTCAAGGCAGCAAACGCAAAAGCTCTTGACGTACTTTACAAAGGTATCACATCTCTAGGATTTCATATCGAAGGAGATGACGTGAACGCCGACAACATCAAGACACTGTTGAAAGACATTCACCCCGAAGCTGTAGAGCTTAACTTTAGTACATGTCATCGCAAATCTTTGGAATTAACTAAGATCTTAGTTGAATACATCAAAGAATCGGGTGCAGATGTGATGAAGTGCTTTGGTTCTGTAAACTACGACCCTTTCAAACCTCTATTGAAAAAGGGACGTAATGCAGACGGATGGGTAGAGAAAGCAGCAGAGATAGTTAAAGCTGCGGCTCCGCTACCTCGTTTCAGAGTGTTGGCTGTTAATGCCTATGCATTGAGTGACGGTGGTGCTTACATCTATCAGGAACTTGGATATGCGCTGGCTAACGGTAATCAGTTGATGTCTGCCCTTGTTGAAGCAGGACTAGACCCTACATTGGTTGCTAAGAAGATCAAATTTAACTTTGGTATTGGCGGTAACTATTTTATGGAGATCGCTAAGTTCCGTGCAGCACGCTGGTTATGGGCAGAAATAGTAGAAGCTTACAAACCTATCTGTGCTAACGAATGTCCAAACAAATCTCCTGAAGGAATTTGTCATTGTGCTGCAAAAATATATGTTCATGCACAAACATCTACTTTCAACAAGACTGTTTACGATGCCCACGTTAACTTGCTTCGTACACAAACAGAATCAATGTCGGCTACTATTGCCGGAATTAATTCCTTGACAGTACGTCCTTTCGACGAAACATATAAAACTCCGGATGACTTCTCTGAACGTATCGCACGTAACCAACAACTGTTGTTGAAAGAAGAATGTCATTTCGATAAGATAACTGACCCTTCAGCGGGTTCATATTATATCGAGAACCTTACTAAATCTATAGCTGAACAAGCTTGGAAATTGTTCCTCGAAGTAGACGAAAAAGGATTTTATGAAGCATTGAAAGCGGCAACAGTACAAACTGCCGTTAAGACTTCAGCTGATACCCGTTTCAAAGCATTGGCTACTCGCCGTGAAGTATTATTAGGTACTAATCAATATCCTAACTTTACAGAGAAGGCTGAAAGCAAAATTGTAAAAGAAGGTTGTAATTGCGGATGTTCTTCCGAAAAAGGAGAATATATGCCGTTACCTACCAGCCGCTTAGGTACAGCATTCGAAACACTTCGCCTGGCTACAGAGAAACATGGTGCTCCTACAGTATTTATGCTAACAATTGGTAATCTGGGTATGCGTCTTGCACGTGCACAGTTCTCAAGTAACTTCTTTGCTTGTGCCGGATACAAGATTATCGACAATTTAGGTTTCGAAACAGTTGAAGCAGGAATCAAAGCTGCTCGTAAGAAAAAAGCAGATGTTATTGTACTTTGTTCTAGTGACGATGAGTACGCAACATACGCTCCTGAAGCTCATAAGTTGATCGAAGGCAAAGAACATTTTGTTGTTGCCGGAGCTCCTGCATGCATGGAAGATTTGAAAGCACAAGGTATAGAACACTTCATTAATGTGAAGAGCAATGTCCTTGAGACTCTAAAAATGTTCAATGCTAAACTGGGCATCGAATAATATTTTATAATTCGGATAAAAATGGAAACAAAAAAACCAACACTAAAAAACTGGGTGATTGCTACGCGACCATGGTCGTTTCCGGTATCATCTCTTCCTGCTCTTATTGCAATGATGTATACAATACACGTATACCCCGAAAGCTCTGCTAACTGGATATTGGGTGTAATTGCAATCATTGGCGCAGTTGTTTTTCAGGCAGGTGGTAACCTGATCAGTGATTATTACGACTATAAATATGGTGTAGACAGAGAAGGCAAGGTAGGAACAGATATTCTTACCAGCAAGCTGTTTACTCCTAAACAGGTGTTTATTTACGGATGGGCATTTATTGCTTTAGGGATAACACTTGGATTATTTTTGGTTTCGCAAGCAGGTATAGACTTGGTGTGGGTTGGTTTATTTGGTACTATAGGCGCTGTATTTTATTATCGTTTCAAGTTCAAAGCATTGGGAGACCTTCTTATCTTTCTGGTTTATGGACCCTCTATTATGCTGGGGACAGGATATGTAATGCTTGGGCACTTCGACTGGTTGTTGCTTTTTGTTTCTTTCCCTATGGCGTTTATTACTGTCAACGTGTTGCATGCAAATAATACACGTGACATCAGAAGCGACCGTTATGCGGAAATCAAAACATACGCAATGCTGATCGGGATGAAGGCTTCTGTAATACATTATTATCTGTTGACGATATTGGCTTATTTGTCTATTATCGTAATGGTGGTTCTTAATATTTTGCCGATAACGGCTCTTATCACTCTGATAACAGTACCGGTAGCATATAAGAACTGTAAGGCCATGTCGCAGATAACAGAAGATGATGTTACTCCTATTAATGAATTGGACAAAGGAACTGCTCAACTACAATTGATGTTTAGTGCATCATTGTCGTTAGCCCTAATTTTAGCTATCCTGATATGAAAAAACTTGCAGGTGCAATCCTGGTAGCAATAGTCTTTTGGTTTGTAATGTTTTCGCAATGGACAAGCCCGCATATCAATTTCTGGTATGTTATGCTTGCTGCCGCAGGAACACTTACAGCTTTGAGCTTTCTGTTTAGAAAAGACTGGAAAGCCGAGTTCTCATTCAATATAAAAGATGTTGCTTTGGGTGTTGGCTCTGCAATCGTATTATGGGGAGTTTTCTATTTAGGTAATGCAATCTCCGGAATGCTTTTCGATTTTGCTCATCCGCAAGTAAGCGATGTGTATGCCATGAAAGACGGGCAAAGCAAATTGTTTCTTGCATTGGCTCTATTGTTTTGGATAGGTCCTGCCGAAGAAATCTTTTGGCGTGGATATGTTCAACGTTCATTGAGCGAAAGCAAACTCGGAAGTATGAAAGCATATATTATAACAACACTTATCTATGCCTTTGTGCATATATGGGCGTTCAATTTTATGCTTTTTATGGCTGCCTTTATATGTGGGGCTTTTTGGGGATTCATATATATGAAAAACAGAAACTTGCTGACAGTGCTTATATCCCATGCTATTTGGGATGTGGCTGTTTTCATTTTATTTCCTATATCGTAAATAATCAAATAAAAAATAAATATGAAACCTAATTTCAAAAACATTGATATCAACAGTTCGGGTTTTGTTGCTACAGACGCTACAAAATGGGCTGCTGATAATGGTATAGAAGCTGACTGGATGACACCCGAACTCATTCCGGTTAAGTCTGTTTATACAAAAGAAGATTTGGAAGGGATGGAGCATCTTAACTATGCTTCAGGTATTCCTCCATTCTTGCGTGGACCATACTCGGGTATGTACGCTATGCGTCCTTGGACAATCCGTCAGTACGCAGGGTTCTCTACTGCTGCTGAGTCGAATGCATTCTATCGTCGTAACTTGGCTTCGGGTCAAAAAGGTCTTTCTGTTGCGTTTGACCTTGCCACACACCGTGGATACGATGCCGACCATCCTCGTGTAGTGGGTGACGTTGGTAAAGCCGGGGTGTCTATTTGCTCGGTAGAAGATATGAAGGTTTTGTTTGAAGGTATTCCATTGAATCAGATGTCAGTATCTATGACAATGAATGGTGCGGTACTTCCTGTTCTTGCATTCTATATCAATGCAGGATTGGAGCAAGGTGCTAAGCTGGAAGAAATGGCGGGTACTATACAAAATGATATTCTTAAAGAATTTATGGTGCGTAATACATATATCTATCCACCGGAATTCTCAATGAAAATTATCGCTGACATCTTCGAATATACATCTCAGAAGATGCCTAAGTTCAACTCAATATCTATCTCGGGTTATCACATGCAGGAAGCGGGAGCTACTGCCGACATCGAGTTAGCATATACGCTTGCCGATGGTATGGAATACCTTAAAGCAGGTATCGATGCAGGTATCGACGTAGATGCGTTTGCCCCTCGCTTGTCATTCTTCTGGGCTATTGGTATGAACCACTTTATGGAGATTGCCAAAATGCGTGCCGGACGTCTTTTGTGGGCTAAGATTGTGAAGAGCTTTGGTGCTAAAAATCCGAAGTCTCTCGCATTGCGTACTCACTCTCAGACATCAGGATGGTCGTTGACAGAGCAAGACCCTTTCAACAACGTTGGACGTACTTGTATCGAAGCTATGGCTTCTGCTTTGGGACACACTCAGTCTTTGCACACAAATGCATTGGATGAGGCTATCGCATTGCCTACCGACTTCTCTGCTCGTATTGCACGTAATACTCAGATATACATTCAGGAAGAAACTCAAATATGTAAAGAGATCGACCCTTGGGCTGGTTCTTATTATGTGGAAACACTAACAAACGAACTTGTGCATAAGGCTTGGGATTTGATTCAGGAAGTTCAAAAACTGGGTGGTATGGCTAAGGCTATCGAAACAGGTCTTCCTAAGATGCGTATCGAAGAAGCTGCTGCTCGTACTCAGGCTAGAATCGACTCTGGTCAGCAAGCAATTATTGGTATCAACAAGTATCGCCTCGAAAAAGAAGATCCTATCGATATTCTTGATGTTGACAATACCGAAGTGCGTCGTCAACAGATCGAACGTTTGAACGACTTGAAGTCTAAACGTGACAACGAAGCTGTGAAGAAAGCGTTAGCTGCTATCACAGAATGTGTGAAAACGAAGAAAGGTAACCTGTTGGAGCTTGCAGTTGAAGCTGCGCGCTTGCGTGCTACTTTAGGAGAAATCTCCGATGCTTGCGAAGAGATTGTTGGACGTTATAAAGCAGTAATCAGAACTATATCAGGCGTGTATTCATCAGAAAGTAAAAAAGACCCAACATTCCATGAAGCGAAGACACTTGTGGAAGAGTTTGCAAAGAAAGAAGGTCGTCAACCACGTATCATGATTGCCAAGATGGGTCAGGACGGACACGACCGTGGTGCAAAAGTTGTAGCTACAGGTTATGCTGACTGCGGATTCGACGTAGATATGGGACCATTGTTCCAAACTCCGGAAGAAGCTGCCCGTCAGGCTGTAGAAAACGACGTAAATGTACTTGGTGTTTCGTCTCTTGCTGCCGGTCACAAAACTCTTGTGCCTCAGGTTATAGACGAGCTTAAGAAACTTGGTAGAGAAGATATCATCGTTATTGCAGGAGGTGTAATCCCTGCTCAAGACTATGACTTCTTGTATAAATCGGGTGTGGCTGCTATTTTTGGTCCTGGTACATCAGTAACCAAAGCGGCTGTACAGATTTTACATATTTTGCTAGCTGAGTAATTTAGTTTAAAATCAAACTATAATTATATGAAAGAGCTGCCCGAATAAGGCAGCTCTTTTTTTGTATCATATTTTATTCTATTTATCTCATAATAGAGGGTGACTTGAAAGTAACAAGAGTAAAATAGTGTAATAGTCGTCACTTTTTATTGTTTGGTTTTAGTCTCTATAGAAAATAGCGATCTTTTATAGAACTGATGTATAATGTACATTATATTGCGTTTTGCAGTATATTGATGGGGTGGATAGCTGGAGTGAGCATAAAGAAAATATGATTGTAGAATAGAAATGGCTAGGATTTATAAATAATTTTTATAAATTTGTCTTTCTGCTATGTGTTAATTTGATTCTTTTTATACTTATTTGGTATCTAAAGAATGGATTAATATGTTTTATTTGTGATTATTTTTGTTGAAAAATGAGATTTGCTATACTTTTATTTATATTTTGTTCGAGTGTAAATTTAATGGCTCAGAATGCTTTAGGTGATAATGGCGAAAGATATAAGATTGCTTATGATTATTTGCTATCAGACTTTAAGACTTCAGAGCGTAACTATATAGTTTCGGATACACTTATGTTTATGGAAAGAAGCCCATTTTGGAAATATTTCCAAAAGAAAGGCGAGTCTTCGTTAGACTGCATAACTCGTATTGATAGCATTGATAATACAAATAGATTTACAAAAGAATATTCTCGCGAATTGGTTAAGCTCTTTGGTTCTGCTGAGGAAACACCAAACTTATACTTTTCTAAAATTTCCGACAATGTTTTGTTTGCCGAATATTTTTATCGCTTCGGATTGAATAAGGATTTGACTCAGGCTCCTCCTAAATACAATGGTAGCTATCGCTATCTCTTTATCTTTGGTTCAGATAATAGTATTGCCGATGTTCTAAAACAGGTGGTTGCCTATAAATAAGATATACTTTGTTTTTAGGATCAAAGCTTTTCTATTCCGTTCGGTGTTTTTATTATTTTGTTTGCCTTTACGTTACGGCGTATTTCTTTATTTCTCTCTATTAGTTCCTTGTTTTTGTATGGGCGAGAATGATCCAGGTGTACGCAAATAGCTGAATATCTGATTTGTTTAGAATGTATTCCCATGTTAACCAGTCGCTCCCCAAACTCCCTGTCCAATCCTCCATATTGCATAGACTCGTTAAAACCATTGATAGCCAGCATGTCTTCTTTCCATCCTGATGAGTTGCAGCCATTCCATGAGGCTTTTGCGGGTGTGATGAAATTCATAAATGAAGCAAAGGTTTTAGACTTTAAGAGTTTAGTATTCTTGAAAGAACTCTTCAAGCCGTGTTGTCTTAGCCATTTAATATCGAATGCATTTTCGGAGATGATATCTTCATAAGTAATAGTTTTGCTGATCTCCATCGGTAATTTGGGATATCCGCCTGATAAGAAATATCCTTTTTCCGCATATCTTAAATGAGTCTCAATAAAATCCTTTCGAGGGATACAGTCGTGGTCTGTGAATATAAGGTATTCTGATTCTGAAGCTACTATGGCATCGTTTAGTATTTTGCACTTTCTGAAACCTTCATCTGCGTGCCAGATGTGCTTTATGTTCGGTAAATATTTATTCCTGAATTTATCTATTAATTCTCTGGTGTCTTCACCCGAGCCATCATCTGCAAGGATTAATTCGAATGTACTGTGAGTCTGTAGAGTATATCCCCATAAGGTTTTTTCTAACCATTCGGGATTATTGTAAGTTGATATGACAATCCCTATACTTTGAGGTTTTATATTTCTCATCTTATAATATATAGCCTGTAGATTTTAGTATGACCTTTTTGTAAGACAAAATTACAGTAAAAAAGTATATATCAACTATGATGTAGTAACTAAATGAAATGAGCTTTAAATAAGCCTCCTTGAATACTCAAGGAGGCTGCGCCTGCAGTTTGCTAAATTGTCTGTGTTAATGTCAGGCGTCTGCATATACATAAATTACTTTCGTGTATATTCCTACTCCAAAAAACATTTAGCTTTTTGACTTATTCCAATTTTATCTATACTATAGACGTAAAATTGTATATCTTTTTTAAGAGGGAATTATAGTTTTTCTTATTTACTGTGAATAACAAATCTTTTCTTGGTAGGAAAATATAGAGTTATGCAGTTTTAATAAATTTATGTAAAAGTTTCCCTTATGTTTTAATCTTCAATACCTCGTGTAATTAATAACAAAAGTAACTTTTATTTTTATATTATCAAGTGATTTGATATAAAAAAAGAGAAAAATTATACTTGTTTTTAATCATTCTATATTGTGCTATGATTGGTAGTTAGGTGTAGTCTGTGTGTAATTTATATAGGCTAATGTAATTTTTGATTGTAAAATAAAATAGTATAGGAAGGTATTCAATTTGGTTAAAAGCGTTATATTGTTAATAACTAATTAGTATCATGTTTTTTAGTTTTATTAAAAAAAATTATTTTTGCTATCCGAAGATTTTAAATAAAAAATAATAGACGATGACTAAAACACTTCTAATATTTAAAGAGGGAATAGCAAAATCGCAAAAAGTAAGAGAGAGACTTGTGAAAAATATTGATAGACAAACTGATACAGAGATTACACTGAACTTATCGGATTTGGATTTTGATTTCAATAGAAAAGAGGTGAAAATTTCGCACTATATTAAAGATACAGAATATCCGGATGTCGTTCTTAAATTTAATGATTTTATATCATTAGTTCAGAGCTAATTGAATATCTCTAATATAAGAGGTTAAGATCTTTGGTGTAAAGAACACTTTTAAAAGACTTTCCTCCTTTCCTTTTTATATTATAAGAATTATGTTTAATCATATCAGATATGGTTAGACATTTTTATTGTCATTCTCGATTAATCCTTAGAAGGTGATTATCGTTAAAAATGATACCCTTATATTCAGGATTCTCTCAAAAAGTTGTAAAAGGTGAAATGATCTCTTATATTTGTATTATAAGAAGTAAAATACTATAAAAAACTGTTATTTTTTAGGATGATTAGATTTATTATAAATGGTTTATAATAAAGTCTAGTCGATTAAGATAAGAGCTTTTACATTTTCTAGGGATTTTAGATTATCTACTCTGAGATGATTCGTGAAGTAAAAATAGATTCATTTGATGATATCTGTTCATCATTTAGTATTTGGATTATCAAGTATTGTTCGCAGAATTATACTTTTCCATTGTATATGGTTTGGTATAGTGATACGGATGTAGAGGGGCGTCATGCCTTCATGCTTGATAAATCAGGATGTATTTTTGCTGTTACTGATTTAGTGAAGATAAAAGAGACACTACTGAAGAATATAGATAAAATTCAACAACCAAACAATTTGATGAATTGGTTAGCTTGCTTTGGAGATATCATACCTGAGTATGTCGAATCTTATAATGTAGGACAAATAGAAAATAATATACGGGGGAATGATTTCTACGATGAGTCAATAACCCAATTTATAGGCTTTATTAATTTGTTTGGAGATTTTGTATACCAGTCGAAAGATAACCTTCTTTATGAAAGAGACTTGAATAATAAGTATATAAGCATGGTATACAAATACTACGATCAATATATTCAATCATCAAATTATAAGATCAAAGAACAATATAATCAGAAGGATAAACCGCGGTTGGAGATAAATCATCTGGAGTTACTGCATGCTTTTATCAAGATTAGGTATGTTATCGAAGAAAATATTTCAGTCGCCTATTTACAAAACACTGTTCAGTCCCTATAATGTCTGATCTAAAGATGAACGACTTCCTAAAATCCTGACAACTTTAAGTTGTAATATAAAAATAGATTATAAACTTCTGTTTTATTTCTATTTAAGTGTTTGTTTATTAAGGCGTTTTAAAATGTTTATGTTCTAAAAATACATAAGGAAATATAGTTAATTAACAAAATAAATTGAACTTTATTCTACTACTTATGGTTATATAACATGTAGTTTTGTAAAGTTTGTGTTAAGGCATGAGAAAGTCCTACGACGTGATGTTGTGGGCTTTTTTTATTTGTACATGTGTGATCGACTCGTATTAATAATATACAACAATAAGGAATAATTGCTGACTATTTTTTATCTTTATCAACACGAACTAAGTAAATAATAAAAAAGGAAGGGTCGTTATTGAAAATGGAATTACGGACAGTAAATGTTACACGCTATATAACTCCTTTACGCGAAGGAGGCTCTTTGCCTGCACTGGCAGAAGGTGACGATGGATTCAAATATGTAGTCAAATTCAGAGGGGCCGGGCATGGTACAAAAATGCTAGTTAGTGAATTGGTTGGTAGTCTTATTGCTCAAACACTCGGCTTTCGTGTTCCGGAAATAGTATTTATCAATCTGGATGAGGCTTTTGGACGTACCGAGGGTGATGAAGAGATACAAGACCTCTTGCAGGCTAGTCGTGGTTTAAATATGGGACTGCATTTTTTGTCAGGAGCGTTAACTTTCGATCCCGTAGCTGTGCAGATTGATCGTAAAACAGCCTCTCAAATAGTATGGATGGATGCCCTGTTGACAAATGTAGACCGCACAACCAAAAATACCAATATGCTGATGTGGCACAAAGAACTATGGCTTATCGATCATGGAGCGTCGCTTTATTTTCACCACTCGTGGGTAAATTGGGAGAAATATGCGCTAAGCCCTTTTACTCAAGTTAAAGATCATGTATTGCTGCCTTATGCTTTAGAATTGGAGGAGGTTGATAAGGCTTTTAAAGAGATTCTTGTACCGGAGAAAATAGAAGAGATTGTTGCTTTGCTACCGGATGATTGGTTGCATTGGGGTGAGGAAGGTGAAACTCCCGCAGATATACGTCGGGTATATGTAAACTTCCTGAAGGAGAGATTGGCACATTCAGAAATATTTATAAAAGAAGCACAACATGCCAGGGAAACACTTCTATGAATATGCTGTTATTCGTGTTGTGCCAAGGGTAGAACGCGAAGAGTTTATCAATGTTGGGCTTATTATGTACTGCAAAAGGGCTAAATATATAAAGGCTCGTTATGTGTTGGATGAGAATAAGTTGCGTTTGTTTTCGTCTGAGTTAGATTTAGAATCATTATCTATCAATTTAGAAGTGTTTGATAAAATATGCTCCGGAACAAAAGTAGGGGGTAAAATTGCATCTTACGAAATATCGGATCGGTACCGTTGGCTTACTGCCGTTCGTAGCACTTCTATACAAACATCTACTTCTCGTTCGGGATTCTCAGACGATTTGGATGATACTTTCGAGAGGTTATACAACGAATTAGTTCTGTGATTGATAAAAGAGTCAGTCCATTTTCTATTCGAATTTATAAAAAATTACATCACCTTTATAGCAATAGAGATGAGGCGATCTGAACAGATGCTATACTGTTGTGTTTAATAATATATATCCAGTCTGAAAAAAGGATAAGATTATATAAAAGGGTTTTGTTTGATTATATTTGAGGATTGTATTATATTTATGATTAAGTAGTATACAATACCAGAAAATAAAGAAAAACCAATCCTTCTTGTTTACAAAAGAGTAATATATTTATTCTGTAATATACCATTGTAACCTAAAAATACGAGTTTATAATACGATGAAAATATCTACATTGGCTATACTTTCAATGTCTCTTTTAATATTCACTGCAATGTTGTTCGGCTGTAGAGGAGGGCAGGAAAACGAAAGAATACAGTTGTTTATTCAATCTGCGGATATCGGTGACTGTAAGCTCAAAGGTTCGATGTCTTATGATTCTCTGAAAGGTGTCTATACGTTAAAGGGAGCAGGAGCTAATATGTGGGGCGGCCTGGATGCTTTTCATTTTGCATGGCTTGAGAAAGATGGAGACTTTGTTTTACGGGCAAATATTATGTTTGAAGGAGACGGAGTAAATACTCATCGCAAGATTGGTATACAAGTTCGAGAGACGTTAGATGCCGATTCTCGCTATGCTGATATTGCCGTTCATGGAGATGGGCTTACTTCCTTGCAATACAGGATGGTTAAAGGTGGCGTTACTGAAGAGCTTGTTTCAGCCAATAGAGCTCCTAGTCAAATAGAATTTGAGCGGAAAGGAAATCTTTTTAGGATGAAGACCGGAACAAGTTTAACTCCTCAAATAGCCGATAATGAGATAGAAATACAACTGCCTGCTAAATGTTACATCGGGATATTTATCTGTTCGCATGAAGAAAATATTTTAGAAACAGCATACTTCTCAAATGTTGTATTAGAATAATGCTTTTGCCTCGCTTATTCGTTTACAATATCGCTCAGAAATTCGCCTAACGGATGCATTATCTTATATATTTTAGCGGCGTATTCTGCAAAATCTTCACTCAATAATTGTTCTTTAGATATAGGTTTGCATACATAGAAGCGTTTGAGTTTTAGATATTCTGCTGCAGGATGGTTTTTGTCAAATCCATTTGGTACACGTTGAAGCGTATCCTCGTCACGATATAGATCTCCTATTTCTTGTTTAAAGTTTTTATCGTTCAATATATCACTGAATGTGTCAAAATCTTCATAGATACCACGTCTTATTTTCTTTAGTTGCGTACCATCAAGCATATAATATCCTAAAGAGAGGAATAGTTCGTCAGGATCGATATGCATATAATAGCCTGATGCCTGATCTGCTGTGCGAGCGCGAA
This sequence comes from Dysgonomonas mossii, assembly GCF_004569505.1. Lineage (NCBI taxonomy): Bacteria > Pseudomonadati > Bacteroidota > Bacteroidia > Bacteroidales > Dysgonomonadaceae > Dysgonomonas > Dysgonomonas mossii. The sequence continues at coordinate 668,338 of NZ_SPPK01000002.1, forward strand.
AGATAGCACCAAAATGAGTTTTGTATGGTGATTTGTCTTGTGAGAAACGAACATCCCTATAGATACGGAAAAGACATTTCTTTGGATCGATATGTCCAATTTCAGGATCGAATGTTGCTATTTTTAATGCCGTTTCGCCTACCAATAATTCAACATCCTTGCGGGCACGTTCGTACCACGATTTATTTTCAGTAAACCATTCACGATTGTTATTCTTTTTTAATTCCAGAAGGAATTTTAGCGTATCTTCTTTTAGCATAATTTTATTCTTTTGAAGTATAGACTTGATGTTCTATTGAAAACGATATTCTAAGTAGTTTTATATCAGATATATCTTTAACTAGCTTTTTATCAGCATAAAGATATTCTAATTTTCAACAAGAGCTTCTCTTTTTAATTGTAAATTTTATATATTTGAAGAAATATACAACACAAGCTGAACCAAAACACATACTTAAAATGAAAAAAATAGGAATATCATTTTTTTTACTCACCTTGTTTTGTGCCCATAGCGCACTATATAGTCAAAATAGTTTACAAGTAGAGATATACCCTCGTCAGAAAGTGATTCTTAGTTACGAAAAATTCGATATGAATGCTTTTCGCAATCAGGTAGCGCAATCAGGTAGCCTTGATTATGTTTACACCGAGCCGGACGGTACGCAAAAACGTATATCGAACCTCCGTAAAGGGCTGCCTATAGAGGTGTATGAAGTGCCGCCCTTGCCTGCCGTATATCGTATATTCAAAGAGTTTTATCCCAATGGGAGTTTAAAACGAAAAGGAATATATTTGCCTCATCAGTTTCCTATCGGTAAATGGCTTGAATGTGATGAGCAGGGAAACTGTAGTGTCATCAATTATGATCTATACAGAGGAGCTTTTGGTTATAACAGTTTGCTTAAAGCCCTAGAAGATAAAGGCTACATAAATACTCTGGGTGGAGGTGATAACTGGTCTTTTATTGTGTGGTACAATGATAATTCGCATCAGTGGGGAGTTAAGCTGCAAAAAGGTTCTAAGTATAGAATGCTTCAGATTGATGCTAATTCCGGAGATATTCAGAGTGAGGCAGAGCATGAGGTGAAGCCGACCAACACATCAGTTTATGGTGATTACAATGCTTTTGGCGATTATTAATGTAAGGTTATAAAGAAATAAGGAAGGTATTTGAGATCTCAAATACCTTCCTTTATTTTATTTCAAATGGTGCTTGTTCTTAACTGTTGAAGTGATATAGGAATATAACAGTTTCTTCCAATGCACTTTTAGGAGAATCTTTTATCTCCAATACAACTTTTATCTCAGCTTTGGCAATACCCCTTAAGTTAACTAATGAGTCTAATTTTACTCTTAGGCGAACTTCGTTTCCTGCGACTACGGGTTGATTGAATTTTAGTTTTTCAATGCCATAGTTGATAAGCATTTTTATATTATTTACTTCTATGATCTGATCCCATAGATAAGGTAATATCGAAACCATCAGATAACCATGCGCGATAGTACTTTTAAAAGGGCTTTCTACTTTAGCTCTTTCTACATCTACGTGAATCCATTGGTAGTCTAGTGTAGCTTCTGCGAACAGGTTGATACGTTCTTGTGTAATTTTAAGGTAATCAGAAACACCAAGTTCTTTACCTACATATTGTTCAAAGTCTTGATACGAATTAATGATAACTTTACTCATAAGAATAGTTTATTAACAAACAGTCTATAAAATTATTGATATTAACCGAGATCACCAAATAAATATGGCTTTGGATTAAAAACATGATAATATTTTACTCATAATATTCCACCTAGTAAATAATTTCGTTTAGTTACAAAATTATTATTTTATAAAGAGTGATATTAAAAAATAATAAGAATAAATATGTAGATTTGCATAACTATACATTCTGTATAGTGTGTTGATCCAGGTAGTTTGTGTCCAATAAACATTCTAGTATTAAATAAATATATATGCGGGTTTTTATTACAGGAGGTACAGGGTTAATCGGTACGTTATTAGTCAAGGCCTTATTAGTGCAAAATCATAAGATCACGGTTTTGAGCAGAGATGTAGTCAAAGCAAAACAAAAGCTGGGATCAGATGTCGAATATTGTCAATCATTAGATGGACTAGATTCGTTAGATGGTTATGATGTGATTATAAACTTGGCGGGCGAATCTATTGCCGGTAAACGATGGACAGCAAAGCAAAAGGAGGGCATGTGTGATAGTCGCTGGGATACAACCCGTCGTTTAACCGAACTGATCAAATTGAGCAACACTCCTCCTTCTATATTTATTTCAGGATCTGCTGTTGGTTATTACGGACTTCAGGATGATGATGCAATAAATGAAAATTCGGAACCCGGAGAAGGGTTTACTCATTTGCTATGCAAGAAATGGGAGGCTTTGGCAATGGCTGCAGACAACAGACATACGCGTGTATGTATCCTGCGAACAGGTATCGTTTTATCTAAAGACGGGGGAATGTTGCCCAAGCTAGTTCTTCCTTTTAAGTTGGGGCTTGGTGCTGTAATAGCATCCGGAAGCCAGTATATATCATGGATTCATATTCAGGATATGGTTAACGGTATATTGTTTTTGATAGACACTCCCGAAGCAAGAGGAGCTTTTAATTTTACTTCTCCTAATCCGATTACCAATAGACGTTTTGCAAAAGTGCTGTCACGAACTTTATTTCGTCCATGTTTATTTAAAATACCATCATTTGTGATAAAAATAATGATGGGTGAAAGTGCAACATTGCTTATAGATGGGCAACGTGCTATTCCTCAACATTTATTGGATAAACATTACCGTTTTGCCTTCGAACATATTGATGAGGCTTTGGCTGATATATTAGTCAAGAAAATATAACTCGTCAATTGAAGGTAAAAGCATAGTTGAATACAATTGATAGATAGTTCTTTTTTATCTTTTATAATAATGCCCTTGAATAATGAAACTAACAAAGATTTTTCTGTTTACTATTCTCTTTTCTCTTGCTTTACCATTTTTTGCTCAAAAAGACAAGCCTTTGCGACTTGGAGTAGTGGGTCTGTCTCATGGACATCTATGGGAAGTGTTGTCACGTCTAGATAGAGGTGATTTTCAGGTTGTGGGAGTTGCCGAAAAAAACACACAGCTATGGAATAATAAAATGCTGCGGGCTAAAGTTGATGAAAAGCTTTTCTTTCAGAATTTGGACGAAATGCTTGACAAGACAAAGCCGGAAGCCGTAATAGTCTATGAACCTATATATGATCACCTTCGGGTGGTAGAAGCGTGTGCCCCTAGAGGTATCCATGTGATGGTAGAAAAGCCTCTAGCCACTACTGTACAGCAGGCTAAGCGAATGGCTGAACTTGCACAGAAATATCATATTATGGTCCTTACCAACTATGAAACTACATGGTATCCAGCCAATCATAAGGCATACGATATGATTCGTAAAGATGGAGCTGTAGGTAAGATGTCTCGAATAAATGTATATGATGGACATTCCGGGCCCGTAGAGATTGGGTGTGGCCCTGAGTTTTTGGAATGGTTGACTGATCCTGTGAAAAATGGGGGAGGAGCTGTTATAGATTTTGGATGCTATGGCGCAAATCTGAGCACATGGCTTATGGGCGGGAAAAAGCCTGTGAGTGTGTCAGCTGTACTGCAACATCAGAAGCCCGATGTGTATCCAAAAGTGGACGATGATGCTACTATTGTTCTCGAATATCCGGGGGTAACTACCATTGTTATGGCTTCGTGGAACTGGCCCTTTGGCCGAAAAGATATGCATATTTATGGAAATAAAGGAGCCCTATATCAGGATAATGCAAAGGATATGCGTTTCTTTTCAGGAAACAAAGAGGCTAAAATGGTTGCAGATGCTTTGCCCGAACCTTACAATGATTCTTTCTATTACCTAAAAGCTGCTGTGCGAGGAGACATAGAAGTAAAATCAACAGATTTGTCTTCTTTAGAAAATAATCTGATTGTTGTTGAAATATTAGAGGCAGCTATAAAGAGTAATGCTACGGGTAAGGCCGTTAAGCTTCAGTAGATACGAATTAAATATCATCTGACCTGTTTGGGCTTGTGGCTTGATCGGTTTTGTTAAAATAGAAAGGGACAGATATCAATAAAGTATCTGTCCCTTTAATTATTCTATGTCTCTTATTCGGCTTTTCTTATTCTTATCTGAATTGCATTTTCTATAGGTGTTTCGCTGACGAAAATTAGATAACCACCACCACCGGCTCCACTTAACTTCCAACCTAAAGCGGATGATTTATATTTGTTTAAAACTTCGAGAATATCGTCTGATACCATGTGCGGATACATTACGATTTGAGCTTCGAAGCTTTCTCTAATGGCTTCCCCTAGTTTTTTTATATCTTTTTCTTTTAGTGACTCCCATGCATTCTCAGCAGCATTGCTTAACCTTTTTGCATTCTCAAGTGTAATATTAGTGTTTGATAGGACATCATAATCGTGGTGACGTGGATATAATGGTACAAGCCACAAATGTTTTTCTAGCCACAACAATATCTCATCATCCAATACCTTCTCTATACGCGATGGCCAGAAATCTCCGTCATAATATAGCTTGTTGAGTCCGGGCAGAACGATTCCCAATGAATCCTGTGAGCCACTTACATATTTTGTTCCCGGAGGATTCTCGAAGCAGAATAAGGTTTTAGCGAGTTTTTCTTTATCTCCTGTCGGGATATCTACCTGCCAGAGTTCTATGGCTTTTTTACGTGAGCTGGTTGACATACCACTCCTGTCATTGAAGTCATAATCGGGCTCAATAGATATTGTAAGTACAGCTCCCGGATATAGACTGCTTACATTTGGCTGATCAAGCCAGCCTCCTGCCAGATCTATCCGATAGGGAATTCTGCATTCTTCTCGCAAAGCTGTTGTAGAGCGAGTTGGTAATCCGGTGTGGGGGATTCTTTTGCTTACGATGTATTCTATATGAAGGTCTTTGCATAGCTGTTCTTTTAAGGCGCTGTGTCCGTCATTGTTAACAAAGAAGATGTCGGGTTTCAGTTCCTTCAGATCATCAATAAAGTCAAGTATGCCACTTCCTTTATTGATCCAGGCATCTTTTACAAACCGAAGAGACTTTATCATATATAGGCGTTCCTGCTCACTGTTTATGGTTTTTCGGGCTTTTAGTTCATTTACTGTTTTGTCGGAACCTATCCCCACATATAAATCTCCGTAACTGGCAGCTTCTTCAAAAAATGCAACATGGCCGCTATGGAGCATATCGTAGCACCCACTTACAAAAACCTTTTTCATATTTTATATTTTCATGTTCGAATTATAGTATGTAAATATATATCTTTTTCACTAATTATTGCTCCTTCTAGGATAGGTGAATATGTCTTTTTTTTAACAAATTTCCTCAATAAAGTTTGTTTCATTACTATAATACATTAAATTTGCAGAAGACAAACTGATATTAGCTATTAATGACCTTATATAGAACTTGATTTTCTCTTATAAAAAAACAAAAAATATGTTTTGTATTTTGTCTTTTTTGCAATATTAGTTGCTTTATGTGGGCTTTTTTATACTCATTATATACTTGCAGCATTATTCTTTAATATAAAATTAACGTATGATGTTTGTTTCGAAAAAAAGCCGAGAGATTGAAAAAAGAGCTGTAAAGCTTTAATATATAATTATGTGTTGCCGGACGTTAGTGTAAGAATAAGAGAATATTTCTCTGTTTTTACTAAACTGTTATTTTATAAAATATTTTTCAAAAGTTGTATCTTTTAAACATTATGACTTCTATAGTTGTTTTTAGGGTATGCGTTTGTTTATATTTTATTTTGTAGAGGTAGAACATAAACACCGAAGAAATGGGATTATTTGATTTTCTGCGAAAAAAGAAAGAAATAGCACAAATAACGGATAATGATCGACAGCAATTTACTGATGACATGTCTGCAAATGCAAACCTATTAGTCAAACAGTTTAAAGATGATGCTAAGCTTGATTTTACTATCGAAAGTTTGCGTGAAGTTGACCTTATAATAAAGGATAGCATTGTGTTTTATAAAAAGGCTGACTCAGAGACTAAAAGGAAGATGATAATAAAAATTGGAGCCTACGTATTTGAAGTGGCAAGAAAAACATTTGGAGGACAATACTATTGGTATAATCGTTTAGATCAACCTATATTAGTTACAGGTCAACCCGAATTTGAGATGTCATTCTTAGCGTATGAAAAAGTCAGGGGATGTTTCGAAAACGGAAAACAGAATGAAATTTCACCTGTTTTTGAAGATTATGCAGTAGGGATAGCAAATAAATCTACCCTGATGATTGTATAGAAAGTCCGATTCCTTAAAATTTAACTATTAACCCACATTTTATAATAACTCATGAAAAGATATTCACCATATATAAAAAAGTATATCAGGGAGATAACTGAAGCCGGATATACTGTCAACGATAGTGGGAGTCATATATCAAAATGCATTGGTTGCTACGAAATATTAATTACAGATCTCACTGTTAAAAGCTTATTTACAAAGATAAAAAAGGTTCTTGTTTGGATAAAGAACAAGGAAACAAGAGTCATAGAGATAGAGAAGCTATATAAGCATGAGCTTCTGCCACTTCCTTTTCATAAAATAGATAGTTTTGTTCAAAATGCGATCGCTGACCTTGGTGTAGAGGATACAGATGTTCGCACAGTGAAAGAACAGAAGGTGGTTCGTGATTTGGATTTGAATATTCCTATCCCTAAGATTAATGTCAGGGAAATTCCTGTTCGAGATATAAGAGTCTGAGTATAATTTATAAAACATCCTAATTTAGGATGTTTTTTTTATTTGTAAGGACTTTATATTTCCTTCTATATATTCTAATCAATATTCTCTCTTTATACTTAAATTTACACTCGAAAAATAATAAAGAAATAAAATGAAGTATAGTTTCGCGAATGATTACTCTGAAGGATGCCACCCTTCTGTGTTAAATGCTCTTGTAGAAAGCAATCTCGTACAACAATCCGGGTATGGAGATGATGAATATACGCAGCGTGCAACTAAGATGATTGCAGAATTAACACACAAACCGAATGTCGGAGTACATTTGATAGCTGGCGGAACTTTGGCAAATTTAGTCGTTTTATCTTCTATTCTGCGCCCTTTTGAGTCTGTTGTGGCTCCTACAACCGGGCATATTTATGTAAATGAAACTGGAGCAATAGAGGCAACCGGACATAAAGTAGAAGCTGCATCAACTGTCGATGGAAAGTTGCGTCCACAGGATATTAAACCCTTCTTGAATAAGCTTCGCGGACATCATGTTGTTCGTACAAGAGCTGTTTATATCTCTAATTCTACCGAATTGGGAACTATATATACAAAGCAAGAATTATCTGATCTTTATTCTTTCTGCAAAGAAAATGATTTGATTTTGTTTATGGATGGCGCTCGTTTGCCTATGGCTTTGGCTGCTGAATCTAACGATATGACTTTAGCTGATATTGCAGCTTTCACTGATGTATTTTATATTGGTGGTACAAAATGTGGAGCTCTGTTAGGAGAGGCAGTTGTTATAACAAACCCTGAGTTGGACAAAGATTTCAAATATCACCTTAAGCAGCGAGGTGCTCTTACTGCAAAGGGTAGGGTGATGGGTGTGCAATTTGATCAACTACTCCAAGGTAACCTGATCTTTGATTTAGCAGCCCACGCAAATAAAATGGCTGCGAAAATGGCTACTGCATTCAAGGCTTTAGACTATACTATGCTGATAGACTCTGATACCAACCAAATATTCCCAATCTTAACGAATGAAATGATAAGTCGTCTGCAAAAAGACTATTCTTTTCTTACATGGAGTGTTGTTGATGATAATCATTCTGCAATGAGATTTATTACTTCCTGGGCTACTCCTGAGTTTATTGTAGATGAGTTTATCGAAGATCTGAAGAAGTTATAAACAACAATTTCTAATACTTAAATTCATACCGGTACGTTGAAGTGTTTCCGCACTTATCCGTTGCTGTGAATACTAATTTTTGCATTTGTCCCTTTTTCAGTCGCGAAGAATCGAATTTATAAGAATAGATCGGAGATTTTACATCGTTTTCGAACAATACGAATGCGCCGTTGATTGTGCCTTTGTATGAAGCTATACCGCTGAGATTGTCCGATAATTTGATTCTTATTGTAGCATGTCTTGCCCATCTTTCGGGTTGAATGGGTGTGATTGTCGGAGCTTTGGTGTCGGCGTTAATGGTGTATGTGTTTCCAAGTTCTCTTATTCGTCCAATGATTTTTCCTTCTTTATATGTTCCTCCTATCCAGACTTCATTATTCCCCTTGAGGCGTACAATGCCATATTGTGATTTATTGGATAAGGTGTCTTTCTTTAATTTTATTGTAATGTTGCAATAATCTTGCAAGGGAACATGTGTGTCATTTACTTTGTGTAAGTCAGCAAGATGTTTCGCTGATGGAATTTTTTTTAGCATAAAACACAGGTCATCATAGAGGTATTCTTTAGGAATGGTGATGCTGAATGATTCTGTTGAATAGTTATTATCCTGGTTCCATACCATTCGTTGTGTGCAAGTTCTCTTCTGAGGGATCGTTTGCTCCCTCCCTTTTACGCTGAACGAATAGTTTGTTTGATTCCCATACATATCTTCAAGTTCGTAGCGAAGATTGTATACTCGCTCTTCTTTTATATCAATATGCCCATTATTTACCGATTTATAAAAAGGGAGTTTATTGCCCGGTTCAATGTAAGATTTTTGATAGAAAATTCTCCTTCGGCTCCAATAATCGAAGTCTGTCATACTATTAATCATCCGGGTTTGCTTAAAATCGACATGAGATAAATTAGAAGAAAATATTTCTTTGTCGTCACAAAACAGTCTAACTTTTTTTACGCCATATATATTTGGAGTACCATCCATTCTGTCATTCGCATAAACTCCAAATCCAATTTTCCCCCATACTTCTGCTGTGTCTTTTAATGTGGCGTAAGCTCCATTCTTTAGCATAGAAATATTTCTGTGGTAAGGATGACGGCTAAAATCTACTGCACCTTTTTCATTTATAGGATATATAGCTATTCCTTTTATTTTAGGCGCTTGTGTGTCTGTTATAGCATCTTTGTAATACTCCAAAGGGTCGATAGCTATTTGATTCGCAGTGTTTCTTATTTCAAAGTGTACGTGTGGTCCTCCTGACGATCCTGTATTTCCGCTATAGGCAACAAGCTCACCTTTTTTTACCGGTATTTCTTCTTTTCCTAATGTGATGTCTATGTGGAAGCTTTCACGCTCATATTGTTTGTCTTTTATGTATTTTGATATCTTGGGTGCAAACTTATTGAGGTGTCCATATACGCTTGTTTGTCCGGTGGAAGGATAGTCTATATAGAGTGCAAGTCCATAGCCCGATGCCGAAATAGAAATACGGGATACATATCCGTCCTCCATAGCATACACAGGTTTGTTTACGACTCTTTCTGTTTTTAGATCAATACCGGAATGAAAATGGTTTGGTCTGAGTTCTCCGAAGTTAGCACTGAGAATTAGCGGTATATCAAGTGGAGACCTGTAGGTGTTTTGCGCTACAGAGCTAAATGCATATATAAGGGATAAAAATATTAAAATTTTCTTCATGTGTTTTGTATAAATTCATTACAAAAATAGGAGAATATAGAGACCTTCACAAGTTTTTGTTTGTTAATGGATATTCTTCACTATTTCTTGATCAAATAATGTTGTTGACTATCAGGAGTCTATCGTTTTGTGTGAAATATTTTAGAAAAAAATAGCCGCAAATATTTGCACATAACCAAAAATGCCTTACCTTTGCATCCGCAATCAAGGGAGAATGATACTGCAAAACAGAGAAGCTCCACAGGATGGCCCATTCGTCTATCGGTTAGGACGCAAGATTTTCATTCTTGAAAGAGGGGTTCGACTCCCCTATGGGCTACTTAATAAGAAATAAAATAACAATATAAGGATTAGTCGATATGGCAAATCATAAATCAGCAGAAAAAAGAATCAGACAAGCAGAAACAAGACGCTTGAGAAACAGATATGTAGCTAGAACAACTCGTAATGCAGTTCGTAAATTTCGTTTACTGACTGATAAAGAAGAGGCTCAAAAGCAATATCCTTCAGTTTGCTCTATGCTTGACAGACTAGCTAAGAAAAATGTGATTCACAAGAATAAAGCAGGAAACTTGAAGTCAAAATTAGCTGCTCACGTTCATTCTCTGTAAATAATACTAATATTCTATTATAGATAGAGGCTAGACTTTTAATAGGTTTAGCCTTTATTAATTTATAAAAACTTCTATACGTTGGATATAGAAGTTTTTCTTGTGTATGACATAATGTCTTGTTTATTCCTTTCGTTTGTTTTAATATTATGTTTTGATTGTTAGGTATTTATTTTGTTTTTGTTCGGTTTTTATATTTGTTTTTGTGACATAATTGCAGTATGGCCTACTTTTTGCATCTATATTTATAGATAAAATTAGATTCTGTAATAACAGATAAAAATTAATTTAATAAAGGAGGATACAGCAATGAAAAATCAATTAATTAGAAAGTTTGACAGAAGTGGCAGCTTTTTCCCTACATTCTTTAGCAATTATTTGAATGATGATTTGTTCAGCTTTGTTGAAGGAAATCTTCCGGCAACAAATATAACTGAAAACGACAAATCATTCAATATTGAATTGTCTATACCTGGATTTAAGAAAGAGGATGTAAGGATAGAGATAGAAAAGGGTGTTCTTAAAATTTCGGCGCAGAGTGAAACTCAGAGTGAAGAAAAGGATGAAAACGAGAAAGTTTTACGTCAAGAGTTCAGAGCCTCTTCATTCTCACGTAGTTTTGCAATACCTGAGAACGTTGATGCAGAAAGTATTGAAGCTTCACAAAAAGACGGAGTTTTGCAAATCACTTTACCGAAGTTGAATAAGGCACTAGAAGATAAGGTGAAAAAGATCGAAATTAGATAACTTCGTTTTATCGAAGGGTTTTAATGAAAGAGGTTGCCAAACTTGGCAACCTCTTTTTGTTTTATCTTCTTATTTTCTTTACTTCTTCAACTTTTCTTTTAATATATTCGGTATTTCTGAAGGTTCTTTAGCGACTTGGACACCCGCAGCCTCTAATGCTGCAATTTTCTCGGCAGCAGTGCCCGATCCACTCGATATAATAGCTCCCGCATGTCCCATTTGTTTTCCCGGAGGAGCCGATTGCCCGGCAATAAAGCCAACTACGGGTTTTGTTACATGCTTCTTTATATACTCTGCGGCTTGTTCTTCTGCGTTCCCGCCAATCTCTCCAATCATAACAATGGCATCTGTGTCCGGATCGTTTTGGAGCATCTCCAGTAATTCCCGGAAGTATAATCCTACAACAGGGTCTCCTCCCATTCCTATTGCTGAAGATTGTCCCATACCATTTGCAGTTAAATGATATACAACTTCATAAGTTAGAGTTCCACTACGGCTGATAACTCCGATATTCCCTTTCTTAAATATCTGTCCGGGTAATATTCCCACCAAGCTTTTTTCAGGAGACATTAGTCCTGGGCAATTAGGGCCAATAAGCATAGCTCCTTTCATTTGTACAAAACGGTGTGCTTTGACTACATCTAATGTAGGGACACCTTCGGATATACAGATAATCAGTCCGATGCCTGCATCAGCCGCCTCCATAATAGCATCAGCGGCGAAGCGTGCCGGAACGAATATAATAGATGTATTTGCTTGTGTTGCTTTTACAGCATCGGCGACAGTATTGAATACAGGAACGCCAAGGATATCGGTTCCTCCTTTTCCCGGAGTAGTTCCGCCTACAACTTTAGTTCCGTATTCTAGCATCTTTTTTGTATGGAAACTACCGTCTCTCCCGGTAATTCCTTGTACGATCAATCGTGTTGATTCATTTATAAGTATACTCATAGTTTTCTTTTTTAGCTTTGATCATTACTTAATATCAGCAATCAGCTTATTCTTTGGAGGCTGCCACTGCCATTCGGGTGGCTTCGCCCATTGTTTCTGCAACCTTAAATCGAGTTCCGATCAACATTTCTCTTCCCTCTTTTTCATTTGTGCCTGTAAGGCGTACAATCACAGGAATATCTGTTTTTAGTTGCTCAAAGGCAGAAAGTAAACCCGACGCAACATCATCACAGCGAGTTATACCACCAAATATATTAATCAACACAACTTTTACTTTTGGATCTTTCAATAACAGAGTCATAGCATCTATTACCTTGTTGGGGTTGGAGCTTCCTCCAATATCAAGAAAGTTCGCAGGTGCACCGCCATATAGTTTTATCATATCCATTGTAGCCATCGCCAGTCCGGCTCCGTTTACCATGCAACCGATCTCTCCATCGAGTCTTACAAAGCTGAATCCTTTCTCTTTGGCCGCAGTTTCTACTTTCTCATCTTCCGTAGGTTCAAAAAGGCTTAATATTTCTGGCTGACGGTATAAGGCGTTATCGTCGAATGTCATTTTTGCATCCACAGCCAGTAGTTTTCCATCTTTGGTGGTAACCAGCGGATTAATTTCAGCTAATGATGCATCTTTATCTATGAATAATCTATATAGCTTCTGTAATATAGAAGCCATTTGATTTACTTGATTTAGGTCTTGAAATAAGACAAAGGCAAATTTGCGGGCAAGATAGTCGGGCAGCCCAACCAACGGGTCTATCGCAAATTTATAAATTTTCTCAGGCGTCTTCTCTGCTACTTCTTCAATGTCTACTCCACCTTCGGCACACATCATTAGTATAACGGATTTTGTATTCCGGTCTATTATAAAACTCATATAATATTCCGACGCTATATCTACTGCCTCAGTTACGATGACTTTTGTGACGGGATAACCTTTAATGGTTAGTCCAAGAATATTCTTTGCGTGATCTTTGGCTTCTTCTTTGCTTTTTGCGAGTTTTACTCCTCCGGCTTTGCCCCGACCTCCGGTTAATACTTGTGCTTTTATTACTACGCATTCCTTGTCCAACTCTTCGTATGCAACTGCTGCCTCTCCAGGCTCATAGCATAGTATTTGTTCTTTAACAGGGATACCGTAGGATGAGAATAAATCTTTAGCTTGGTATTCGTGTATCTTCATTGGTATAATTTTTTAGTGTTCACTACTACAAACTACAAAATCTAAAATTAGCAGGAAGTTTTGATAAATGATATATGTTTTCTACTTTTTATAGGGGTATGAACTATAGAAAATATTTATAAGTATTTGTTTTTCTCGCGATAAGAACCGAATATAGGCTTTTATTGAAGAACAATTGTTATAATAAGATAAGGACATATTCTGTCTTCCAAAATATGTCCTTATCTTATATTGATGCTGACTCAGGATGTGAACTGATAGTTTTATTAATAGTCTTTGAGTAACTCTTGCAGCCTTTTTCTGGCAAAAAAGATACGACTCTTTATTGTGCCTAATGGTAGATTCATCTTTTTAGCTATTTCTTCATATTTATAGCCCGATAGATGCATTGTAAAAGGAACCCGATGTTCTTCATTAAATGTATTCAATACCTTATATATTTCTATATATGAATAAGCATCTTCAGGAGAATCCGATGCTGAATTCTGAGCCAGATTTATCCAATATAAATTTTCAGTTTGATCAACGATAGTCTGGTTGCGAAGGGCTTGGCGATAATTATTCACAAAGATGTTGTGCATAATCGTGAAGACCCATCCTTTAAAGTTGATATTATCGTAATATTTATCAAAGCTGCTCAATACTTTAAGGGTTGCTTCCTGAGTAAGGTCCTTTGCATCTTCTTTATCCGATGTTAATCTAAAAGCAAAGCTTAGCATGTTGCTTTGTAGACTTATCAAGCTCTTTTCCAATGCTTGTTTTTTAGCTTCCATAATTTTATTCTTTTAATTATGAGGAGCTATTATAGTGCGTAAGTAACAACTTTGTGGTTGGTATAACAAAGATATGAATATTATTGAAACAATTGCACTTGCAACTAATATTGTTAGGCTTATTTATTTTATATTATTTTAGGTCGTCTATATATCGTTGTTTTCGAGTTTGTTATTCGTTGCAAAGAGCTTATCTATTATCTATAGATTTATTCTATTTAGTTAGTGAAGATTTACTTGTGATAAGTGTATAATATTTCTTATATTTTTCAAGAATAATAGATGAATATATTGTTAATTAATTAGAAATCATGAACTTTTTCATTCTGCACATCGTTATAAGAATGTGTAGTTTGTAAAGTTTGTGTTAAGGTACAGGAAGTCTGCGATGTGATTTTGCGGGCTTCTTTTTTTGTATTTCCTTCGTTAAAGGAAGTCGATAATATCCTTGCTATTCATACTTTCTATACCCCATCTCGCAGCAGCTTTGTCTCCGGCAAGTCCATGTGCATATACTCCCAGTATTGCAGCATGAGTACTACTGTATCCTCTGGCTAATAATCCTGTAATATATCCTGTGAGCACGTCTCCACTACCTCCTTTAGCCATGCCGCTATTTCCTGTAGAGTTAAAATAGCAATTGCCGTCGGGTAAGCATATCATCGTGTGTGCTCCTTTCACGATAATGATCGACTTTATGTTGGCTGCATAGCGTCTCACAAGGTTTATCTTTTCTTCCTCATCGTGCCATTCTCCAACCAAACGCTTGAGCTCTCCCGGGTGAGGCGTGAGAATACTGTTTTCGGGGATTCGCTGCTTTATATGGTAATTGTTTGCTAATATATTCAGTGCATCAGCATCTATGACAAAGGGTTGTTTGTATGAAGCGGCCAGTAGTTCTTTGAATGCCTCGCCTGTCTGGTGTTCCTGCCCAAGTCCGCAGCCGATGCCTATTGCCGAATATTTAGATAAATCTTTGGGTACAGAAGAGAAGTAATCTTCATCATCAAGGCTGAGCATTGCCGACGGATAGTTTGCCTGTATTGCAAAGCGCTCGCTGTAAGGTATGTGAGTGGTAACTAATCCGCATCCCGAGCGTAGGGCTGCACCTGTCGCTAAGTTGGCTGCCCCAGCCATTCCTTTCGATCCGCAAATAAGCAATGCATGACCATAAGTACCTTTGTGTCCGAATTTTTCTCGTTTGAGCGTTATACTTTGTATATACTCTTCTGTAATATAATGGTATAGCGATGGGGCGTTCTCTATATACTCTTTACTAAGCCCAATTGGCAGGGTAATTATTTCTCCGCAATACTCTCCGGCTTCAGGCAAAAGCATAGCAAGTTTGGGAAACTCTAGGGTAAGGGTAATATCCGCTTTTATAACCGTCTGATCCGTATTACCGAATTCACTCATCATACCCGACGGAAGATCGATGGAAATAACCTGATTGGGTGATGAGTTAACTTTTTTGATAATAGACAATAAAGGTTCTTTCAAAGTACCTTTTACACCTGTTCCTAAAAGCGAATCTATAAGGATATGTTTATTGGAAATTCTATTTATATCTGTAACCCTTTCAATATAAGAAGGGAGCCGTTCTAAATTAATTCCGCATTCACTCGTCAGTTGCTCTTTCTCGAACGGAAGATATACCGAACAGTCATAACCTGCATGAAACAAAATGCGGGCAACAGCTAATCCATCGCCGCCGTTATTTCCTTTTCCTATGAGGAATAAGAGGGGAGAGGCTTTACTTATATTGTTGCATATCCATTCAGCAATAGCATTAGAGGCTCTTTCCATCAGGTCGATGGAACTTATCGGTTCATGTTCGATCGTATATCTATCCGCGTCTTTTATCTGAGTGCCTGTTAATATTTTCATAGTCGTTTCATTTAATAATAGACTATCTTATCTTCTGCCGAGTCTGTATATTTTTTCAATAAGGCCTGCATATATTCAGCAGCCTCTTTCAAACCATTTGTTCCGCTATATCCGTTTATCAAAGCCAAGAAATTAGTTGTTTCTACGCTTAGTTTTGTTCTTTCGTGGTCGCTTGTTGGTGTACCGATGCCTCCTAAAGAGTCACGGTATACAGGTAACCCTTCTATATTTAATATACCTTTTCCGATACCTTCGTAAGGTTCGTTTTCTTTGCCTATTCCCAATGTTAAGCTGTCTCCTTGTATTTTATCTGCATCGAATCCACCTATCGAGTATCCGGTCTTTATAGAAACAAGGTTGATGAGGTCAACTAATGTATCTATCTGGTATAATGGTAAATCTCGCAATATACGACGACATAAGGCTTCCGCTGACGGACGATAGCGATTGGGGTCTTTGCCGAACTTCTTATAAGCCTCTCTGGTGGCTGCGATAGCCGGATTCTTTTTTATATCTTCTATCTCGTGATTTGCCTTATATTCTTTCGATAATATGTTGATCTCATCCCACAACTCCTTATTGTATGGTGTGTTTTTTACCTTCGCAAAAATAGCAGCTCCGTGAAAGTCGGGCCAAAGGTTCTTGATCTCTTCCGATATGTTTATTCTTATCATGATACAAAGTTATTTTAGAGTAAAAGGTGACAAAAGTAACAAAAGTAACAGGTGTTTGTATGTTTCTGATCTGTCACCTTTTTCGTTCCACGTATATATAATAGATAAATTGATACACTCAAAGATACACTTTTTCACAGATAAAAGTTCTACCTTTACCACTCGTAAATTATAGTTCATTTTTCATGTCTTATTCTCAAAAAGCCTCAAAGCAGCTTCACCCTGTCATGTTTGCAGGAACGGGCAGCGATGTGGGTAAAAGTATAATCACTGCGGCGTTTTGCCGTATCTTTCTACAGGATGGTTATCGTCCTGCACCTTTCAAAGCGCAAAATATGGCGTTGAATTCCTATGCTACACCCGAAGGACTGGAGATAGGGCGTGCACAAGCTGTACAGGCCGAAGCTGCCGGCGTACCTTGCCATACGGATATGAATCCTTTGCTGCTGAAGCCGACTACTGACAAGGTTTGTCAAGTTGTGCTTAATGGAAAGCCGGTAGGTAATCAACACGCTTATGAGTACTTTAGAGTAGAAGGCAGAGAGCAACTCCGCAAAGAGGTAAATGATGCATTCGACCGTTTGGCACAGCGATACAATCCTGTGGTGATGGAAGGTGCAGGCAGTATTTCGGAGATAAACCTGCGGGCTGTCGATTTGGTAAATATGCCGATGGCTATACATGCCAAAGCCGATGTAATATTGGTGGCGGATATCGATCGGGGAGGTGTTTTCGCTTCTGTCTATGGCTCTATTATGTTGCTCACCGAAGAAGAAAGAAAGCATGTAAAAGGCATTCTTATCAATAAGTTTAGGGGAGATATCCGCTTGTTCGAATCGGGCGTTAAAATGATAGAAGACCTTTGCCAAATACCGGTAATCGGTGTAGTGCCATACTATAAGGATATTTATATAGAAGAGGAAGACTCTGTGATGCTGCAAACAAAGAATCTTCAGGCCACACATGGGAAGGTGAATGTTGCAGTAGTATTATTAAGGCACTTATCTAACTTTACCGACTTTAATGTGTTGGAGCGTGACCCGCGTGTACATCTTTATTATACCAATAATACAGATGAAATAGAAAAGGCAGACATCGTACTCATACCCGGTAGTAAAAGTACTCTTTCCGACTTATACGAGATCCGTCGCAATGGTGTAGCCCAAAGTATTGTAAAAGCGCATAAAAACGGAGCGACAGTAGTCGGTATCTGTGGCGGCTATCAGATAATGGGGCAGGAGGTTTGCGATCCCAATCACGTGGAAAGTAATATAGAACGCTTACCCGGACTAGGTCTACTGCCTATAACAACACAGATGGAAGGCGAAAAAGTAACCCGTCAGGTGAAGTTCTCTTTCTTGAATACCCAATCAGTATGTGAAGGTTACGAAATTCACATGGGAGCAACGACTCCGGTAGAGAATGCAAAACAAGCTTCTTTAAATAGACTGGAAGATGGCAGAGAAGATGGATATTTTGTAAGTGAGAAATGTTTTGGCACATATATACATGGTATTTTGGACAATGGGGTAGTTATAGATTATCTTTTATCTCCTTATGCCGATAAACTATCTGATACGCCTTTCGATTTCAAGGCGTTCAAAGAAGAACAATACAATAAGTTGGCAGACCATGTTCGTAAGCATGTGGATATGGATTTGGTTTATAAAATAATGACAGATAACAACGGTTTATCATGATCAATGGGCACGGAGACGATATATATAACTACGGGAAGAAGATCGTAAGTAATTTCAGTTCTAATATATATACCCGGCAAGACTTGTCTGTATTGGATGACTATTTGTGTTCTCGTATAGCGTCGATACACTCGTATCCCGAGCCGGATGCAATCTCTCTTTCAAGACTGATAGCAGATCAAAACCAAGTAGCTACAAATAATATCTGCATAACAAATGGTGCTACTGAAGCCATTTATATGATAGCTCAGGCTTTTAGAGGAAAACACTCTGCTGTTATTCACCCTACCTTTAGCGAATACGGAGATGCCTGTTTGGTAAATGACCATATTGTCAGTATGGTAAAATCTATAGATGATGTCCCGGAGCAAGCAGATGTCGTTTGGCTTTGTAATCCCAACAATCCTACAGGAACGGTTACAGATAAAGAGACGTTGAAAGAATATATCATATCTCATCCTGAGAAATATATTGTTATAGATCAGTCTTATGAATATTTTACAACCAAATTGCTGTTTTCTGTATCGGAAGCAATGCAATATAATAATGTGATATTGTTACATTCTATGACAAAGCGTTATGCTATTCCCGGACTTCGGTTGGGATATATAACAGCTTGTTCAGAAACATTGGCATTGATTTCTAAATATTGTATGCCTTGGTCTGTAAACGGATTGGCGATAGAGGCGGGTAAATTTCTATTGGAGAATGGTGCTGAGATAATAAAGATTGAAGAATATATTGCAGAGGCACAACGGTTTCATAAGGCTTTATCACAGATAGAAACACTAGAGGTGTATGATACCGATACACATTTTTTCTTATGCCGATTGACTGATGGAAAAGCTTCGGAACTAAAAGAATATTTGATTCAAAAACATGGTATACTAATCCGTGATGCTTCTAATTTTTATGGCTTGAATGAACATTATTTCCGTGTTGCAACACAGTCGCCCGAAGAAAACAATGCGTTTGTAAAAGCGATCAAAGAATGGATATAAAACTCTTGTATACTCTTTTGCCTTTACTGATAGGGTGGACTGCCGACAAATTGTTTGGCGACCCCCGCTGGTTACCGCATCCAGTGGTGGCTATGGGTAATATTATAGCATGGGGCGAAAAGCGACTCAACAAAGGAAATAAACGAATGATGAAAGGAGCTTTATTCTCTATTATTCTGATTTTATCGAGCTTCCTTATTATTTTCTTTATTATTAAAGGATTGGATTACCTGAGTCCATATTTATCTATACTTTTTTCCTCTGTCGTGGTTTTCTTTTGCCTTGCAGGTAAGACTTTGATCGATGAGGTCAGAAATGTTTTTGTGGCTGTCGACTCTTCGGTTGAAGAAGGACGAAAACAGGTTGCCCGTATCGTCGGACGTGATACTTCTGCTTTATCGCCACAACAGATACGGACGGCTGCGTTAGAAACATTATCCGAAAATCTTAGTGACGGAGTTATCGCTCCATTATTCTGGTTTATACTTCTGGGTGTACCCGGGATGTTTGCCTATAAGATGGTCAATACGCTAGACTCTATGATTGGATATAAGAGCGATCGGTATAAGCAATTTGGATGTTGGGCTGCACGGATAGATGATGTTGCAAATTATATTCCTGCACGTTTGACATCTTTACTGATGATAGTCGTAAGTGGAAAAATCTCATTACTATCTTTTGTCCGAAAGTTTGGCTCTCAGCATGCAAGCCCTAATTCCGGCTATCCCGAGGCTGCTTTAGCCGGTATTCTTAATTGTCGCTTTGGTGGATCGAATGTCTATTTCGGACAACGGGTCGAAAAGCCTTATATCGGATATAATGAAAAAGAGCTGACTTATGCAGACCTTAAAATTGCTGTTCGGGTCAATATCCGTACGGAAATATTGATGGTATTTGCGGTATGTGTCGATTTGTTTTTGCTGTCGTACTTTTAAATAATTGACCTTTCATCCAAAATATGTTGTTTAGCATAACGATATTATTTATCCGTTCGTAATCAATTATTTATATTTTATTCTTTAAATATGTGTGCGCACACATATTGTTTGCTAATCTTAAAAGATTAATTTTGCAATCAAGTAATATGTATACAGACATACAGTTTCTATCGAAATATGAATATACGAATTATAGATATAGCCCGCATGGCTGGTGTTTCCACCGGTACGGTCGACAGGGTACTGCACAATAGGGGAAGAGTATCAGAAGAGAAAAGAGCCAAAGTTGAAAAGGTTCTGAAAGAAATAAACTACGAGCCGAATATGGTCGCCCGTTTTCTGGCATCAAAGAAGAGTTATAAGTTTGCTATTCTTGCGCCCACTTATTCTTCCGGCGATTATTGGCAGCTGGTCTGTGAAGGCATCGATAAAGCTACAGATGAATTAAAGAAATTCAATATAAGTACAGAGTACTTTCTTTTCAATCAATATGATCGCTTTTCCTTTATCAATGCTGTTAATTCATTTAAAGAAAAGGAGTTTGACGGCGTGTTAATTGCTACTCTGTTTGGTGATTATGTTATCAAGTTGTCAAAAGAACTGGACGCTAAAGGCATGCCATACATTTATATAGATTCGGGTATATCAGGACAAAAAGACCTATCTTACTTTGGTGGTGATTCATTCGGAACAGGTGTTATTGCCGCTAAGCTTTTATTGAATGAAGTAGGAACGGCAGCTGATATTATAATAGCCCATATACGTTTCAGATATAAGGAGATATCTGTACAAATGAAAACCCGTGAAAACGGATTTATGGAATATCTCGAGAACAACAACTTTAGGGGGAATATTCATCATATTGAAATCAATCCCGATGATTATACAAAGACTCTTCTTGAGGTCAAAGATATTATCAATAATAGTCAAGGTTTGGTTGGGGGAATTGTTCTCAATTCACGGATATATGAACTGGTTACCCTCTTGGAAAAGCTTGATGCCAATCAGCAATCTAAGATTAGGCTGGTAGGGCATGATGCCATAGAACGAAACATAAAAGGATTGAGAGATGGACGTATATCTTTCATCCTTTCGCAGCGTCCCGAGTTGCAAGGATATGATGCCCTGAAAGCAATGGGAAACTATTTCTTATTCAAGCAAGTTCCCGAAAAAGTAAACTATATGCCGATAGATATACTCATAAAAGAAAACGTTGACTATTACAGTAATTATAAGCTATGAAAAAAAACATATTCGATATTCAAGATAAAGTTGTAGCCATTACAGGAGGCTATGGCATATTAGGTGCACAGATGGCAGAATACTTAGCAGAGCAGGGTGCTAAAGTTGTTATTCTCGGGCGCTCTAAAGAAAAGGGTGAAGCCCTTGCTGAGAAAATAAGACTATCGGGCAATGAGGCGATCTTTTTCGTTTCGGATGTCCTGAACAAAGCCAACCTTGAAGAAAATAGAGAAGCGATAGTTCGCAAGTATGGCAAAATCGATGCGCTGATAAATGCAGCCGGAGGGAATATGCCTGGTGCTACTATTCCACCAGATAAAACGATCTTTGATATCGATGTTAGTGCATTTAGGGATGTAATAGATCTCAATCTCTTTGGTTCGGTATTACCAACTTTGGTTTTTGCAAAGGTGATGGTAGACAATGGCAAAGGGAATATAATCAATATTGCTTCCGAGTCCTCGTTTCGCCCGTTAACTCGTGTAATGGGCTATGGTGTGGCAAAAGCTGCTGTAGCCAATTTTACAAAGTATATGGCAGGAGAGCTGTCTCTCAAATTTGGGGATAATTTTCGGGTGAATGCCATTGCTCCGGGCTTCTTCATTACCGAGCAAAACCGTTCGCTGTTGCTTAATCCTGATGGTTCGTATACCGATCGAGCGAAATCAATTGTAGCACATACGCCATTTCGTCGATTTGGAGAATCAGATGAACTGTTAGGCTCTATTCATTATTTGGTAAGCGATGCGTCGGGTTTTGTAAATGGTTCTATTCTTATTGTAGACGGAGGGTTTGATTCATTTACTATTTGATAGATGCTGAATATAATAAAAAAATAATATATGATACTTAGCGAACAAACATGGAGATGGTACGGACCAAATGACCCGGTATCATTGTCGGATATAAAGCAAGCAGGGGCAACAGGTATTGTGACTGCACTACATCATATCAAGAATGGTGAAGTATGGACAGTGGAAGAAATACAAAAGCGCAAAGATATAATTGAAAGTACGGGCCTCAAGTGGTCTGTTGTGGAAAGCATCCCTGTGCATGAACATATAAAAACGCGAGAAGGGGACTACCGAAAGTACATTGATAACTATAAAGAAAGTATTCGTAATCTAGCCAAATGCGGCATTACGATTGTGACATACAATTTTATGCCTGTATTGGATTGGACACGTACCGACTTGGCTTATACAATGCCCGACGGGTCGAAGGCGTTACGCTTCGAGCGTGCGGCTTTTATGGCATTCGAATTGTTCATACTCAAACGTCCCGGTGCAGAGCAAGAATACTCATCGGAAGATATTGCTAAAGCGAAAAAACGCTTCGAAGAAATGACGCAGAGGGATAAAGACCTATTAGTTCGTAATATGATTGCCGGATTACCGGGTGCAGAAGAAAGCTTTACCCTTGAAGAGTTTCAAGCACAGCTCGATCGCTATAAAGATATAGATTCAGAAACGCTAAGAAAAAACCTTATAGAGTTTGTAAAAGAGATTGCGCCCGTTGCCGATGAGGTAGGCGTGAAGCTGGCTATACATCCCGATGATCCGCCTTATCCGATTTTAGGATTACCTCGTATTCTGAGCACGGAATCAGACTTTAATAAATTGGTTGAAGCTGTACCTAACAAGTCGAACGGACTATGCTTTTGCACGGGTTCATTCGGAGTACGAGCCGATAACGACTTGCCTAAGATGATCAAACGACTCGGCGACAGAGTCAACTTCGTGCATTTGCGTTCTACTCAGCGTGATGCCGAGGGTAACTTTTATGAGGCAAATCATCTCGAAGGCGATGTGGACATGTATGGCGTTATGAAAGGATTCTTGGAAATACAACAGCAACGTAATATATCTATTCCTTTCCGTCCCGATCACGGGCATCAGATGATTGACGATCTGAACAAGAAAACCAATCCGGGGTATTCCTGTATTGGTCGCCTCAGAGGTTTGGCTGAACTTCGGGGCTTGGAATTGGGAATAGCTAAGGCGCTATATCAGTAGTAATTATAGCTTGTAATTCTGAATGTATCGAACATTCTCTATCGGATATGAGATACTTGACTTCATTCAGAATGACAAGTCCTATCTACTTATAGGTAGTAATATTCTTTACTCCTACAATCTTCTTCTCTTTTATAGAAGTGCTAAACAGGCTTTTTATATCTTCTGCTGTGTATTCATTTTTAGGAGCAAAGTCGGCAGAACTCATATAATCGATTATAGCCTGCCCAAACTGTTTTCCTTCGGGTTTGTCGCTGATGGCTTTCAGGTCGCACATACAAACAAGCAACTTTCCTTTACCAACCTGCATTTCGAATATCAATCCTAGTTTGTGATTACGCTCGATATTGTCAATTACCTGTACCAACGGTTTGTAGTTCTTAGGGGTTCTGTCGAGAATAAAAGGTCTTGAGTTTTTAGATATAATCCACCATTGCCAGTTACTATGTGTTTCGGTCGGAAATTCCTTGAATAGCGGATGGGAAGGGTCTGTCAATATAGAGAGTGTTCCCGGAGACACATCCCTTTTCAACCATTCCGAAATATTCTTGAACATGGCGTAATTCCAATAGTCGGGAGTAAATAATCCACCAACAGAAAGCTTTTCTACTTCTTTATGATCGGGAATATATAATACTTTATTTCCCTGCTGTAGCAAGTCTAGAGCTTGTTTCAGGCTTGAAGTTTCTTTTATATCCGATTTTACAGATACTTGCTTGTCGGGATATACCCATATATCATATTTATTTACATGAGGGCCTGTCTGTAATGTTAATACGAGTTGAGTTGCCGTATTTATATCTTGAAGAGGTACTTTTATTTTTCCTACTTCCCCTAAATGACCTTGAGAAATATTGATAGGAAATTCTCCTCTGGCTACATTTACATTGCTATGTGCTTTGCTTAGCGTCCATGACAAATTCTTTTTCGAGAGAGCTTCCTTCGAATAGTTGCTTAGTTTTATCTCGGCTGTAAATATCTCGCTATTACTCCAGCAGTATTTCGACATGATGGAAAGTGGAACTATTTCGTCACAAAAACCGTCGAATTCTTCTGCCGCCATTCCGCCTTTATTATCCATAAAAGCATCCAGTATACCTACATAGGCACTCCCTTGCCCCGGATAATCCTGCAAGTCGAGCAGTTGGAAACCTCCAAACCCCGGTGTGCGAAGGCACATTTCTATATCGGCTTTGTAGCAGAGGGCAGCAAAGCGTGCCGTAGCCTTATGGAAGGCATCAGCTTGATCTTCAAGTCCATTTTCCTGAAGTCGTTTGCGGAATATTTCCATATTGTAAGGATACAGTACTCCGGTATATTTTTTTATCTCGTTATAATCCGGATATACTTGAAATTGACCGTTTTCGTGGCTTACAATGGGTGCAGTACAGTTTTCTACAGCTTTCGAAAAAGTGATGGCGGTAGAAGGGTACGTAGCGTTCATATACCCTCCGTCTTTGGCATCGGCGAAAGAGAAGGTCGCACGTGTATGAGTTGTGTAATCATCGGAACCTACCTGTCCGCCAACACGGCATGTGACAAAGAAATCTTCACCTTGTTGTTGTCCGGCAGTGCCCAGCATATTATTTGCACCAAAAGCATAGAGATGACGTTGGTCGGAAGTGCGGAATTTCGTTACAATGCTACGCATAAGTTCTACATCGCCTCCAAGCTCATTGCCTAAAGCCATCATAACGAACGAAGGATTGTTACCATAAGTGGTAAGGATATGCTCACCTTCGTTAATCAAGAATTTGTTGAGGTCGGTGTTTGTCGTGTCCATTGCTCCCCAGTATGGCAGTTCCGCCTGCATGTATATGCCTTCTTCGTTTGCCGCATCAAAAGCTGCTTGCGGAGGTGTCCACGAGTGAAATCTGTAATGGTTTATCCCATATTCTTTGGCGATGCGCATTTGTCTTTTCCATTCTTCTTTATTCATCGGCGGGTAGCCGGTGAGAGGAAATACGCAGGCATCGTGTTTGCCCCGTAGAAATGTTTTTAGAGAATTAATTTCAAACTGTGTTCCTTTTGCTGAAAAGTCTCTGAGACCAAAGTCGATAGTATAACTGTCTTTTATATTCTGACTTTCTATTGCGAAATTAACCTTGTATAGGGCAGGATCAAATTCACTCCACAAAACGTGTTTGTTGCCCACGTTGATATCAAACTTATATGTTTCCAACCCCTCTTTTAGGTCTATGTTGATAACTTGCTCGGGTATAGCAATATTTTGTGCTGTATTCCATAGGTATCCCTGAACCGATATTTCGGCTTTTCCACTTACTGACGATTTGATTTGTGCTACAACTGGTATCGTCTTAGAAGAAACATTTGGATAAACCTGAAGGTCGCTAATGAGAATGCCATCATTGGCTTCGAGTCCGAATTTTCCGATTATGCCATTCCAGTTTGTTTGTGTCGCATCGGTCCAAGCATGCGAGCCATGTATTCCTTGTGGTACAGAAGCAGGGCTGTTGTCTATTACGATAGTCACGGTGTGCTTTCCTGCGGCTAATTTTCCGAGATTGTATATCTGAGGTGATAATATCAGCGAGCTTGTTGCTATGCTGTCTTTGTCTATCCACACCGTAGAGGGTTTTGTTCGCTCCATGATCAGTCGCCATTCTTTCTGAGCTGAACCTGCCGGTATTTCAAGCTCTTTGGTATATTTCATCTTTCCTACATAAGGATTCAACCGGGTAAGCTGCCCTGTGCTAAGGGTATCGCTATTGCGGGGTGCGAGACGGCTTTCATCTACAGTTCCGGGCAGATTTATTTCGCCAAGGTCGCAGTGCCATTTTCCCGAAAGAGAGATAAATTCCCGTTGGTTGAATACTACCTTCTTTTCGGTACATGAGGTTGCCAGTAAGAGACAGATAAAAATTGAAACGATGCAAATGTTTAATCGCATAAGGTTGACGTTAACGAATTAAATTACAGACAAAGATAAACTAAAAAGTGAGATAGAGAATGTATTGTTAAACAGGAATTAATTGTTAAAAAGTAACAAAGGTAACAGCTCTTTTCCTATTTTATTGCTGTTACTTTTCTCCACCCTTTCCATTCTTTTGTCTACTCATCCTATTAGATAAATTATATGAAAAAGCCTAAAAAATGGGATAGATTCATCTCTACTTGTTGTATCTTTGTTTGACTTTATATGGGAGTTAATCTTGTCGTGTTGACTTCTTTAATATCTTTCAGAATGACAGAAGGAAATTCTTTAATATATAATATAATACATACCATAAAAAATGAAAATATATACCCGAGGAGGAGATAAAGGTAAAACCGGAATCTTTGGAGGAAAACGTGTGAGTAAAGATCATCCACGAATTGAAGCCAATGGTACAATCGATGAGCTGAACTCTGTAATAGGTGTTGTTCGGGCTCACTTATCTTCAGATCATGAGTGGCAGCCTATTCTGTTCAAGATACAAACAGAGATAATGGTTGTGATGTCTCAGGTGGCTACACCATCGGATATAAGAGCTACAAACCAAAATGTTCTGGATGAAAATCTGGATAAATTTTGCGAGGAATGTATGGATAAAATGACAGATGAAATGGGACCCAGCGAAACTTTCGTTTTGCCCGGAGGGACAGTTGTTTCAGCAAACTTGCAATTGGCTCGTGCTGTGGCTCGTCGTGCCGAACGTCGTT
Source organism: Dysgonomonas mossii (assembly GCF_004569505.1). NCBI lineage: Bacteria > Pseudomonadati > Bacteroidota > Bacteroidia > Bacteroidales > Dysgonomonadaceae > Dysgonomonas > Dysgonomonas mossii. The sequence goes on from NZ_SPPK01000002.1 coordinate 695,378, forward strand.
TGTGGACTCTAAACAAGCAGGATGAAGTTCCCGCAGCTGTTATGCGATTTATTAATCGTTTGTCCGACTTGTTCTTCACAATGGCTCGTTACGAAATGTATAAAGCAGGTGATGTAGAAGAACGCTGGAAAGATTTTTTGTATAAGAGAAAATAAATGGCTAAGCAAATAACCCTTATAACAGGGGGGCAACGTTCAGGTAAAAGCAGCTATGCACAAGAGTTAGCATTGTCTTTGTCTCCTAATCCTGTATATTTGGCAACTTCGCGAATATGGGATGACGAACATCGCCAGCGGATAGAAAGACATAAAGCCGAGCGGGCAGATAATTGGATAAATGTAGAAGAAGAGAAATTCTTGAGTGAGCATTCCTTTGACAATAAAGTAGTGCTTATAGATTGCGTTACGCTATGGGCTACGAATTTTTTCTTCGACCTGAATTCGGATGTTGAAGCTGCCCTTACTGCTCTGAAATCTGAATTCAGAAAGCTTGTTGCTCAAGATGCCGTGTTTATTTTTGTTACAAACGAAATAGGCATGGGCGAAATGTCTCAAAACGACTTGCAACGTAAATTTGCCGATTTGCAAGGCTGGCTCAATCAATATCTTGCCGAAAACGCTGATGAGGTTTATCTGATGGTCTCAGGTATTCCCCTGAAAGTGAAATGATCATAAATTTTGTCGTTTTTGTTTTTAATAACAAAATATTCTGTCGAATACGACGAATCTTTGAAAACAAGATGTTTTGAGCCAACAGCATAGCAACGAAAAGCGACTGTAAAATTAAAATCTAAAAGAAACTAAATATACAATGCAACAATTTAACATCGAAAAACCGGAAGACGAAGTACGCTCTTACTTACAAGAAAAAATTGATAACCTCACAAAGCCTAAAGGTTCTTTGGGTAAACTCGAAGAGTTGGCTATGCAAATCGGTTGGATACAACAATCTTTGAATCCGAAGTTGACAAATCCTTGTCACATCGTATTTGCAGGAGATCACGGTATTGCAGCAGAAGGTGTGAGCCCATCGCCGCAAGAGGTAACCTATCAGATGATAGCAAACTTTTGGAATGGAGGAGCAGGAATCAACTTTTTGGCACGTCAGCACGGATTCAATCTAAAGGTTGTTGATGCCGGTGTTAATTTCGACTTTAAGCCCGAAGATCCGATTATCCACAAGAAGATCCGAAAAAGCACACGTAACTATCTGCATGAAGCCGCTATGACTAAAGAGGAAATGGAACAAGCCATACAATCGGGTGCTGAATGCGTGCAAGCTTGCTTTGATGAGGGTTGTAACGTGATTAGCTTTGGCGAAATGGGGATTACAAATACCTCTTCGTCTTCGCTATGGATGACATATCTCACAGGTATCCCTTTGGATCAGTGTATTGGTGCAGGATGTGATCATACAGGCAATATTATCAACCATAAGTATAAGGTGTTGAAGCAATCGATGGATAATTACAAAGGCGATGCTTCTGTCGAAGATATTATGCGCTATTTCGGTGGTTATGAAATGGTGATGACTGTAGGTGCTATGCTCAAGGCTGCCGAACTGAAAATGATAATTCTTATCGATGGCTTTATTATGACAAACTGTATGTTGGTGGCATCAGAGTTGAATAAGAATGTTCTGCACTATGCTGTCTTCGGACATCAAGGGGATGAAGCGGGCCATAAGCTTGTGTTGGAGTATCTGAATGCAAAACCTATTCTTAGTTTAGGACTTAGGCTGGGAGAGGGAACAGGTGCGATTTGCGCATATCCTATCGTCGATTCGGCCGTGCGTATGATAAATGAGATGAATTCATTTAAAGAAATCCAAGTAACGAAGTATTTTTAAAATAGCAACTTGCCTTTCCGAAGGCAACCTCTATAACTGATGAAACAAATAGCAGCAGCACTTGTCTTTTTTACACGCTTACCTTTTTGGCGTATAAAAGCATTTAATGTCCCTGCCGAATATTTTAAGCAGGTGATAAACTACTGGGCTGTCGTAGGCTGGCTTACTGCCGGTATTATGGCGGGAGTGCTGTGGGGTGCTGCTCAGATCTTACCTTATTCCATTGCCATAATTGTGGCTCTTCTTAGCCGCCTGCTCATTACAGGAGCATTGCATGAAGACGGTTTTGCCGATTTCTTCGATGGCTTTGGAGGAGGTACTACCCGCGAACGCATATTGGAAATAATGAAAGATTCACATATCGGTACTTATGGAGTAATCAGCTTGATATTTTACTTCTTATTCTTTTATTTCTTTTTAGAAAATCTAGGTCTGCATTTGGCTTGTACTGTAATCTTGGTGGGCGATCCGTTATGCAAGCTTATCAGTTCCCAAATTACCTTATTCCTTCCATACGCCCGAAATGCGGAAACGAGTAAATCGAAAACAGTATATAAGAAAATGTCTCTGCGCACGGCTGTTATTTCGGCTTTGTTTGGCTTGCTGCCTTTCGTATTATTATTAAATATTCACTTTTGGGCGGCTATAATATATCCTATCTTTGTTTTCCTTGGATTGATTTTACTCATGAAAAGAAAGATACAAGGGTATACCGGAGATTGTTGCGGTGCAATGTTTCTATTATGCGAATTGTCTTTCTTTCTCGGGATAAGTATTATCCTGAAATTATGCTAGGGAGAATTATTATCTATACGTAAGTTTAAATATGAAAATATATATAGTACGCCACACGGCCGTGGGAGTTAATGGAGTTTGTTACGGACAAACGGATGTACCGCTAAAAGAGACCTTTGAGAGCGAAGCTGAGGTGGTGAAGCAGAAGTTGCAAGACATACAGTTTGATGCTGTTTTTTCAAGCCCGCTAAGCAGAGCAAAGCGTCTTGCTGAATACTGTGGTTTTACCGATATTCAATTGTACGACCGCCTGAAAGAATTGCACTTTGGTGATTGGGAGATGAAAGAATGGGATCGCATTGATATGGAAGAATGGGACAAGGACTGGATAAGGATACCCACCCCTAATGGAGAATCTTTCGATCAGATGTATGCACGTGTTGCATCCTTCATCGACGAACTGGTAAAGAAAGATTATTCTTCTGTTGTTGTTTTTGCTCATGGTGGAGTTATCAACTGTTTTAGAGTTTACTTTGGACAAACAGACTTGCAAGGAGCTTTCGACAAGTTGGCAGAGTACGGTGAGATACTCGAATTTGAATCGAATTGATTAATATTTATCTATATATACGTTCAGAGTCTTGTTTAATGACAAGGCTCTTTTTTTTCGCTAAATTGTTTTGTGTTATTCAAAATTATATCTATTTTTATGATATCATTTTAATATCAGAATAAATATGGAAACACTCGAGAAAGATTTTAAAGGCACTAAGATTTCAGGCTTCCTAGCCTTATTTATCATTATTGTAGTATTGGCTGCCAGTATATGGTCTTTTAGCCTAGGCTATATTCCTTTAGTGTTTATAGCTGTATTTTTTATTTTCCTATCTTCCCTGGCCATTTTAGGATTTATGATTGTAGAGCCTAACGAAGCCAGAGTCATGGTTTTCTTTGGTAAATATAAAGGGACTATTACCGATAACGGTTTTCTTTGGGTAAATCCTTTTTATAATAAAAAGAAAGTGACACTCAGAGCACGTAATCTCGATGTGCCACCTATAAAGGTGAACGATAAAGTCGGTAATCCTATTATGATCGGCTCTGTGCTGGTTTGGAAAGTAAAAGATACATATAAGGCGATGTTCGACATAGACACATCTTCTATTACGGGAATTACTGCCGGTTCGGTGAATAACTATATTCAATTTTCGAACAGAATGCAGGCTTACGAGAACTTTGTAAAGATACAAAGCGATGCAGCATTGCGTCAGGTAGCCGGTATGTATGCATACGACAATAATGAAAGCAAAGACGGTGATGTAACATTGCGCTCCGATAATGGTGAAATCAGCGAGAAGCTCGAAGAGGAGCTAAATAGCCGTTTGGCGATTGCGGGTATCGAAGTGATAGAAGCACGCATCAATTATCTGGCATATGCAGCCGAGATTGCGAGTGTAATGCTTCGTCGTCAGCAAGCTGATGCGATTATTGCTGCTCGCGAAAAGATAGTGGAAGGTGCTGTCAGTATGGTTCAGCTGGCATTGGATAAACTCTTGAAAGAAGGAATTGTAGAATTGGATGAAGAGCGCAAGGCTGCAATGGTTAGCAATCTGCTTGTCGTGTTATGTGCCGACGAAGCAGCACAGCCGATTGTAAATGCAGGAACACTTCATCAATAAATATTTAATTGTGGCTAAGAAAGAAAAGGAATCAGCAGTTAAAAGTTTCGTCTTGCGAGTCGATCCCGAGATGATGGAAGCAATAGAAAAATGGGCTGCCGATGAGTTTCGTAGTACTAACGGACAAATTCAATATATACTTGATCAGGCACTGCGAAAGGCAGGACGAATAAAAAAGAAGAAAGAAACACGCATAGACAATAATGATGAATAAGAAAGAGAATGCCGGATGTTTATTACCCGGCATTCTTTGTTTTTTTTAACATATTGAACAAAGTCTTGTAAATACTGTTCTGGAGAGGTTTACCGAGTTAAATGTCTCTTATTCTGGTAGAAAAGATGACCTGCTTTCGTTTTATTCCGAAAAATTAGTTTTTATTTGTTTAGATATTGGTAGACATTGTCTATCTTTGCACTGTTTTTACAAAAACTATACAATATACAGATCATTATTATTTAATGATATACGAAAGCAAACTTATGAAAACAAACATTACTACACGTGTTGCCAAGACAGCATGTTTTTCTATTCCGTTTCTGATAATAATATCATTCATCATGTTCTCATGCAAATCATCCGAGTCGGTTCGTGATATAAGAGCTTCGCGAGGAGAGGATGTTGCAGGACGAGGTTTTTCTTACTCCAAAGATAAGCCCAAAGAAGCAATGGTGAAGCCATTATTTATGCAGCAATTGAGAAGAGCAACAATAGAACTTCCATTTCAGAAGGGGTTGGATGTAAGAGGCACAAGGACTGTTTCTGAAGAAGTAACATTTACCAATGCTGAAAATATAACAGAGTCTGTTGACCGAGAAGGTAAAAAAGTAACCAGCCTTAACGAGGTGCAACAACTATCAGAAGTTGTGGTTACGGCTAAGTCTCGCTTTACGCCTGAGCGCAATGGACGAGTAAAAGTAGATTTTTTAGTAAGAGTTCCTAAAGAGCTTCTGTCTGAAAATTTCAGAATGACGTTGTCTCCTAAACTGTTCCACAACGACTCTATTATACCTCTCAAAGAGGTGGTGCTTAAAGGTGAAGCATTTCTCGCCAAGCAAAAGCAGGATTATGCCGAATATGATAACTATATGAAGTCTATTGTAGGAAATGATAAATATGACGACGTATTCTTTGATAGAGCCGGAACAGATAAAGATATAAGAAATCGCCAGAACTTGTATTATGAAGAATACTACCGGGAGTGGAGTAAGCAGATGGAATATGAGAAATGGAAGACAGAGAAAAGTAAGTTTGACGCAGCTGAGCTAGCTAAGCTCAAAGGGTATCGTCAACGCTTTTATAATGAATATGTGCGTAAGGCACGTGAGCAGGTGATCCGCGATATGGCTAATGGTAAAGATACCGTGGGTTTGTTTGCTCAATACATGAAGAAGTTCAATAAGAATGCAAAAGCTCTTGTGTTGGATGATAAGAACTTTGAGGTAAGCTATATGAAGATGCCGGCAAAATTTCGTGAAGCGTACGAAGAAGGGCGTTCGTTAGATGATATAATAAACAATGTACTCACCGAAAGTGACTCTATCGAAATAGCTCAAAACAGATATTTGTTTGAGGCTATTGCCGAAAATGAGATGAAGAAAGAGCGTAAAGGAGAGGTGGCAAAAGAAATGATCCCGTTCCCTTACGAAGAAGGAGTTCGTTTGGATACAATCATAGATACGGGTCGTGATTTTGTATACCTGTATAAGCAAGATCATCCGGTAACAGTTGGGCTTAAAAAACTTAGCCTGACAATGAATGGGCGTGTAGATGCTGTGGATAGAAGTCGTTATATGATGGCACCTGGCGATACTATTTCGTATTTTATATCGTCATTGTCGCAGTTGGTAGATACATCACTGATCTATAAAAGGACAAAACTGTATAGGGATGCATACAATCGTTTGACTACCTACGTGAAGTTTCAGCCCGGGCAATCTGCTTTTGGTATCAATTATAAGGATAACAAAGCCCAAATAAATAATGTGTTAAATACATACCGTGCATTTACTGAAGATGGTAAGTTTGTTGTCGACAGTATTGTTCTTAGAGTAACTACAGCGCTGGATGGATCATACGACAAAAACTATAAATTAACCGAAAAACGAGCCGATGCGATTAAAGAATACTTTGTTAAGTCACTGTCGGGCGAAGTGAATGATGCCAACACTGTTATTAAGGTCGAGTTTGGAGGAGAAGACTGGAATACATTGGCAAACCAGATTCAGCAGCGAAATGATATAATGAATAAGACACAGATTCTTGCACTTCTTGAAGGGGCTATAGATCCTGATGATACAGAAGCCAAGATAAAGAAAGATTTTGCGGACGACTATAAGGTGATTCGAGATTCTATCTATCCGTTGCTCAATAAAGCTACGTTCGAGTTTAATATGCATCGTCCGGGTATGACCGAAGAAACTGCGCTGGATGTTCAGGAAAGACCTAACTACGAAAAAGGATTGAAACTACTGCAAGACAGAGAGTATTGGAAGGCTTTGGAAATTTTGTCCGATTATCCCGATTACAATACGGCATTGTGCTTGATATGTATGGGGTATAATGCCAAAGCTAAAGAAGTATTGGATGGTTTGCCTGAAACAGGAAACACAGAATATTTGAGAGCCATACTGTCGATTCGTTCAAATAAGGATAATGAGGCAATTGATCACTTGATGCGTGCCTGTGAGTTAGATCCATCGAAGGTTTATCGTGCACCTCTCGACCCTGAAATTGCCGATCTGATAAGTAAATATAGCTTACAGCGGCGGATAGAGGGCTTATCCACACCGATAGAAGATATTGAAGTAGCGGATGCGAATTAATATAAAGTAAGAAACCCCGATTATAGTTTAATTTATAATCGGGGTTTCTTATTAAAAAGATAGAATTTCGATAGTACTGAAAGACATTATTATTAAATTTGTCTCAGTTGATAAAAATACGGTGTGTATTATTGTAAGATGTATGCAAATCGTTTTTTTATTCAACCTTTAATCTAAATATAATATATGGATTACAGAAATCTAACCCCGGAAGAAATAACAAGACTAGAGAGTCAGGGCTGCTTAGCCGATAACTGGAACAATATTTCGGTACATAAAAATTTCAAACCGGACTATATTAAACATACCAATTTTTCGGGCAAAGTTAAGTTAGGTGTTTTTGAGGATGAATTCACATTGCCCGGAGGGCTGAAAAAGCATTCGGGTCTGAAGCATACTTGCCTCCATAATTGTGAATTGGGTGACAATGTACTTATCGAAAATGTACTGAATTATATAGCCAACTATCGTATTGGCAGTAATGTGCGCATACAAAACATACATCATCTCTATGTAGAAGGACAATCATCGTTTGGAAATGGAATAGAGGTTTCGGTATTAAACGAAACGGGCGGGCGCGAGGTTATGATCTATGATAAACTGAGTGCTCATTTTGCCTATATTCTTTCTTTCTATCGTCATCGACCTGTATTGATAAAAAAACTTCAGGGTATGGTCGCTGATTATGCCAAAGAACGCACCTCTGATTTTGGATACATAGGCGATAATGTGACGATTGTAAATGCAGGAGCAATAAAAAATGTACACATCGGAGACTATGCCACAATAGAAGGAGCACGACATCTTGAGAACGGAAGTATTAACAGTAATCAGTACGATCCTGTTCATATCGGGTATAGCGTAATGGCGAATGACTTTATTGTCTGTTCGGGTTCACGAGTTGAAGACGGTACGATGCTTACCCGCTGCTTTGTAGGGCAATCATGCCAATTGGGGCATACTTATTCGGCGAGCGATTCATTATTCTTTAGCAATTGTCAGGGTGAGAATGGTGAAGCCTGTGCTTTATTTGCCGGGCCTTATACAGTAACTCATCACAAGTCTACACTCTTGATTGCTGGAATGTTTTCTTTTATGAATGCAGGTTCGGGATCTAACCAGAGTAATCACATGTACAAGTTGGGGCCTATCCATCAGGGTATTGTAGAGCGTGGAGGAAAAACAACCAGTAATTCGTATATCCTATGGCCTTCGCGCATCGGAGCTTTTTCTCTTATTATGGGACGCCACTATTATAATGCAGATACCTCCAATATGCCGTTCTCTTATCTGATAGAGGATAAAGATGAGTCGGTATTGGTTCCCGGTATTAACTTGCGAAGTGTAGGTACGATTCGTGATGCACAGAAATTTCCGAAAAGAGATAGACGAAAAGATCCTGAAAAACTAGATCAGATAAACTTCAACCTACTAAGTCCTTATACAATACAGAAAATGTTTAAGGCAATCGAAATATTGGAAGGGCTGAAAGAGACCTGTGGCGAAACATCGGGATCATACACATATCAGAGTTGCCGTATCAAAGGAACTTCTCTGAAGAGAGGATTGAAATTGTACAATATGGCTATTAACAAGTTTCTTGGGAACTCTATTATTTCACGCTTATCGAAGTGTTCATACACTAGCAATGAGGAAATCAGGGAGTGTTTGAAACCTGACACCGAAGTGGGACTGAATGAATGGAGTGATGTGGGAGGTATGCTTGTTCCTCGTTCTGAGATAGATAAGCTTATAGATGATATAGAATCAGATAATATAAAACATGTGAGTGAGATGAATGCTATTTTTGAGCAACTGCATAAAAACTATTACTCACTGGAATGGACTTGGGCATGGGATAAGATACAGCAATATTATAACTTGTCGTTGGATACAGTTACCGCTCAGGATATTATTGATATTGTTAGTCAATGGAAAGAAGCTGTTGTAGAGCTGGATAGAATGATTTACGAGGATGCTAAGAAAGAGTTTTCTTTATCTTCTCATACAGGTTTTGGTGTGGATGGAGATAAGCATCAGCAAAAAATAGACTTTGAACAAGTGCGTGGTATTTTTGAGGAAAATCCTTTTGTGGAGACTGTGTTGAAGCATATCGAATCGAAGACCAAACTAGGCAACGAGACTATAACTAAATTGGAAAATGTAGTTAGTTAAAATAATTGACATATACATACTAAAAAAGGCTATTCATTCGAATAGCCTTTTTTAGTTAAACTTGTAATTAAATTACAATTATTTCTTTGGTTGTGTACGCTTAGCGTAACGGTTCATAAACTTATCAACACGTCCTGCTGTATCTACAAGTTTTTGTTTTCCTGTATAGAACGGGTGAGAAGAACTTGTGATTTCAAGCTTCACCAATGGATAAGTAACACCATCTATGTCGATAGTTTCTTTAGCATTGATAGTTGAACGTGAAATAAATACCTCATCGTTTGACATATCCTTGAAAGCAACCGGACGATAGTTTGCTGGATGAATATCTTTCTTCATTTTATAGTAGTTTAAATTGTTTCTTCTTTTTCAGCCGACAAAGATAGCTTTTTAATCTTATTAAAGCAAAATATTTCTTTTGAATTTTGTATTGAAAAAATGCCGTAAACTAATAATTTTTGCCTTCTTTTGTTCTAGTAAACATTTTTCAGGTTCATCTTTTACATAAAATAGAGTATTATGCGTAAATATATTTTATTTTCAGCTTTCGCTGTTCTTTCCCTTATTTCTTGCAAACAAAAAACAAATGTGGATAATTCAAATATTGATCCGTCGGGTACAACAAATATGAGTGCAGAAACTATCTCAGACGAAACAAGTTTGTACTTGCTGGTGGGTACATATACAACAGGCGAGAGCGAAGGTATTTATGTTTATCAATTTGATACCGTTTCAGGTTTTTCCAAATATAAAAGTGTGGTTAAGGTGACCAATCCATCATACCTTACTATCAATAAAGAAGGTACGCATGTTTATTCTGTTTCCGAAACCGGAGACGCAAAAGCTGCGGCCAATGCTTTTGTTTTCGATAAGAAAGATGGCACTCTAAAACTTCTAAATTCGCAATTGACAGGTGGTGCAGACCCTTGTTATATAGAGTTAGACAATACAGGCAAGCATGTTGTTACCGCTAATTATTCGGGTGGTAGTATTACAGCCTTTAATATTAATGGTGACGGAACGCTGACTACTGCTGCTCAATTGATTCGTTTTACAGGAAAAGGGGCAGATGCAGAGCGTCAGAAAGCTCCTCATCTACACTGTGTACGCTATTCTCCTGATGGGAAATATTTGTTCGCTGATGATTTGGGAACAGATAAAATACATAAATTCGCGATAAATGAAAGTAATGAGGGGAACTATCTCAAAGTAGGAACACCTGCTGCTTTTGATGTAGCACCCGGATCGGGACCAAGACATCTTGATTTTCATCCGAATCGAAAGTATGCATACCTCATCAATGAACTTTCGGGCGCTGTTATCGCATTCAACTACGATGCTAACGCCGGTAATCTGACTCAAATTCAGACAATCCAAGCTGATACGCTTGGCGCAAAGGGTAGTGCTGATATTCATGTGTCGCCTGACGGCAAATTCCTTTATGCATCCAACCGCCTGAAAGGAGATGGTATCGCAATATTCTCTATAAATCAGGCAGATGGTAAGTTAACCAAAGTTGGCTATCAGGAAACAGGAGTGCATCCACGTAATTTCGTGATTACTCCGAATGGTAAATTCTTATTGGTGGCAAGTCGTGATAATGATGTCATCCAAATATTCCTTATAGACAGGGTTACAGGCTTATTAGAAAATACATATAAGGATATAGAACTGGATATGCCTGTTTGCCTGAAATTTACTTCATTCAAGTAAGGTAAGGCTAAAAATATTACTTATCTTTTTATTATTCAGAAGAGAGGAGATGACCGTCTCTTCTCTTTGCTATTTCCAACGATAACGATTAACAGTAATTCGTTTTGATATTTCGTGTCTTATTTTTCTCTACCTTTGCACCTTCAAAAAATAAAATACAGATTCGATGTTAATTGTTGACAGCTTAAAAGTTGAGTTAGGGGATAGAGTATTGTTCGATAATATCAGCTATATCATTAATGATAAAGATAAAATTGCGCTTGTTGGTAAGAATGGAGCGGGAAAAAGTACTATGCTCAAAATTCTGGCAGGTGTCAATACGCACTTCAGAGGGACGATAACCGGGCCTGATGGTGTTACCGTTGGGTATCTTCCTCAGGTAATGAAAATTACCGATGAGCGTACAGTCCGTGAAGAAGCATCTTTAGCATTCTCTTATATCTTCGATCTGCAAGCAAAGATTGAGGATATGAATAAGCAGTTGGAAACACGTACGGACTACGAATCTGATGATTATGCCAAACTGATAGATGACTTTACTCATGCCCACGAACGCTTGGCGATGGTAGAAGATGTCAACTTTGAAGGTGAAGTAGAAAAAGCATTACTTGGTCTGGGTTTTAAGCGTGCCGATCTCGATCGTCCTACCAACGAATTTAGTGGAGGATGGCGTATGCGTATCGAACTTGCTAAACTCTTGTTGAGTAATCCCGATGTAATGTTGCTCGATGAGCCTACAAATCACCTTGATATAGAATCTATTGGTTGGCTCGAAGACTTTATAAATACTCAGGCAAAAGCTGTCGTTCTTATTTCCCACGACCGTGCTTTTATCGATGCCGTAACTACACGTACGATTGAATTAACCATGGGGCGTATTTACGACTATAAGGTAAACTATTCTAAATATATAGAGCTCAGACAGGAACGTCGCCAACAGCAAATACATGCATGGGAGGCTCAACAAAAACAGATAGCCGAGATAGAAGAATTTATAGAACGCTTTAGAGCGCAAGCGGCTAAAGCGGTACTTGTTCAAAGCCGTATCCGTCAATTGGAAAAGATGGAGCGTGTGGAGATAGATGAAGAAGACAAATCGCAAATCCGTATTCGCTTCCAGCCGGCTACACGTTCAGGCAATTATCCGTTGACAGTAGATATGGTAACGAAAAAATATGATGACTATCTGGTTTTTGAAAATGCCAATCTAATGATAGAGCGTGGCGAGAAAATTGCTTTGGCAGGAAAGAACGGAGAAGGAAAATCTACATTTGTAAAATGCGTGATGGGCGAAACATCATACGATGGCAGTATACTTTTAGGACATAATGTACAGGTCGGTTATTTTGCACAGAATCAGGCTGATTTGTTAGATGAAGATCTCACAGTTTTTGAGACTATCGATCGGGTTGCCGAAGGGGATATACGTACTCAAATTCGTAATATTCTGGGAGCGTTTATGTTTAACAGGGACGATTCGGAGAAGAAAGTAAAAGTACTTTCGGGAGGGGAGAGAACACGCTTAGCTATGATAAAGCTGTTGCTTGAACCTGTAAATCTGCTTATTCTCGATGAGCCTACAAACCACTTGGACTTGAAGACTAAAGAGGTGCTGAAGAATGCTTTACTAGACTATGATGGAACAGTTATCCTTGTTTCCCACGACCGTGATTTCTTGGATGGGCTGGTGACAAAAGTCTATGAATTTTCGGATAAAAAAGTGCGTGAGCATATCGGAGGAATCAAAGAGTTCTTGGCTAAGAAGAGAGCCTTATCTTCCTAAAAGATTGGCTTCAATATATGTTTTAGCTATCTTTGATTTCTTATTAAAAATCTTAACATAATTAGAAATGAAAAAATTATTATTATCATTACTCACAGTAAGTCTTATTTTAACTTCTTGTGGAGGAACATCTCCTGTTAAATTTAACGATACAATTGTAGAGGCGAATGAGACGATTTCTCATGTAAGCGATTCGTATACAGAGACTCTTTCTGCGGCTATTGCTTCCGGTTCTTATGAAAGTATTGCTGCTGCAACAGATAGTGCATTGGTAAAGATAGACGCTGAACTAGATATTGTGAAAGCCTTAGAAGCTCCAAAAGGTGCAGAGGAATTTAAAAATGCTGCTTTGAAAACATACCAAGATCTAAGAGCAATCGTAGAAGCCGGAAGGAAATATACTACTTTAACAGAAGAGTCTTCGGACGAAGAGTTCGATAAGATTTCGGACGAATATGATGCTAAAATGGATGCTTATAATGCGAGTTTTGAGCAGTTAGCAAATACCCAAAAAGCATACGCAAAGGAAGCTGGGTACGAATTGAAATAAGAGTCAAACTAAATACAAAAGCACCTCATCTTTTTATAGATAGAGGTGCTTTTTTATAATGGATTATCTGTTATCTGTATTTTTAGGATTTGCTTGGTAGATTTGTCTATCTTAAATCGATCGTCGGAACGTTCGCTGACAATCCACACAATATCATTTTCTGAGCAAAGTAGCCAGGCTTCTTCTTTTTCGAACAAACTAAACTTCTGATCGGTGAAATAATCGCTTACCTTTTTCTTGCCCTTCATTCCGAATGGGATAAACCAATCGCCTTGATGCCACCTTCTGAGTGTTAGCGGGAATTTTATTTTATCTTTATCCAGATATAGAATATTTTTATTTTTCTCTATTACAAAGCCATTATCTATTTGGATTGTTTCGATAGATAGCTGTAATGGATAGTTCATCAAGCGATCTTCTTCCCTTATCAGAAAGCTGTCTACTGAGAGCTTCTCCCTTTTCTTTATTATAAAGAATTCCCTATCCTTAATCAGCTTGTGTGTGTCGGAGTAAAATATCTTCCCGGATTGACTTATTATCGATTCAAAAATTTGTCTTACTGTTGCTGTATTAAAATTGTAAGGAGCAAGCAACTCATAGAGTATCGCTTCCGGCTCTAAATATTTAATCAGCGTTCGGATATTGATGCTATCGTCACTCAACACATCAGTCTTTACCTGTTGGATATAAAAATTATATATATTCTCCACCTGCGATAAATGATCGCCTGTACGAATAATGGAATCTTTTACCGATGGGTTGATAGTTTCCAGTAATGGGATAATATTTAGCCTTATCTTATTACGTGTATACAAGTCCTCATTGTTGGTGCTATCATCTACATATTTCAGTCCCCTGTCTTTAAGATACTCTAAGATGTCTTTTCTGCTGAGGCATAGAAGAGGGCGAATGATGTTATTGTTTTGGGCAGCTATTCCGGTCAACCCTCTTATTCCTGTTCCTCTGATCAGATTTAGCAGTATGGTTTCTACCGAATCGTCACGATGATGTGCAACTGCAATCTTATCAGCCAGATGGATTGTTCTTATTTGTTCAAACCAGCTATATCGCAATTCTCTTGCTGCCATTTCTATCGAGATAGAATGAATCTCGGCATAGGCCTCTGTATCGAAATCTATCCTTTCATATTTAAGGTTGTACTTCTGGCATAATTCTTCTACGAAAAAAGCATCACGATTAGACTCTTCTCCCCGAAGATGAAAGTTGCAATGTGCCACCACACACTTATATTTCAGCGTGTGCAGGATATCCAGTAGAGCGACTGAGTCTGCTCCACCGCTAACCCCTACAATAACCTTGCTACCGTCTTCTAACAGTTGGTTCTCGTCTATATATTGTTCGACCTGTACTATATTCATAATTAAGTACAAAAGTAATATATCTTTATTTTAATTGTTTGTCGGTAATATTTTAAGATAGGAAAAATAGTGCTTTTCTACTTTTTTTGATAGCAGCTGTATATTCAGCATGTCCGAAGCCTCAGATATGTCTTTTATTGTGCCATCATTATATAAAATATCGATGCTGTCGTCCACTTCATTATACATATTCGTGTAGATAACATCTGATGAACAGAAATAGGACGCTTCATTTTCTGTAATATTAAATTCACTCATATATCGCTCTATATACTTCTGTATATAGGAGGCCGGAAGCTCTTCATTCGTTATTTCTATCTTAAACAATTTTCTGTTTACAAGGCAATCACTCAATTTGGATAATACAACATCATCGTGATCAGCCCATACCTTTAGTGCGCTCCAAATGTCATTATCATCTAATTTAACAAAGTGAAGCAGTACTTCGTCCATTTTCTTTTCGAAATAGGCTTTATCTATGTTTTTTTGTAAAAAATATTGCAAAGCAGGAGATGCAAATAAGTTAACTCCATTATTTGTTAATTCTTTAGCTCGTATCAGAACTTTTATCAACATCTTTTCGGCGGCAACTGCCGTCTTGTGAAGGTACACCTGCCAATACATCAACCGACGCGAGGTCAGGAAGTTTTCGATAGAGTAAATGCCTTTGGCTTCTACTACCAGTTTGTCGTTTTTTAGATCAAGCATTTTTATGATACGAGCCGAACCGATATTTCCTTCGGTCACACCTGTAAAAAAGCTATCACGCCGAAGATAGTCGAGGCGATCAACATCGAGCTGCCCGCTGACTAACTGGTGCAGGAATTTTTTTGGATATTCATTCTTGAATATTGATATACATGTGCTTAATTCCCCTTTTAGTTCTTTGTTTAGGTAATTCATAAGCGCCAAAGAAAAATCTTCGTGATGAATACCATTTGTCAGCGTATGTTCCAACGCATGAGAGAACGGCCCATGACCCACATCGTGTAGCAATATGCAAGCTAACGCTCCATTTGCCTCCTCGTCTGTTATTTCATGCCCCTTTATTCGTAAAACCTTTATTGCCTCATCCATCAGGTACATAGCCCCTATGGAATGGTGTAGGCGTGTGTGTTGTGCTCCGGGATATACAAAAAAAGCTAATCCCATTTGCCTGATACGGTTTAGCCGCTGGAGGAGAGGATGCTGAATCAGTTTATATAAAAACAGGTTCGGTATCGTAATAAAACCAAAAACAGGGTCGTTGATTATCTTTTTCTTTATGGCCATCTATATTGTGAGATTATATGTATTTATTGATATTTAAACAAAGATACATCATATTTTATAAATATATTTTTTAATATGTAGCCTTGACAAAAATAAAATTAAACGAAGTTAATATTTAACCTAATAAGTTGTATATGTATATTTTGTGTTTTATATTTGTCTCTTGAGAATGTATTAAGAAAGCAAAATTGAAGATAAAACTAAAAACAAAACTAAGAAAACTGCAGCTTAAGATTCAGTATATACTGGGATTGATAAAGACAGACGGAAATGCTGTAATAAAAGACTATCTCGAAAAAAAACATTGATTCTTTTTTGTGTCAAAATGTTTATTAATTTTGACACAAAAAAATAAAGATGGAAATTCTAGAAACGTTCTTTTTGCCTAGTGCGTGGATTGCACTTCTGACTTTATCCTTTCTGGAAATTGTACTTGGTATAGACAATATTGTATTTTTGTCTATAGTATCAGCTAAGCTTCCTGCCAAAGAGCAGCCCAAAGCCCGTACTGTGGGTCTTATTTTGGCTATGCTTTTTCGTATTGCCTTGCTCTTTTGTATATCGTGGCTGATGAAGCTCACCAAGCCTATTATTAGTTTTGATACACAATGGCTCGATGGGTCTATATCGGGGCAGAGTATCATTATATTAGTAGGAGGGCTTTTCCTATTATACAAAAGTGTGACTGAAATACATCATAAACTAGAAGGCGAAAGTGATTCGGTTACAACCAGGTCAAAAACCAGTTTTTGGGGAGTTATTGCCCAGATCGTGGCACTTGATATTGTTTTTTCTTTTGATAGTGTACTTACTGCTGTTGGACTTGTAAGTTTCAGCGAGTTTGGCTATGTGGGTGCTATGACCATAATGGTAACGGCAGTCGTTTTGGCTGTAATGGTAATGCTGTTATTCTCCGGACCGGTAAGCCGTTTTGTAAATGATCATCCCACTATTCAGATGTTGGGGCTTTCTTTTCTGATATTGATAGGGGTTATGCTAATAGTAGAAGCAGCACATTTATCTAGCCTATCTATATTTGGAACAGTGGTGGGTGAAATACCTAAAGGATATATTTATTTTGCCATTGCATTCTCTTTGCTTGTAGAGTTTCTGAATATGAAACTTCGCAAAAAATCAAAGCCTGTAAAGCTTATTGATTCGGAAATTGTAGAAAAAGAAAAATAATTGAATGTTCTTATATGACAAGAGGCTGCCTCATCGAAAGTGAGGCAGCCTCTTGTTTATTTTTGCAGGAACTTTTTACTTTGTAACGGCAGTAAATACAACTACACGATTCCACTGATCAGTAGGGAATAGTTGTTCTCTATCTCCGCTGGCTTTGGTTGTTATTCTGCTTCTTGAGATACCATACTCTTCTACAAGCACGTTGGCTACAGCCTCAGCACGTTGTTCAGAAAGTCTTTGGTTTATAGCAGTAGTACCTGTGCTCTTGTCGGCATATCCTGTTACTATAACATTTACCTGTGGATTATCTTTCAGATAACGAGCTGCATTGTAAATGTTGATATCTTGATTCTTTTCAAGTTTTGCACTACCAATATGGAATACAACAACAGCATTCATCAATACTTCTGTTTGTTCCTTGATCTCTTTCGTTTTTTCTATTACGATCTGAGGTTCAGGTTTAACGGCCAGCTCTTGTTTTAATCTGCTGATTTCCGAATCTTTGCTTCCTATCTGTCCTCTTAGTTCGTTGATCTTATCGTTCATCGATCTGATTGCAGCAGGGTCTGCTTCATCAACCATCTTAAACCCGCCTTTGGTGAAGTTGTAAGTAAGACCTATAAGAGCACTTACAATACCATCATATTTTTTGTCGGCTACCACACCATTGAAGTTATCAGGATATAGGTTGCCTATTACCTCAAGGTTAAGGCTTACTGCTTCGCTTATACGGAAGTCTCCTTGAAATCCGACGCGTGGTATAATGCTGTTCGTTCTACCTATGCTTCCCAGTCCTTCGATATTATCTTTTCCAAAACCATGAGCATAACCGATACCGGCAATACCAATCAGGTTAAAACCTCTCTCCGGGCTATAAGGCATGAATAGATTTGTTAAATTAAGTAAACCATCAACGCTTGTTTGTATATAATCCACTTTGTAAGTTCCGGTTTTCACTTGTTTATTTAACGTATATTCAAGATAGTTTTTCGATTGCCATCCACCCACTTGTAAACGCGCTCCGGCTACAGGTGAGAAATATTTTCCTGCCGATATAGCTACGTGAGGAGTTATGAGATCTCCAAACTTAGCTTTGCTATGGAATTCGCTTACGGTATAAGATCCTCCGACCTGACCTTGTATAAACCAATGATCCCAAAAAGAAGTTGGGGCATAAGCCTTCTCTTGTGCAAAACTATAGCTTCCTGCTATAATGACGGAAACAATTAATAAAATAATCTTTTTCATTTTTTTGTGTTTTAATTCCAGTCTGTAGTGTAAAAATAGAGCTGGATTGTTTTGAATCATTATGTTATGTAAGTGTTTTTTTTACATCGAACCTAAAAAAACTAGCACCAAAGCTAACATAAATATATTATTGATGCAATAAAAATGATAAAATAAGTAAAAGTAGCGAAGGATGCAATTTATGACTTTTTGGTTATTTATTTTCGAGAATCATTTTTTTTTGATAATTTTAGACATCGAAAAAACCTCATTTTTGTACGTTCTGTTAACAAGAACGAATATTTTTATATCAAATTATACTGAATTTTTATTGCAGAAAATAAAATTATATGGCTCACCTTCCTGATTTTATAAGTGATCTGGCAATTATATTAATAACTGCCGGAATAGTTACTATTATATTCAAATGGCTAAAACAACCTGTCGTATTGGGATACATTGTTGCAGGATTTTTGGCAAGTCTTCACTTCAAAAAATTCATAGAGAAACTCGTTATAGATATATCGGGAGCATCGGATGAAAGTGTAAGATCTATATTCAAAACCCTACCTGAAATATCCGATATGGGTAATGTCGGCATCTGGGCAGAGATTGGCGTAATTTTTCTACTCTTCGCTTTAGGTCTCGAATTTAGTTTCAAAAAACTGATGGACGTTGGCGGTAAAGCTTCTATTGCTACTCTTATCAACTTGGGTTCTATGATAATAATTGGCTACCTGGCGGGGCAGCTATTCATTGTAAATCTCATAGATGATTGGACCCGGATGGATAGCATTTATCTGGGCTGCATGCTCTCTATGTCGTCTACTACTATTATCATCAAAGCCTTTAATGATATGGGGCTGCAAAAGAAAAAGTTTGCAGGAATCGTGTTCGGGATGCTTATTGTTGAGGATATTGCGGCTATCATAATGATGGTTTTGCTGACAACATTTGCGTCGAGCCAGCATATAGAAAGCGGTGAATTGGCAAACAGTGTCGTAAAACTGTTCTTCTTTATGCTTATTTGGTTTATTGTAGGTATTTATATGATACCCACAATACTCAAAAAGCTGAAAAAGTATTTGAATGATGAGACCTTGTTAATTGTGGCAATCGGGCTCTGCCTTGGTATGGTTCTCTTTGCTTCTATTGTTGGCTTTTCGGCCGCTTTAGGTGCTTTTATAATGGGATCTATATTGGCAGAGACAATCGAGTCTAAACATATCGAGCACCTCATGGAACCTCTGAAGAATCTGTTTGGTGCTGTCTTCTTCGTATCTGTGGGTATGATGATCGATCCGGCTATTATTGCCGAATATGGCGTGCTGGTGATAATTCTTACTTTGGTTGTGCTTATCGGACGGATTATTTTTGCAACATTAGGTGTCATGGCTTCGGGTGAGAGCCTGAAAGTGGCGATGCAGTCGGGATTCAGTCTCGCACAGATAGGGGAGTTCTCCTTTATTATAGCTACTTTGGGCGTTAGTCTTGGTGTTATTACAGATACACTGTATCCGATCATAGTAGCAGTGTCGGTAATTACAACATTCACTACTCCGTATTGTATTAAGCTCTCCGATACGGCATACGGCTGGTTGGAAAAGAGGGTTCCCGATAAATTTGCCAAGATTAAAGATGGATATGGAGCATCGGGATACGATACCGTGAATAAGCAAAATGACTGGAAGAAATTACTCAAAAGCATACTCACTTTAGTCGCTGTATATTTCACTATATCTTTGGCTATCTTGTTGGTGTTCCAGAATTTTATCACACCATATATTGTAGAGTACGTGCCCGGAAGTATCTGGGGACAGATTTTAGCAGCAATTATCACACTCACTCTGATGGCTCCATTCTTACGTGCCATTATGATGAAGAAAAATCGCTCCGAAGAGTTCAAAAATCTGTGGAAGGATAACCGACTAAACAGAGGAGCATTGGTTTCGTTGATTGTGT
This sequence comes from Dysgonomonas mossii, assembly GCF_004569505.1. NCBI lineage: Bacteria > Pseudomonadati > Bacteroidota > Bacteroidia > Bacteroidales > Dysgonomonadaceae > Dysgonomonas > Dysgonomonas mossii. The sequence continues at coordinate 715,709 of NZ_SPPK01000002.1, forward strand.
TCCGGATTATTATCTGTATTGTATTAGTGCTAATGGTATTGATTCCTCTATTCCCAAGGCTTACAATATTGATGGTTATTATCTCATTGGTTGTTGTAACGTTGATTATATTCTCTCAAGGGTTCAAGGCTCAGTCTCGTAGGATCGAGGCGCGATTTCTTGAAAATCTAAACCTGAAACAAAAATTAAAAGAGAAAAATGCAGCGATTCTACCAACTGTAGCGAATGATCTGCGTTCGAAGAATATACATATCGCTGAATTTGAAATATCTCAGTCGTTTTCCAATATCGGAAAAACCTTGCGGGAATTAGACTTTAGACAAAAAACAGGTGTAAATATTGTAACCATCGTAAGAGGATGCAATAAGATTAATATCCCTGATGGAAACACACGTATATATCCATTTGATAAATTAGTTGTTTCGGGCTCGGATGAGGAAATGCAAAAGCTGTCTCAATATTTGGAGGAAAAGACCGAGCAGGATTTGCTCATGGAGGAAGAAGCCGAATATCATATATGCTTATCCCAGTATCTTGTAGAACCGGGATCTCCGCTTATTGATAAATCTATTGTAGATGCCGGTATCCGCGAAAAAACAGAATGTATGGTGATTGGTATCGATAGGGGAGATGAATCTATTATTAATTTCACTTCCGACTTTGTGTTCCAAGAAGGCGACGTAATATGGTTGGCGGGTGAAAAAAATAAACTAAATTCGTTTGAGGAAAATATAAAAGCATCATCGATTGCATCCTAAAACTACTATTATATTATTAACCTATAAGTGTAGGTATGATAGAAATACCCGAATCGGCAACGATAAGTTCACAAGCTGAAACCATCCTGACAGGAAAACGAATAGCAAAAGTTATTCAGGCAACCAGTCCACACAAATTTACATGGTACAATGGCAACCCAGCTTTGTATCGTAATATACTTGTTGGGCGAGAAGTAGAATCAGTAAGAGGACATGGAGCTTTTGTTGATATTATCTGCGACAAGGATACTTATATTTCGATAAGTGACGGTACAAACCTTAAATATTATACGGCAACCGAGACATATCCGGTGAAACACCAGCTTTTGATATTGTTTGAGGATATGACATGTCTTGCTTTTACAGTATCTATGTATGGAGCCATATATGCCTATGAGGGACAGTTGCAAAATGTATATCATGCCGGAAGTCTGAACAGTATTTCTCCATTGAGCGATGCTTTTGATGAGGCGTATTTTGATTCAATCTTTGCCGGTGTACAAAAAGATATGTCGGTAAAGGCCTTGCTTGGTACTCAACAACGGATTCCCGGTTTGGGTAATGGTGTTTTACAAGATATCTTTTTCAAAGCAGGAATACATCCCAAACGGAAAATATCTACAATGTCTGATCTCGAAAAAGGAGATTTGTTCCATTCGCTGAAGGTTACTTTGCGTAATATGACCGATAGAGGAGGCCGTGACACTGAAAAGGATTTTTATGGTAATTGGGGTAAATATAGAACCCTTTTATCCAAGAAAACATACAAAGAGCCATGCCCCATCTGTGGAAGCGATATTGTAAAGGAAGCATATCTGGGTGGTACAATCTACTTTTGTCCGAGTTGTCAGAAAGAGTGAAAGCAGTCTGCCTTGTTCTCTAATTGTATTAAAAATACCTTCTTATAATATTTAAATAGATTTAAGATGTCTTGAATCAGTGAGAAAATCCCTTAAATAATTCTTATCTTTGCATCCGAAAATTTTCAGGCATCATGAATCAAAAATATCCATCAGCTTTATTAGAAAATGCAGTAAATGAATTCGCAAAGCTTCCCGGAATAGGGCGTAAAACGGCTTTGAGGTTGATTTTGCATCTGTTGAGGCAGGACAATGCTATGGTAGAAGGTTTCGCTCAGGCATTGGTTTCTTTGAAGCATGAAGTGAAGTATTGCAATGTTTGTCATAATATATGTGATGACGAAATTTGCCCTATCTGTTTGGATAAGTCTCGTGATGCAGCCACCATCTGTGTTGTAGAGAATATAAAAGAGGTAATGGCTATTGAGAATACAATGCAATTCAAAGGCTTGTATCATGTGTTGGGAGGTATTATATCGCCGATAGATGGAATAGGCCCTTCCGATCTGGAGATAGACAGCCTGGTGGCACGTGTAGCCAAGGGTGATGTGAAAGAAATTATTTTGGCATTAAGTACTACGATGGAAGGCGATACCACCAACTTCTATATCTATAAAAAATTATCATCTTTCGATATAAAGGTTTCTATGATTGCACGGGGGATTTCTATCGGAGATGAAATAGAATATGCCGATGAAGTAACATTGGGGCGCTCTATCCTGAACAGGACATTGTTTAATGAGTCATATAAATTGTAAAAATCATAATGGAGAATAAAGAACGAAAGCTATATAAAACATTAATGTTGTTATTCTGGGCGAACATTCTTTTGCTGTTGACTGTTTTAACATTTATATTATTCTCTAAGGGTTTAACTTTTGGTACCGCGACAAATACGAATGTTGTGTTTGAACAATATACAATTCTAATATCGTTGGCTAGTATTCCAATCGCATTGAAACTATTCCATACTCAGTATCGGAGGATAGCAGAGTTGGAGCACAAGAAGTTTCTCGAGAAGTATCTTCCTGCCTATATTTTGCGTATGTTTGTACTAGATGCGGCGGCTATATTGAACATAGCGGGACTGTATCTCTTTGATTCAAAGAACTCTGTTTATATGACAATTATAATTATATTTGCATTGTTTTTTTGTTATCCTAACCGAAAGACCTTAGAAGAAGCTAACGATACTACATCAGAAATAAAAGATTAAATAAAATGGTTATTGCAGTAGACTTTGACGGAACAATCGTCGAACATGAGTATCCCAAAATCGGACGTCCCATTCCTTTTGCAATCGAAACACTTTTGCAGTTGCAGCAAGATGGACATATCCTTATTCTTTGGACAGTGCGAGACGGCAGCCTGTTGCAGGAAGCAGTAGATTATTGTAAAAATAAAGGGTTGCATTTTTATGCAGCTAATAAGAATTATCCCGAGGAAGATTCGTTAACAGCGTCTCGGAAATTAACAGCAGATTTGTTTATTGACGACCGCAATTTGGGAGGACTTCCTGATTGGGGGGTGATATATCATGCGATAAAAGCGATGGAAAGAGGAGAAGTTTCCTTCGAAAATATAATGATGTCTTCGGGAGAAAGCCAAAGAGCGAGGAGAAGAAAGAAGAATTTCTTTATACGCTTGGGCGAAATGTTTGAGAGAGGAAGTTATTAACTACTAAGTCTTTTACAAAATGCTATTGAAAAACAAAGATATCGTTTTGCGAGCCGTAGAACCCGAAGATTTAGAAATCTTATATCGTTGGGAAAATTCTACAGTCTTGTGGTATCATGGCAATACTTTGGCCCCGTATTCCAAATTGGTGCTGAGGCAGTACATCAATGATTCTTTGGAGATGGATATATATCAAAGCAAACAATTGCGCCTGATGATAGACCTCGTAGAAGAGAAAGCCACTATCGGAACCATTGATCTTTACGATATCGATGCTCATAACCGCAGAGCCGGTATTGGCATCCTCATTGATGATGACTATCGCAGAAGAGGCTTTGCCAAACAAGCTTTGGAACTGATGAGCAACTATGCTTTCGACTTTTTGTACCTTCACCAAATATATGCATATATAGCCCAAAGCAATACCAATAGTATCAGCTTGTTTGAGAAAGCTGGGTATCAATCTGTCGGAATATTGAAAGACTGGTTGCAAAGAGGTGAAGAGTTTGAAGATGTTTATCTTTCTCAGTTGCTTAACGATAAATAAATTATGGAAGAAGATATAAAGAAGGCTTTTGAAGTGCTTGTGTCTGGGGGATTGATTTTGTATCCTACCGATACGATATGGGGAATAGGTTGTGATGCTACCAACGAGGAAGCTGTACATCGTGTATATGAACTAAAGCGAAGGGTTGATAGTAAAGCCCTTATTACTCTGCTCGATAATCCTATCAAGCTCGATTATTATATCGATGAAGTTCCTTCTTTAGCGTGGGATCTGATAGAGTTATCCGAAAAACCATTGACCATAATTTATGATGGTGCACGAAATATTGCACCTAATTTGATGGCAGAAGACGGTAGTCTCGCTATCCGTGTCACAAAAGAAAAGTTTTCTCAAGAGTTGTGTAAGCGTTTTCGGAAAGCCTTGGTTTCTACATCTGCTAATATCAGCGGGGAGCCTGCACCGGCTAACTTTGATGATATAAGTGAAGAGATAAAGCAAGGTGTAGATTATATTGTAAAATACAGGCAGGATGATACAAGCAAATCGAAAGCATCGAGTATCATAAAATTGGGTAAAACTGGAGAAGTGAAAATAATCAGAGAGTAGGAGAGGGTATGACTGTTAGTGAAGACATAATCTTTGAAGGTAAATCTTATGTAGAAGGATTACATAAGAAGTCCTTTGATAATTGTACTTTTTCGAAATGCGATTTCTCGGACTCGAAGCTGATCACTTGTACTTTTACGGACTGTTCTTTTATAGATTGTAATTTGTCGATGGCGGATCTCAATCAGTCTACTCTGAATAATATCCATTTTAAGAATTGTAAGATGCTTGGTGTGAAATTTAATCATTGCCACGATTTTATTTTTCATGTCGACTTTGAAAATTGCATACTCGATTATGCCTCTTTCGAAAAGCGAAAAATGAGTAAGACTCGTTTTAAGGATACTTCATTAAAGGGAGTTGACTTTGGAGGAGCCGACCTCAAACAATCAAAATTTTTGGAAGCAGATTTAGAAGAAGCAATCTTTTATAATACCAATATTCAGGAAGTGGATTTTACCACTGCATATAATTACTCAATAGATCTGAGTCAGAATCAGATCAAAAAAGCATGTTTTTCTAAAGATGGATTGGCGGGGTTGCTAAACCAATTTGATATTATTATCGACTAGTTACAAGTCTTTATTCATCACATAGTCTTCCATCAGGAATCCGTTGCCGATGTCAATATTTTCACTTGTGAAAAAATCGAAGCCCATTCGTTTGTAGAAATCAATCGCTTTGTTGTATCGGTTTACATTCAGCGAAAGAAGCGTATTGTTATTCTTCTGGGCAAGTTTACTCACCGCATCTATAAACAAGCGACCTACACCTTTACCTTGAATAGAAGGCAGTACATATATTTTGTGTATTTTGGTTATTGGCGTGCCTTTGTAGTTCAGCTCGTATGATAAATAGCCTAAATATTCACCATCTTCCTCGGCTAATAGATAGTGATGATTTAACTCATTCATCTGCTTTTCCAACGAACTCGTACTATACATCATATCCATCATGTAGCTTATCTGCTCTTGCGAAAGAATGTTGCTAAATGTAGCGGGCCAAATAACATTTGATAGTACCTGGATATTATAAATATGGTCTGTAGTAGCTTCTACTATTTGCATTTATATATCAATAAGGTTTTAGTTCTCTAATGAGAAAGATCTACTGCCTATTCTATTGCCATCAGCAAAAATATCTACACGGTATGTTCCCGGCATCAGATATTCTTCTACATTCCAGTACATGGTAACACCTACTTCTTCGCCTCCGTATTCTATAACCCGCTTGATGGAGTAATTGATATTTCCATTCTCGTAAGCGAATGTATTCGCTCTGCTTTTGGTCAATACATCATCATCGGGTTTCATGATACGTGCATATATAGTACGTTCACCCGGCTCGGCAGTAATATTCTTTGTTATTGTAAAATTGATTATCAGCTGCTCTACTTTATTTATTTTCTTTTGTACTTTTCCCTTGCTGTTTGTAGCTTGCACGCTTATATTCGTTGCATCCAGTTTGGCCGCTTTGGTGACTTTTTCGGTCAAGTCTTGCTTTTGCTGAGTTACCTGATTCAGTGTTTTTGATGTTTCTTGATACTTATTTGTTATCTCCTGCTTTTCTTGTCTTAGCTGAGCATTTGCCCTGTTTAATGAGTCGATCTGTGCGATGTACGACTTTAATATTTGGCGCAGAGTTGCCAGCTCTTTGTTCAAGCGGGAAATCTCAGCTTTATTTTCAGCTTTCACAGTCTTCAACTCTTCAAGTAACCGTTGAACTTTAGTTTGTTCATTTGTTAGCTTTTGTAGAAGTGAATCGTTTTTTATATTCAATTTAAACCCTTCGTATTGCATCGACAGGCTCTCGTACTCGTCTTCCAGCTGCTGTTTGTTCAGAACACTTTCCTGTTGCAGTTCGTCGATTTGAGTCTTCTGGTTGAATATAAAGTAACTAGCTATGCCTATTCCCAGAATAAGCAGGGCTATTATTCCAATTAATATTTTCGAATTACTCTTTTTTTCTGTATCCATGATGATGTTAAAAATCTGCGACTACAAATATAACGGATTTATACAGATTGAACAAAAGGCATTTAAAAACCTTTCGCTTTTTTTAATAAAATAGGGGTATTTTTGACGAGCAAAATCTTCTTTATTTCAGAATAAGCATGTACATTTGTTAGGCTTTTAGGCGAGATTGTTTAGTATCTGTTTCAGTCTTGTTGCAATATGAAAGAATCAAATTATTAATTAATATATTAAATCAAATTATTATGTCTAAAGTAACAGTAGTAGGTGCCGGAAATGTAGGTGCTACATGTGCAAACGTTCTTGCGTTTAATGAAGTGGCTGATGAAGTAGTGATGCTTGATGTAAAAGAAGGTGTATCGGAAGGTAAAGCTATCGATATGAATCAGACTGTACAGTTGTTGGGATTTGATACACGTGTAAAAGGTGTGACTAACGACTATGCGGCAACAGCTAACTCTGATGTAGTTGTTATTACTTCGGGTATTCCTCGCAAACCGGGTATGACTCGTGAAGAACTAATCGGAGTAAATGCCGGTATTGTGAAGAGTGTAGCAGAAAATATCCTTAAATACTCACCGAATGCTGTTCTTGTTATCATATCCAACCCAATGGATACAATGACATATCTTGCATCTAAAGTGACAGGTCTTCCTAAACACCGTGTTGTAGGTATGGGTGGTGCATTGGATAGCTCACGTTTCAAATATTACTTAAGCGAAGCATTGGGATGCAATCCGAATGAAGTAGAAGGTATGGTAATAGGTGGACACGGAGATACAACAATGATCCCTGTAACTCGTTTGGCTACATATAAAGGTATTCCTGTAACAGACCTTTTATCTAAGGAGGCATTGGATAAAGTTGTTGCCGATACGATGGTTGGTGGTGCTACTCTTACCGGATTGCTTGGTACATCGGCATGGTATGCACCGGGTGCTGCCGGAGCTTATGTGGTAGAAGCTATCCTTCACGATCAGAAAAAGGTAGTTACTTGTTGCGTGTCTCTTGAAGGAGAATACGGACAAAATGATATTTGTATTGGTGTGCCTGTAGTTTTAGGTAAAAACGGATGGGAAAAAGTTATCGACCTTAAACTTACAGCAGACGAAAAAGAAAAATTTGAAGCATCAGCAGCAGCCGTTCACAAAACAAATGCTGTTCTGAAAGAAATAAACGCTATCTAACGCTTATTTGCAAAGTTTGACTAAAAGAGAAGGGATGCTTCATGTATATGAAGTGTCCCTTTATTATTATATTCTAGGGGTATTTTTCTTTGCTAAATTTATCTGATATAATAAGGATTTTTGTTTGTTAAATTATGGCAGAAAAAGT